>JACQTO010000142.1 GCA_016210745.1 Betaproteobacteria bacterium
CCCCCGCTCCGGCCGTGCGATCTCGGAGCGCGAAGCGATGGAGCGAAGGGCGCGGCTGCAGCGTGCTCCCGCACTCGGTGCTTGCGCGCACCCTGTCGCGGGCTGCCCTTCTCCCGCAAGCGGGGCGTTCCGAGGCGTGCATATGGGCTGACGCCCATTTACGCGAAACCAGCAATAGCTCGGTCAGGCGATCAGCATCACGGCGTATTATCGCTCATTGTTCTCGCCGCTGCGGTCCGGCATTGACGCGACGCCCCGCGCTGCCCGAGCGGAGGCCGAAGGTCGGTGCTGAAATTATCGGGATTTCATGCCCCCGCTCCTCGCGGGGGCATGTCTTTGGAGGTTTGTTTCGAGAATCTTCTTACCTTCCCGGCGGGCTTTGCGGGAAAGGCGAAACGTTCCTATTGGCGGGCGAGCTGGTTTGAGCCGCCGTCGCGGGATTGATCTGGCCCGCTGTCAGTTGTTGCTTCCAGACATCGGGAAGATTCTGCACCCAGCCGTTGTACACGACAGGGATGGCGAGAACACCCTGACCGCCCATTCCGGCGTTTGCCGTCACCGTGTCGTCTGCCACGGTGGCGGGCGCCGAGACGAGCAGGATCCTTCCGACGATGGCCGCATCGGACGCGTCACCGTCGTTGTTTGGATCGGGGTCGACTACGATCAGGCTGTTGGAGAACTTGCTCGAAACGTAGGCATAGTATCCGCCGCCTTGCTTCGCTCCGAACTGCGCCCCATGGCAACCCGGATCGCAGGGAAGCATTGCGATCAGCCTGTCGGTCGCGGTATCGGCGATGGTTATGGTAGCCGTCAGGGTATTCGCGGTAACCAGGTATTTGCCGTTCGGGCTCACCGGCGTCTGGATCGGAAGACCCCCGACGGGGCCGGAGATGGCACCGCTTATCGGATTGTAGTTCGCAAGCAGGTCGATCGTGCGCAGAACTGCGCCGCTATGGGTATCGATAACGGTGAGTGAGTTGCTGAGAAAATTGGCGACATAGTATTTGCTCGCGTCGGGCATCATCCCTGTTGCAATCGGATGTTCACCCGCGGGAACGATGTTGGCGACCGCGTTGCTGGGGAAGTCGAAAATCGTCGAATCGGCGGAAAAGGCGTTCGGGGTGACCATCGTGTGTCCGTCATGACTCATCCAGTGGGCATGCGGATTTCCCCTGCCGATATCGATCCTTCTCTCGACCGATGTGGCCAGAGGTGAAAGCTCCACCACCGAGTCCGCCGAGTCCTGGCCGTTTATCGTTACATGCACCTGGTCGGTGTCGACCCTGGTCATGACATGAGCCGGCGCCTCGCCTACCGAGATCCGGCGCAACAGAAGGCCGGTTTCCCTGTCGAAAACAGTCAGGCGGCTGTCAAACCATTCGGTTTGGTAGATGAGGTTCTGATTCCTGTCGGTCCACATATTGTGGGGATTGTTCATTTCGATTTCTGGCAAGGCCACTTTCCTCGTCGGCTTCCAGGTCGACGCGCTGACGGATGTCGCGGTCCCGGGCTTTTCCTTTCCCGCGGTCAACTCGAACTGCGTATCGATCCAGACTTCCCCGACGCCGGGTGTGGCGGGATTGAACAGTGGGGGAAGGGCGAGATCATTTCCATATCTCGCATTCAGTACCGCTGGCAGGTTGACTACGGCTCCACCGGTTATCCTTACATCGACATCGGGATAGGTCACATGCCAGGGCGCCGACTTGGAGAAGTCCTGCCAATTCGCCGGGTTGGTCGCAATGAAGAAGGTTCTCAATAACCTCGTCGCGAGGTCGCTGCTTGTCGGCACCGTAACGCCGGTGATCAATGTAATGCTCTCGCCGAGGTCGAGCCCAGGGGTCGCGGGGTCGTCGACGATCACCGCTCCCAGCATATAGGGGTGAATCTTGCAGAAGAAGACGTACAGCCCGGGGGTAGTCAACACGACCGACGCCGAACCCTTCTGCGATCGGGTATCGAAAGGCATACCCCGCGCGGCTGTCGGAAATAGCAGCGTGGTCATGGTATGCACGGTATTGGACCGGCCTTTGAATACCACTTCCGCTCCGACGAAATTCACAGCCGTTCCGGGGGTGATGACCGCAAGCGATTGAGTACCCGCGATGGGGCCTGCGGTATTCCTGAACCATCGCCCCGGTTCATCGGTAAGTTCGAATATCACATCGGCTGCCGCTCTCGCTCTTGAAGCGTAGAGCGCAGAGGCAGCGACAGCGGTCAGCGATATAACGATGAGAACAACGAATCGCCAAGAACCTTTCGATATGCTTTGCATTGTCATGGTTACTCCTTGCCATTTTTGGCGTGGGGGTTTTTCCTTTTCTTAGAAGCTCCCCTCCCGGTCTTTCGCTCGACAGCAGAGATGCGGCAGCGCTGGGCGCAAACCGCAGGGCGGTTAGGCCTTGACACTTTGCGCGGTTTTCGATGCAAAGAGGGAAATGCCGTTAGACGATGAGTTTCGGTATTCGCGAACAGGCATGGCGAGTGAGCAATCCGAGTCGACGATTGACATAACCGCACCGAACAAGTTCCACGCACGACGCATGCGGCGAGTGCTACCGCGTAGCTTGCGTGGGAATTTGCATGTCGTGCTAAACTAAAAAACGTCGATGTAACGAGGGGGAAATGCTATGAAGAAGACCGTGTGCGATGTCCTTCGCCTCTTCCTCGCGTGTGCATTGATTCTCGCTTGGGGCCAATCGTGGGCGCAGAGCTACCCAGGCCGGACGATCAAGTTCGTGGTCGGCTATCCGCCCGGCGGAGCGAACGACACGCTCGCGCGCCTGCTCGCGCAGAAGATGGCCGAGAATCTCGGCAACCCGGTTATCGTCGAGAACCGGCCCGGCGCCGACGGCATCATAGGGACTGAATACGTAGCCAAGTCGGCCCCCGACGGATATACACTCCTGACGGGGGCGAGCGGGCAGATGATTTTCAATCCCGTGTTGCGTGACAAGCTGCCCTACGATCCGATGCGGGACTTCATTCCGATCACCATGCTTTACTCGGATCCGCTGGTATTCGCCGTGCATCCTTCGGTTCCCGCCGCCACGCTAAAGGAACTGATCGATCTGGCCAAGGCCAGGCCCGGGAAGCTGTTCTACGCTTCGGCTGCGCCGCCGTTCCATGTGGCGATCGAGAGTTTCAAGAAACTGGCAGGCGTGGAGATCGTCAACATTCCCTACAAGGGCACGGCTCAGGCGGTCATGGCGACTGTCTCCGGTGAGGTGTCCGTGGTCATGATGACTGCCGGGTCGTTGATCCAGCAAATTCGGGCCGGCAAGCTCCGCCCTCTGGCAGTCACCGGCGACAAAAGAGACCCTACCGTTCCCGACGTGCCGGCCATGTCGGAGACCGGACTCGGAATGCGGGCCCTCAGTTGGTCAGGCATGTTCGCTCCCTCCGCAACTCCGCCCGCGATTATCGAAAAGCTCTATAGCGACATGGCCGTCGTACTCAAGTCCAGCTACATGAAGGAGAAGGTCGCGGCCATCGGCTACGGAACGGCCGTACTGGGGATGGCGCCTGCCGAATTCGACGCCTTCTATAAATCTGAATTCGCGTACTGGAGTAAAGCGGTCAAAGATCTCAAGCTCAGCGTTAAATGAGCGACAGCCGGAGCGGCTCAATTCAAAATTGCACTCCCGCTGCTGGCGTCCCGGGTTTGTCGGATGCCGAGCGGGAGCTTCTGCGCGATTCCATTCGGGATTTTCTTGGCAGCCGCTGGCCCGTGCAGCAAGCGGTAGAGCGATCAAAGGATGCTCAGGCCATTGCCGCGCTGTGGCGCGAAATGAGCGCGCAAGGCTGGACGGCTCTGGGCGCAGATCCCGCAGAAGGGGGCATGCGTGAGATCGCGCTCGCATTCGAAGAACTCGGTCGCGCATCGTGCCCGGCGCCGCTGCTGGGGGCGGTGGCTGCGAATCTTGCCCTAACTTCGCAGCGCGCGTCTTCGGGGGTCGCATCCTCGCTGCTCGATGACTTGCGGCGGGGAAAGGCTTGGGTCGCTGTGGCCCACGGAGCCTTCGATGGCGACCCGGCAGCCGGTCGCGTCGAGCTTGATAACGACGCGCGTGGCGTTAAGGCACACGACTGCACTCTGAATGGGCGCGTGGCATTTGTCGAAGGTGCGGCGGGCGCCACGCATTTCCTCGTGTTTTCCGACGCGCCGGCGGGGGCCGCGATAGTGACCGCCGGCGCGCAGGGACTCTCCATCGACGAGACGCCGGGCCTTGCCGTGCCTGCCCTCTGCGAGCTGTCATTTCTTAGAACTCCGGCGGCTTTCCTCGCCATGTCATCCGAGGCGATCGAAGACATTGCGTTTGTGGGGCGCCTCGCCTGTGCGGCGCGCGCTGTCGGAGCCGCACAGCGGGCTTTCGAACTGGCCGTAGAGCACGCCAAGATCCGCCGCCAGTTCGGCCAGTACATCGGCCAGTTTCAGGCCGTTCAACACAAGCTGGCCGATTGCCTGATGGGCCTGGACGGGGCGCGCCTGACCCTTGCGCAAGCCGCCGCGGCTCGCGATACGGGAGACTCGAACTGGCGAGCATTCGGGTCGGCCGCCCTTGCGTTCGCGGGTCCGTCGATTCGCGAAGTGTCGATACAGACGCACCGCGCGCTGGGTGCAATCGGCTACGCGGAGGAGCATGAGGCGCCCAGGCACTTTCGGCGCGTGCACGCGGACCTCGCCCGTTTCGGCGGCGCCCCACGCGCTCGCGCGGAACTGGCGGATTTCGTGTTGGGCGACGAAGCGAAGGCGGCCGCTCCCGGCGAGGCCGGCGTTTCTCCGGTCAGCGCGTTCAGGCAGGAGGTACGCGCCTGGCTGGCAAAACACTGGACGCAGGAGCGGCGTTTGGCGCACGACCGGCGGCCGTTCGACAAACACGGCTGGGACCCCGAGTTCTCGCGTGTGATGGGCAGGGACGGATGGATCGGCGTCGGCTGGCCAAGGGAATTCGGCGGGCAGGGGCGCAGTCCATCCGAGCAGATCGCGTTCATCGAAGAGATGGCACGGGTGGACGCGCCGCATCTGGCGCATAACATCGGCGAGACCATTGTCGCGCGGGCGCTCTTCCTGTACGGCACGCCAGAGCAGAAGGCGGAGTATCTTCCCGCGATTCTTCGCGGCGAACGGTCGTTTTCGCTCGGCTATAGCGAGCCGGAGGCGGGTTCCGACCTGGCCGCCCTGCGCAGCCGTGCGGTGCGCGAGGGCGATGATTGGATCGTCAACGGGCAAAAGATCTGGTCGACGAGCGCCGACAAGGCGGAGTACATCTGGCTTGCGGTGAGAACCGATCCCGAGGCGAAAAAGCACGCCGGGATCAGCGTCTTCATGGTCGATCTGCGTACCCCGGGCATCGGCATACGGCCTGGTTTCGCGCTCTACGGCAAGACTTTCAGCACGGTTTTTTTCGACAACGTGCGCGTGCCCTCTCATGCCATGGTCGGTGGCGTGAACAGCGGCTGGAAGGTCATTACCGATGCCCTGGCCGCCGAGCGAATCATGATGGGCGCCTCGCGCAAGGCTCTCATCGAGCGCGCCTTCGACCACATGATCGCCTACATCAAGACGGCCACCGTGGGAGGCAAGGTGCTCAAGGATGATCCCGTCGTCCGCGATCGGGTCGGGTCGCTCGCGGCGGAGATCGAAGTCGCCAGGCAGCTTCTCATGCGAAATGCGGTCATCCTCGAGCAAGGACGCGTTCCCATCTATGAAGCTGCCCTCAGCAAGGTTTTTTCGAGCGAACTGCAGGAGCGCCTGGGTCAGGCTGCAATCGACATTCTGGGCACCGGCGCTACGCTCTCGCGCGAGGCGGATTCGGCCCCGGTCGGCGAACTCGAGCAGGTGCTGCGCCACTCGCTGATGGGAATAATCTCCGGCGGAACCAACGAAATCCAGCGCACGCTCATCGCGCAGCGCGGACTGGGGCTGCCGCGCTAAGGCGAGATTCGAGCGTGTTATGCTTTTTCGAAGCGATTAAGGCATGAACCGGAGTACTGCATGAGTGAAAAATTGATTACCTATGAACTCGAAGGGCAGGTCGCTGTGATCGGTCTCAACCGCCCGGCGAAACGCAACGCGTTCAATCGCGACCTGCACAAGCAACTGCACGAGGCGGTGATGCGCGCCGGCGAAGAGGCGAAGTGCGGCGTGCTGTTCGGGCACGGCGAGGGTTTCTGCTCGGGAATGGACCTCGCCCAGGCGGCGGCAACCTGGAAGAACGGCGTGTCGCCGCGGCTGCCGTTCTACCGGACCTACGATTTCGAACTGATGTGCCGGGGTCCGATCCCTTTCGTTTCGGCGCTGCACGGCGCGACCATCGGTGCGGGCCTGGAGGCTGCCGCTTCCACGCACGTGCGGGTCGCGGATGAAACCGCTTTCTTCGGCCTGCCCGAGGGGCAGCGCGGCATCTTCGTGGGCGGTGGCGGTTCAGTGCGCATCTCCCGGCTGCTGGGTGTTGCGCGCATGACCGACCTCATGCTCACGGGCCGTTTGCTGAAGGCCGATGAGGCCGAGCGCTATAACCTCGTGCAGTACGTGGTGCCGAAAGGGCAAGCCCTGGCGAAGGCGAAAGAGCTCGCCGAGCGCATTTGCAAGAACGCGCCGCTTTCCAATTTCGCGATCACGAACAGCCTGCCGCGCGTTCTGGATATGTCCTACGACGACGGCCTGTTCGTCGAGCGGCTCATATCGGAATACACGCGCAGCCCGGAATCGATGGAGCGCCTGCGCGCCTTCCTCGACAAGAAAGCGCCGCGGCTGCGGGTCCCGGACTAGGTGGCGCGGCCAAGAACACTCCGGGCTGTTCAACCTGGGTCTGGATCTATTTTGGTGTCGTTGCAAGTTTACTATTGACGGATTTGGCGAAGGTTGTGTTTTTAGATTCGTCTCCCCCTTTCGTGTGGTTGCGTGCAACCGCACGAAAGGGGGAGATTGATAAACGGCAAAACCAGCTTCCTTGGTTCCGGCTCGTCCGGCTTAGGAGAAACTGAAATGAGTTTGCGTGACACGGCCATCGTGGCGTTGGCCGAAACCAAGATCATGGAAAAGAGCGATCGGGATGTCTGGGAGCTCGATGCCGAAGTCCTGGAATCCCTGCTCGACCAGAGCGGCTTCGAGAAAGCGGAGATCGATGGTCTGGTTCTGGCCGGGCTCTCGAGCACGGCGGCCGGGGATTACTTCTGGGCGCAGACCACCGCCGACGAACTCGGGCTCGAGCTGGATTTCTGCGAGTCGGTGCACGTCGGCGGCTGCTCGGCGACGGGTTGCGTCGCGCGAGCCGCCGCGGCGATCGACGCGGGGCTCTGCACCACGGCCTTGCTCCTGTTCGCCGATACCGGCGTGGCCGAATCCAATCGCCGCGACCGAAACTACCGTCGCGAATGGACCGATCCCTATGGGCTGCTGGGTCCGCCGGGTGCTTTCGGGCTGCTCAGCCGGCGCTACGAGCACCAGTACGGGCTGGATTACGAGATGCTGGGCAAGCTCGCCGTGACGCAGCGCGCGCACGCCGTGTTGAACGACAACGCGTGCGAGAAGCTGCGCAAGCCCATCACCATCGCCGACTATCTGAACTCGCGCATGATCGCCGAACCGGTGCGCCTGCTCGATTGTGTCATGCGCTGCGACGCGGCTTCGGGCCTGCTCATGACGAGCCGGCGCAGGGCGAAAGAAAAGGGCATCGACAAGTACGTCGTTCCCATCGGCTATTCGGAGCGGACCAACTTTCTCGGGGGCGAGAACTTCGTCGATGTCACCCGCACCGGGCACGAAGTCTCGGGCAAACGCGCGCTTGCGCAGGCGGGCCTGTCGCTGAAAGACGTCGCTTCGTTTCACCCCTACGACGATTTCGTGATCGCGATCATGCTGCAGTTCGAGGCATTCGGGTTCTGCGGACGCGGACAGGGAATCCCGTTCATCCGCGAGCGGAACTTCGCCTACGACGGCGATCTGCCCTTGAATACCGGCGGCGGGCAGATATCGGCGGGGCAGGCCGCGTGCTGTTCGCACAACCTGACCGAGGCCGTTCGCCAGCTGATGGGCGAGGGCGGGAAGCGGCAGGTGAAGAATACCGCCAATGCGCTCGTCACCGGAATCGGCTGGATCAACTATGGGCGCAACTGGGGCTCGAGCAGCGCCCTGATACTCGTACCTGATGCGTGAGAGAACCATGAGCGAACCAACTCCGAAAGCGCTGAATAACACCTTCGAGGTCAAGCGCACGGTCAAACCCTACAATTTTTCGCGCCCCTTCTGGGAGGCCACCCGCGAGAAAAAACTCGTCATCCAATATTGCCGGCGCACGGGAAAATACCAGCATCACTCGCGGCCGACCAGCATCTTCACCGGCCGGCGCAGCGACCTCGAGTGGCGCGAAGTATCGGGAAAAGGAGAAGTGTTTTCCTGGACTATCGCTCACCGCGGTCCGCTGCCCTTTCAAGGCCATGAGCCTTATCTGGTCGTCTCGGTCACGCTCGATGTCGGCGTCAACTTCATCGCCAATATGGTCAACTGTACCCGGGAAGAGATCCGCATCGGGATGAAGGTCGTTCCTTATTGGCTGCCGCTGCCTGACGGCACGCACCTTCTGATGTTTCAACCTGAGCGTTCGAGCAATTGATGACTGAGAATTCTGCATCCGGCCCGCGGGCCGTTGCGCGGGTGATGCGCCCGCGCTCGATTGCCATCGTCGGCATGTCCGCAAGATCCGGCTCGATTGGGCAGCTCATTCTCTCGTCGCTCAAGGTGAACGAGTTCCCCGGGCCGATCCATCTGGTCGGCCGCAGCCCCGAACCGATCGAAGGACGTCCGGTTCTTTCCAGCGCCGATCAACTTCCCGTAGGCGTGGATCTCGCCGTATTCCTGTTGCCCGCCGCGGCTGTGGGCGAGGCGCTCGCCGCCTGCATGCGCCGCAAGGTCGGAGCGGCGATGATTTTCGCTTCGGGTTTTGCCGAAACCGGCGATCGGACAGAGCAGGAGAGAATCAGCGCGATGGCGCGTGAAGGCGGCCTTGCGCTGGTCGGCCCCAATTGCCTGGGATTCACGAACAATGTGGATGGCCTGATGGTGCATATGCTGTTTGCCCGCAAGGCGCGCCGATTTTCCCAAGGAGACGCTCCGGGCGTGGCTTTTGTCGGCCAAAGCGGCGGATTGCTGGGACACTTCCAGAGAGCAGCCACGGCGCGGGCCCTGCCGGTCTCCTACGTCGTCTCCACCGGCAACGAAGCCGGACTCGACCTCGCCGATTTCACCGAATATCTGGTCGAGGATGCACCGACCCGCGTGATCGTTCTCTACGCGGAGCAAATCCGCCGTCCTGCGCAATTTCTCGCCGCCTGCGAACGCGCCAGGATTGCGGGCAAGCCGGTGGTGCTCATGCATCCCGGGCGCGGAGCCGGGGCGCGTCACGCAGCGAGTTCGCACACCGGTGCGCTGGTGGGCGATTTCGGCGCCATGCGCACTCAGGTCGAGCATGCCGGGGCATTGTTCGTCGATACGCTCGATGAATTGATGGATGTGACCGAGTTCCTCGTCCACTACCCCAAGCCCCCGACCAAGGGTCCGGCGCTGCTCACGGCTTCGGGGGCCTTTTGCGCCATCGCCAGCGACTTCGCAGACTCCATCGGTCTGGAGATTCCACGGCTCTCGGCTCACACCCGGGAGGCGCTCAAAGCGGCATTGCCATTCTTCGGCGCTCCGAACAATCCGCTTGATGTCACCGCAGGCAATTCCGCGGCCATACCGGCGCTCTGCAAAGCGCTGCTCGATGAGCCCAATTGCGGCAGCCTGTTCGTTTCGTTTCCGCTCGACGGCAAGCCGGGCATGATCCGGCTGCAGGCCATCCTGAAAGGAATCGAGGGGTCCGAAAAGCCGCTCGTGACGGCAGCCTTGGGCGACACTTCGCCGATCGACGAGGACATCGCGAGCCTCGCCAAAGAGAGCGGCCTCATCTTCTCCAGGTCCTCCGACCGCTGTTTGCGCGCGATCGCCATGGTGACGGCGTATGGCCAAGCGCTGGAACGCAGACGGCAGGAAGGGGAGGCGAGCGTGCCGGCAGCGATCACCGGTTTGCCTATATTGGCGAAGGGCACCCAGCCCGAGTGGCTGGGCAAGAAGGTGCTCGCGGCGGCGGGCATACGCGTGCCCGAGGGCGCGCTCGCACGCTCGATGGAGGAGGCGGCAGGCGTTGCAGCGCGCATCGGCTATCCGGTGGTGATGAAGGCACAGGCTGCCGCGCTTGCTCACAAGACAGAAGCCGGCGGCGTGATTCTCGGCATTGGCGATGAAGCGGCGTTGCGAGAAGCGTGGACCAAGCTCGGAGAGAACGTCGGCCGCGCCCAGCCGGGTGTTGCGCTCGATGGCGTGCTGGTGGAGGCGATGGCGCCGCGCGGTTTGGAACTGATGATAGGCGCAAAACGCGATCCCGCCTGGGGCCCCGTGCTGCTTCTGGGTCTGGGCGGAATCTGGGTCGAGGCGCTGGGCGATGTGCGCCTGGTGTCGCCGGCGGCATCGAGACGGACCATCGTCGAGGAGCTGCTGCGCTTGCGCTCGGCGAAACTGCTATTAGGTTTCCGCGGCTCGCCTGCCGTCGACCTGGATGGGATCGCCGACGCGGCCTTGGCAATTGGCCGACTGATGCTCAGCGTTCCGGCGATCACCGAGATCGATGTGAACCCGCTTGTCGCCTATGCGAAAGGAGGGGGCGTGATGGCGCTCGATGCGTTGATCGTTACCGATGGGGCCGTGCAATAGGAAAGTAAATCGGGCGGCCTTTTGTCAGCCCGCAATTGCAAACGATGGGTTTGTTGCTGGGGTCAGGTCTTGCATTGATGCATTTTACCGGGCCGGGCCCTGGAATCGACGCGGCGCTGAAGGAAATCAGCCCCCATGCGGGAAGGAAGCATTGCTCGACAGTAGCGAAAGTCTGCGTGAGGCTGCTCCGTGAGAAGGGTTGGGGCGCCGGGCGCGCTGCTAAGTTTGGGCTATCCGCTTCCTGCTGGAAGTGCTCCCCTTGGGCCATTTCGCCGACGCGACACCTACCATTGGCGTCGTGCCCGCTTGCTTAGCTGTGATGGCAGGAAAATAGGTTTGCTTTGACGTCTTGTTCTGGCCGAACTTGAATGTCTTGAACGCGCTCCTCTTCATTCTTGCGCTCCCCCAATGTAATCAGCCTTGCGAACGGGTGATGAGGGTGACACAAGATATCCATGTCGCCAACGCACAACCTTGTGGAAATGCGGTGAGTAACCTGGGGATCTCCTATGGACAAGGTAGGGATAATCGTGCACAGGTGATGGTGGGGTTCTAGGGTGCGCGTGACCGCGCGCCGGACCGGAGCTGACTGTTTAGGGTCACCGGCAGCGAGTACCTCGCCCGCGAAAGCAGAGTTTGACTGGGGAGATCACGTGGCAATAATTCCAGCCGCCGCGATCACCTTTGCCCATTTCGTGATCTCCCGCGCAATATGGCCGCAGAACTCCGGTGGGTCACTCGCGACGATCTCCGCGCCGGACTGCGCGATCCAGCCCGACACTTCGGGCAGGGCAAGAATCGCTTTGATTTCCTTGTACAGCCGGTTGACGATTTCAGGTGGCGTCCCGCTCCGAACCAGCACGCCGACGCCCGGGCTGAAGTCGAATCCCGGTACGCCCGATTCGTCGATCGTCGGAATCTCCGGAACGTGTTCCGACCGGTTCGGGCTTGTCACCCCAAGTGCTTTCTCCGTGCCCGCATGCAGTTCGGGCAACGCCATCATCATCGCATCGAACAGCATGTGCACTTCTCCCTTGCGCAATGCCTCGCCCGCTTCGGCATGCCCGCCGTACTGCGCGTGCCCAATGTCGAGCCCCGCCATCGACTTGAGAAGCTCCGCGCCGAGGTGCGACGGCGTGCCGATGCCGCCCGACCCGTACTTGAGCTTGCCGGGATTCGCTCTCGCATATTCGACGAGCTCACTCACGCTATCCGCAGGAAACGACGGGGATACGACAAGCACGTTCGGCATCGAGATCATCAGTGTCACGCCTTGAAAATCGTGCAGCGTGTCGTACGGCAGCTCGGGGTAGAGGCTGGGACTGATCGTGTGCGGGCTCGCCATGATCAACAGCGTATGACCGTCCGCAGGTAAGGACGCAACTTTGGCCGTTCCGAGAGTTCCACCCTTGCCCGGAATGTTTTCGAAATCGATCGACTGGCCCAGTCGCTTCGCAAGCTTCTCGCCGACAAGCCTTGCCATGAGATCACCGGGACCACCTTTGGCGTATGGAACGACAAAGCGCAGCGGTCCTGCAGGGTAGCAAGTGTCAGACTGCGATGCTTTCGTGGGCTCCAAACCTTCCTTTTCGCCGGTCATCGGACCTCCTCACATCCCGCAATTATGAAGCACGGACCGGCCGGCACGGAGCCCCGGTGATTGCGACAGCTGCCGCCGACACGATGAACATGATGTCGGCCTCCAAGGGGGGCTCTGGCAATAGCCGAAGTTCCCCGCGCAGCAGACCAAGACTAAATTCACCGCGCTCAAATGCGAAGCGGCCCCGAAGGGGCCGCCACATCACTTGCTGAAACCAGCTGCTACTTCCTGGCGGCTTTCACCGCGATGTAAACCAGAGTGCCGAGGCCGACGAACGGGAGGGCGATGATGTAGGCCAGTCCGACGAAGGGTGCCGCGAAGAACAGCGCCACATTTTTCACATAGTTGGCGACGCCGGCCCAGTGGGCTACGAGCAGCTTGCCGCCGTAGTACGCGGTCAGCACCACGCTGAGAATCGGGAGTGCGATGACGAACGCAAGACCGATGAGCGGGGCGCCGGCGAGCATCAGCACGGCCTTGGTCCCAGCAGTCAGATGTTCCGTGGCGGTGTTGAATTTCTCCGCCGCTGCTTCGAGATTCGCGAGTGCGAGTTCCGGGGCGGTCAGGGTGAGTGCAGTGGTGTTGGTTCTCATGATCTTCTCCGTTTCTTTACGTTTCGCTGTTGCTCACCCTGTCTCTCGCATAGGCTGTGCCAGGTTCTGGAAACCAGCGCAGGGTTCGCCGAAACCCATTCGTAATCCATCGGTTACGTCTTGCCAATCGCAACCGGGCACCTGGGCGCTGAGCTTGCTCATACGCGTGCGAAGTATGAAATTGTTATTCAGGGCGACTCGATCCATCTCAGAATCCCCAATGAAATCAGTTAAAACCGTGGAGAGCGCAATGCCTGCTTTTTATGTGCGTCTGCCGTACCGGCGAAGGGCAAGGGGCTGGGGCGAGGATGCCCCCGCTGGAGCGAGTTTGGCGACCGCAAGCTGCCGGACGTGTGTTTTGTTGGCGCTATTACTGGCTAATTAACCAAGCACCACAGCACTGGTCAGGGCCTGTCGCCCCGCCTTCAGCCCAGGTACACGCCGTCGGTCACGAGCTTGTCTTGCAACTTGGGCACATCCACCCGCGCGAAGCTGCTGGCGCCCAGCCCGGCGGCCGCCGTGCCCGCTGCCTGCCCCATGACGAAGCAGCCACCGCTGACACGCGCCGCCGACTGGCCTTCGTGCGTCATCGACGCGCAGCGGCCGGCCACCAGCAGGTTGTCCACACCGTGCGGCACCAGCATGCGCCAGGGCAGTTGGTTGGTGGCATTGGCTTCGTTGCGCGGGAAGCGCCATTCGATGCAGCCGTCGGCATGCATCTCCATCGGCCAGGCGTTGACGCCGATGCTGTCTTCGAAGCGCGCCGAGGACAGGATGTCTTCGCCGCTGAGCGCATAGAGCCCCTGGATGCGGCGCGTCTCGCGGATGCCCACCTGCGGCGCGATGTCGACGATGGACGCGCCCTCGAAACCCGGCACCTCGGCCTTCAGGAATCGGAAGTACTCGCGGATCTGGCGCCGGCCCTCGACCTCGCCCGCGCTCAGCTCCCGCGCGTCAACGCCATTCATGGCCTTGCCCAGAGAGTTTCGGATCTGCGTGACGTTGGCACGCCATTCGCGCGGATCGATCTGCGGGCGCAGGATGGCGCCTTCGCGCGGAAAATCGTAGGCGCCGGGCTGGGTTTCGCGCGCCCGGTCCATCAACTCATTGATGGCCTTGAACTGGCCCACCGCCGCCAGCGCGCGCGGCGCATCCACATGGCCGACGCGGAACATGGTGGTCGGGAAGAGGCTGCTGCCATGGCCGTCGCCCACTTTGAAAGGCACGCCGGCAAAGGCCGCCACATCGGCATCGCCGGAGCAGTCGATGAACGCGTTGGCGCGAATGGCTTGGCGACCCGACTTGGTTTCGACCACCAGCGCAGCGATGCGATGACCTTCCTTGACCACCGCCGCAGCCCAGGCGTGGAACAGCGGCTGCACGCCGGCCTCGAGCAGCAGCGGATCGGCCACGCACTTGTAGGCCGAGATGTCGTAGGAGCGCACGCGGATGCGCCCGCCCATGCCGTCCTGCGGCTTGTTGAGGCCGCCGGCGGCGTCGAGGCGCGCCAGCAGCTCGTCCACCACGCCATGCACCACCTGGCGCATCTCGCCCTGGACGCGGCCATACAGCCCGGCGAAGTTGGTGACGCCACCGGCCGTGCCCATGCCGCCCAGGAAGCCATAGCGCTCCACCAGCAGGGTGCGCGCGCCGTGGCGCGCCGCGCTCACGGCCGCAGCGATGCCGGCCGGCCCGCCGCCGACCACGACGACATCGAATTCGCCGAAGACCGGCAGGGTGCGTGCTGGCTCGACCAGCAGGTTGCTCATTGAGTCTTGATGCCTTTCGTCGAGATGATGCGGGACATGATGGTGGCCTCGTCCTTCACGCGCAGGCGCATGCCTTCGGGCGAGGTGCCGACGGCTTGCCAGCCCTGGTCGAACAGGCGGCGGCGCACGACGGGGTCCTTCATGATCACGGCCAGTTCGCGCGTGATGCGCTCCTGCGCCGCCCTCGACAGGTTGGCCGGGCCCAGCAGCGCGGTCCAGACTTCCAGGTTGAAGTCGCGCACGCCCGCTTCGGCCAGCGGCGGCACGTCGGGCACCAGGGTGCTGCGGCCGCCGGTGAGGCCCACGGCCCTGAGCTTGCCCGCCCGGACCTGCGGCATGGCCACGCCCGGCGGAATCAGCGACATGTGCACCTGGCCGCCCAGCATGGCCGTCACCACCTGCGGGTTGCCCTGGTAGGGCACGTGCTGGGCCGCCATGCCGCTTACGCGGCTTTGCAGCAGTTCCATGCCCAGGTGGCCGACCGAGCCGACGCCCACCGAACCGTAGTTCCAACGGCTGCCGCCCTTGCGCGCGGCCTCGAGGAAGGCAGCGCCCGAAGGCTCATTGGGCGTCGTCACCAGGATCAGCGGCGCGGTGGTCAAGAGCGACAGATAGCTGAAGTCCTTGGCCGGGTCGTAGGGCAGCCGCGGATTCAGCATCTTCGACGAGGTGAGGTTGCCGTTGATCACTACGCCCAGCGTGTGATCGTCGGTCGCCTTGGCCACCTGGTCGGCGGCGATGTTGCCGGAGGCGCCCGGCTTGTTTTCGATGACCACCGGCTGGCCCAGCGCCTTGGCCAACGGCTCGGCGATGGTGCGCGCGGAGATGTCGGGCGTGGAGCCGCCCGGAAAGCCCACCAGGATGCGCACCGGCTTGGTGGGCCAGGCAGCTTGCTGCGCCAAGACGCCGGCGGCTGGCAACAGCGCGCCGGCGGCCAGGCCGAGGGCGGAAAGAAGAAGGGTTCGCTTGTTGGTGTCGCTTCGCATGGTGTTGGCTCTATCGAGTTGGTTTCAGTCAAGGCTGATGTTACCCCGCTTCACCAGCTCGCGGTCTTCAGCCTCAGTGGGGCGCGTCTCAGTCGACCTTCATTTTCGCGGTCTCGATCACCTGCTTCCACTTGGCGCCTTCGGTCTTCATGAGCGTGCCCAGCGCCTCGGGTGTGCCTTAGCCGGGTACGGCGCCAAGTTAGCGCTCAACCGTGCGCTGCGAGTTCTTCACGGACGATCTTGCGCACAAGCTCCTGAGTTACCGGCTGCTCAGTGAGACCAAGGTACGCATTCAGGGCTTCATTGATCAAAGTCTGATAGCCCTTCCCGGTCTTCTCGGACTGGGCCTTGAAGCGCTTGAGAATCGCGTCGTCCATGTAGATGGTGATGCGCGTCTTCCCGGTCGTGGGAATCACCGCGCCACGCTTGCCTTTGGAGAAGTCATACACTTTTTTCATAATTTCTCCGTTCTCTGGGGTCTGGTTTCCGCACTGAGACGGTTCGCGCTCCGTCGCCGCGAGGAGTGTGAACCACGACCATCAACGACCCGAACAAATTCATTCCAATGGTGACGAAGCGCTGTTCGCCCTCCGCGGAGTCGTCCTCGACGGTGAGCGCGAGCGGATCATTCAGCACCCCGTCGCCCTCGGAGAGCGACACGCCGTGCTTCTTGATGTTTGCTGCATCCTTCTTTGGGTCGAAATCGGCGGACACAGGTATAGTATATGTACGTTATGCATATCCGTCAACAGCCCGCGACGTGTGGTATCGGGCGCTGCCATGCGAACCTCCTCGAGCGTTAGGTCGAGGTGTCCACTTTATCGGATGAGGTTCTCCATCCGTTCGACCTGAAGTTAGACCCCGACGTACTCAACAGCACCTTTCTTGGCGCTGGGAATGCAGGCCAGCAGTTCGGGAATGAGAGGCTTGAGATCTGCGAGGCGGTTTGACGATGCACGCAAGACGATGACTGCGATGGAAAACGCCGGAAGATTCTGTTGAAACGAGAGATTCCGATCAACCGTGACAAATACGTCAAACTCCTTCGCGGCGAGCGCAAGTAGTTCTCCGTTCTTGATCGTCGTCCAATCCATCTGGCGCGCTGTCCTGACTTCGTGACCTACAATATCGCGGGAAAGCCGCCAGTCAACACACTCGTCAACGAATACCTTCACGAAGCGGCCGCAACGAGACGGTCCTTCGCCTGTTCGAGGAAACTGATCACCTGCTCTCGACTGACCGAAGGAAAACCGGCGAGAAAGTCGTCAATCGACTCTCCGGCCTCAAGGTAATCAAGAAGCGTCTGAACCGGCACACGAGTGCCGGAAAAAACTGGAGTGCCACCCATGACCTCAGGGTTGGACGAAATGACTGGCGTTTCCATGCAGTCAGATTACTCCCAACGCTGCGCCCTGTGCAACCGTAGGGGTCTAACGTGAAGCTGTGCGGCGGGCCCGCACGATGGCAAACGGCCTCCTATCTGTTTTTCGCGCGCGAATGGCCGCATGGACGCCGTTACTGGTTCTCCGAAGGAGGCAATCCTGCGGCACGCCGGCCTTCCGTAACGACACCGTCCTCTATTCGATCTTCAAGTTGGTGGTCTCGATCACCCGCTTTCACTTGGCAGCTTCAGATTTCATCAAAGCGCCAAGCTGCTCCGGCGCATGCGCAGCGGCTTGGCGGGCCAGGGCGTGTCCGCGGCAAGCGACAGGGCTGGAAAAGCGCACAGCGCCATTATGCTGGCTAACAGGCGACGGCGGTTCATGGTTTCCTCCTCAGTCGAGCTTCACTTTCGCGGTCTCGATCACCTGCTTCCACTTGGCGCCTTCGGTCTTCATGAGCGTGCCCAGCGCCTCGGGTGTTCCTTGGCCGGGCACGGCGCCGAACTCGGCCAATTTGGCGCGTCCTTCGGGTGACTGGATGATCGTGTTGACTTCAGCGTTGAGCTTATCGACGATCGCCCTGGACAGCCCGGCCGGTCCCACCAGCGCGTACTGGATGGTAGCCTCGAGGTCTATTCCTTGTTCCAGCGCAGTCGGTACATTGGGCAGCGCCGGCGAGCGAACCTTCGAAGTTACCGCAAGACCGCGCAGCTTGCCCGCCTGGATGTTCGAGATGAAAGCGGTGACCGGAGAGGAGATCGCCTGGATCGTGCCGCCTAGCAGGTCTGTCATGGCCGGCGCATCCCCCTTGTAGGAGACGCTCAAGAGATCGAGCCGATTATTCATCTTCATGAACTCCACCGTAAGGTGGCCGGTCATTCCCCGGCCCGAATTGCCGACCGAATATTTCGCCGGATTCGCACGCGCGAGCTCGATGAACTCTTTCAGGTTCTTCGCTGGAATCGAGGGATTCACGACGAAGACCAGCGGAATCTCGCCGATCAATGCGATCGGCGTCAGGTTCTTCTCCGCATCGAACGGCATGTCTTTGTAAATGAGCTTGTTGGTGATAAGCGGTCCCGAGGTCGTCAGTCCGAGGGTATAGCCGTCGGGGGGAGCGGTGGCGACGGCGTTAGTGCCTATATTTCCGGCCGCACCCGCGCGATTTTCGACGACGAAAGGTTGGCCGAGCTTTTCGCTCAGGCGTTGCGCAAGCAGCCGCGCGAGGACATCGGTGCTGCCTCCGGGAGGAAACGGCACCACGATGCGCACCGATTTGGCGGGCCAAGGCGAATCGGCCGCGAACGACGGGAACGAACAGGCGCACAACGCCAGGATGCTGGCCAGTATTTGACGGCGATTCATGATTTCCTCCTCCTCTAAGTGCAGCGACCATGGAGACGATATTTACGCCTCCGGAATGCTAACTCCCCTTGAAATTCGGCTTGCGTTTTTCGCGGAAGGCTTCCAAGCCTTCTTCCCGATCATCGGAAAACGTCAGCAGGTAGAAGAGGTCGGCTTCAGTGGCAACTCCATTGGCCAGGGACATGTCGAGTCCGCGATTGACCGCCTGCTTGACCACCATGACCGATAGCTGCGAGTTCTTCGCAATCTGCCCGACGATCTCGCGCGCCTTTTCCATCGCCTGGCCCTTGGGCACGACGTGATTGCAGAGGCGATACGCCTTGGCTTCGGCCGCCGGAATGCGGCGCCCGGTCCACATCAACTCCTTGGCCAGCGGCGCGCCGATGAGGCGCGGCAGGTTCTGAGTGCCTCCGCCGCCGGGCATGAGTCCGAGCCGGGCCTCGGGCAATCCCAACTCCGCTCCTTCGCCGCAGACGACGATATCGCCGAACATCGCCAGCTCGAGTCCGCCGCCCAATGCCAGACCCTCGATCGCCGAGACGACCGGTTTGGTGTAATTCACCACAAAACGCATCATCGCGCCCATTTTCCGCGTGCGCTTGCGCGCCCGATAGATGTCGAAACGCTCTTCGGGCTTTTCCTTGAACTCGCTGGTGTCCACGCCGGTACAAAAGGCCCGGTCGCTGCCGCGAAAAATCACCGCGACGATTTTTCGATCGCGTTCCGCGCCATCCATCGCGTCCATGATTTCCACCGCCGTCTGCTCGCGCATCGCATTGAGCTTGTCCGGACGATTCAGCGTGATTTCCAGCGCATGCTCCGAGCGTTCGACGATGATGTCTTCGTAAGCCATTTTCAATCTCCCGATATTATTTAATGCTCTGGTGAAACGGTGCTATACATGGCGACGTAAATCGCGCCGCCGGTTGTTGGGGGTTGCGATCTCGTATAAAAACCTAAGCCGTCCTGGTTTTGACCATAACCGCGCTTTCTGCACGGATGGCGTTTATCCGTGCAGAAAACGCGGTTGGCGCGCGCAGCGCGCAAGTCCGCTGGTGGCATGAAACAGGACTTAAGACTCCGCATATAGTTAATCGACTCCTCCGGCGCGGGCAAGACGCTGCAACTGGTGGGCGGTATTGCCGAACAGCGACTCGATCATTGTAAGCCGCTTGAAGTAATGGCCGCCGCTGTACTCCAGGGTCAAACCCATGCCGCCATGGAGTTGCGTCGCCTCCTGCCCGATGAATCTGCAGGAGCTGCCGATCTGGGCCTTCGCGGCCGCCAGGCGCCTGCCTCGAAGTTCCGCATCGTCCTCCGCAACCGACATGGACGCGAGCATGGCCATGCTTCTGGCCTGTTCCAGCGCGATCAGCATATCCACCGCCCGATGCTGCAGAACCTGGAAGCTGCCGATCGGCACGCCGAACTGCCTGCGGTTCTTGAGATACTCGACCGTGAGTTCGTGCAACGCCGCCATGGCACCGAGCGCTTCGGCGCAGAGGGCGGCGATGGCCTCATCGACGACACGGGCAATGACCGGATAGGCGCTCCCCGGTTCGCCCAGGACGTCCTCAGGGGATACGCGAACGCCGTGCAGTTGAATGTCGGCGGCGCGAAACCCATCCTGGGTTGCGTATCCGCGGCGCGCAATGCCTTTCGCATCGCCGGCTACGAGGAAAAGCGTAATTCCGCCGGCGTCGCAACGCGAACCCGAAGTGCGGGCGCTGATGATGAGCTTATCGGCCGAATCGCCGTGGAGGACGGCTGTTTTTTCTCCGTCCAGCGTCCAGCCTTTTTCATCGAGGCGAGCCGTCGTGGAAACGTCTGCGATTTCAAACCGGGAATGTCGCTCGCTATGCGCAAAGGCCGAAGTCAAGCGTCCGTCCGCAATCTGCGGTACCAGCGTGCGGCGTTGGCTCGCACTGCCTGCAAGGCGCAGCAGGCCGCCCGCAAGCACGACCGTGGCAAGATAAGGTTCGAGCGTCAGTCCGCGGCCGAACGCTTCCATGACCAGCATGGTTTCAATGGGGCCGCCGCCGAGACCTCCTTCGGCTTCGTCAAATGGAATGCCCAGCAGTCCAAGCTCGGCATACTGGGCCCAAACCTCGCGATTCCATCCCCCCGGGCATTTCATGTGGCGGCCTCGCTGCTCGAAGGAATAGTTCTCCGCGATCCAGCGATCCACGCTGTCCTTGAGCATGCGTTGTTCTTCGGTAAGGTCGAAATTCATTTCTAAAACCCGAGGATGGTCTTGGCGATTACGTTCTTCAGAATCTCGTTCGATCCGCCGAAGATCGAGAACTTGCGCCAGCCGAAGTAATTGGGCGCGATCCGGTCGGCCCAGTCCGAATGCGCCATGTCCTCGGGCGCCTCGGACCGATAGCGCATCGCGTGCGGCCCGGCTACCTCGAGCAGCAACTCGGTTGTCGCCTGCAGGATCTCGGTTCCCTTGATTTTGAGTATCGAAGACGCGGGATCGGGCTTGTCGCTGGGGCCGCGGCTTTTATCGGCGGCTATGACGCGAAGCAGCGTTATCTCCAGCGCCTTCAGTTCGACCTCGACCGCGGCAACTCTTTCTCTGAAACGCAGATCTTCCCAAAGCGGCCTGGCGCCGGACTGCTCGATCAGAGCCAGTTGCTTGATGCGGCGAATCCGCTCCTTTGACGTGCCCACCCTTGCCAGCCCCGTTCGCTCCTTGCCGAGCAGGAACTTGGCTATGTTCCATCCCTCGCCCGGCCGGCCGACCAGATTCTCGACCGGGACCTTCACTTCTTCCAGAAACACTTCGTTGACATCCTGTCCGCCGTCGATCGTCGCGATGGGACGAACGGTGATCCCCGGGGTCTTCATGTCGATCAGCAGAAACGAGATGCCCTGCTGCTTTCTGGCTGCTGCCGGCTCGGTGCGCGCAAGGCAGAACATCCAGTCGGCAAATTGCGCGAACGATGTCCACATCTTCTGCCCGTTGACCAGGTAGTGCTCGCCTGAAAGACGTGCGCTGGTCTTGAGCGCGGCAAGATCGGATCCGGCGCCGGGTTCCGAGAAGCCCTGGCACCACCAGTCGTCCAGATTGGCGGCACGAGGGAGAAAGCGCCTCTTCTGCGCCTCCGAGCCGAAAGCCGCGATGACCGGTCCGATCATGTTGACGTTGAAAGGCAAACATAGCGGCGCCGGCGCCTGCTGCAGTTCGTCGTCGAAGAAATAGTGCTGGACCGCGCTCCAGCCGGTGCCGCCCCACTCGAGCGGCCAGTGCGGCACGGCCCAGCCCTTGGCGTTCAGGGTCCGTTGCCAGGAGACGACTTCATCCTTGGTGAGTTGCCTCCCCTCGATCATCTTTGTTCTGACCGCTTCCGGGAGTGCCCCCTGAATGAAGCTTCGCACTTCATCGCGAAAGGCCAGCTCTTCGGCAGTGAAACGCAGATCCATAGTCTTCTCGCTAGTGGCGCGACTTCGCGACTTCGACTGCCGGTCTTTCGCGCAGCTCGCGCTTCATGACCTTGCCGGATGAATTGCGCGGCAATTCGTCCACGAAGCTGATGTGCTTGGGCTTCTTGTAGCTGGCGATGAGCGGCCGGCAATGCTCGATCAACTTGTCCGGCGTGACCGACTGTCCCGGTTTCAGCTGAACGAACGCCATGACCGATTCCCCGAATTCGGGATCCGCCACCCCGACGACCGCGGCCTCCGCGACCGCCGGGTGCTTGATCAGCGCAGTTTCCACCTCGCGGGAATAGATATTGAGGCCGCCGCTGATGATCATGTCTTTGAGACGGTCGACGAGGTAGAGAAATCCGTCTTCATCCAGTCTTCCCATATCGCCCGTACGCAGCCACCCGTCGACCAGCGTTTCAGCGGTTGCCTGGGGCTGGTTGTAGTACGCGCGCATGACGGAGAACTGGCCGGGTTTGCCGCTGCGCACCAGGATTTCGCCGTGTTCTCCCGGCGCCACATCCTTCAGGTCTGCGTCGACAATTCGGATTTCGACACCGGGCAAAGGACGGCCGACCGAATTGGCATGAGTAAATTGCTCCGCGGGTCGCAGGCAGGCGACGATGCCGGCTTCGGTCTGCGCATAAAAGCTGTAGATGCCGAGCTGCGGAAGCAGCTCGACCAGCCCAGCGGTCACTTCGGCCGGAAATGCCTCGCCGGTGGCATTCATGACCCGCAGCGTCTTGCAGGCCTGCGGCCGCCGCCGGATTTCGGGTATCAGCCTGCGTGCGATGGTCGGAACCAGGCCGACCACGGTTACCCTTTCGCGCTCGATCAAATCCAGCGCTTCCACGACGTCGAAATGCGGCATGATGACCATCGTGGAGCCGAGGCAGAACGCATTGCTGACCCGCCCCATGCCGGTGCGCAGAGCGATCTCGGTGGTCACCAGCGTCACGTCGTCGCTGCGCAGTCCGAATTCCAGCGCGTGCATGTAGCCTTGCCCGACCACGATGTTGGAATGCGTCGAGATCACCCCCTTCGGGCGGCCCGTCGTGCCTGACGTATAGGCGATCACGCCGTCGTTGGGCTCCACGGGAAGCGAAATGGCCGCCGCCGGGGAGCCTCTGCCCAGAAACTCCTCGAAATCCCTTTCGCCCTCCCGAGACCCGCCGACGGCGATCAAGAGGGGATTGGCGAGGGCCGCTGCCGCCTTGCGCACCGATTGACGCATCTGGGGGTCGAAAAAAGTCGCGGCGGGCTTCGCGTCTTCGAAAATGAGTTCCCGCTCAGCCGATGTCAGGCGGCCGCTGATCGGAACGAGCACGGCGCCCGCCTTCAGGACGCCGCCCATGATCCCTATCAATTCAATGCTGTTGGGCAGGCAAACGGCGATGCGATCCCCGACCTTGATACCTTGCTTGACCAGGGCATCGGCGATCCGGTTGGTCAGGGCATCAAGTTCACGGAAGTTGATCCGCCGGTTTCCGCATATCACCGCCGGCCGCGCGGGATAGCGTTTCGCATTGGATGCGAGTAATGCACCGGCCTTCATGGCATGTTTCTGGGCTCGAAGGAAAATAGATTGATGTCGTCGGTCAATTTTTCCCAGGTTACGCGCAAAGGCATGCCTATCTTGACGTTGGCTTCCGTGACGCCCGACAGGTTGCTGATGATGCGCACGCCTTCGTCCAGCTCCACCAAGCCGACCAGATAGGGGCCCTTGTCCTCGAACCCCGCGGCAGGCACGTGGGTGACCGTATACGAATACAAGGTGCCGTTACCCGACACCTCTTTCCATTCGAGATTCGCCTTGCCGGTCTTCACACTCACCGCCCGCGGCCACCACTGATAGCATCGGGAGTCGGGGTCGTATTGGATAACCAATTTCTCTTGCTTGGCGGCATCCCAAAAAGGCTTGGTGATCACCGATGGTTTCGGGATATGGGTCGTTTTCGCGCGAATCGGATTCATGATCAAGCCTCCAGAATGAGAACACAGCTGGTGCCCCAGTTGCGGCCGTAGGGGATGACGCCGATGCCGGTGACCATCGCATTGCCCGTCTTCTTCACTTGGCGTTGGCCGGCTTCACCGAACAACTGGCGTACGCCTTCGACGAGGTTCAGGCCGCCACCGGCCAGACCGGGTTGCCCGGCGGAAATCTGCCCGCCGCCGGTATTGATCGGCAGCGTTCCTTTGTATGAGACATCGGTATCGAGCAGGAACCGCGATCCTTCGCCGCGCGCGCAAAATCCGATCTGCTCCAGCTGGAGCATTTCGGCGATCAGAAAATCGTCATAGGGGTGGAACATGCAGATGTCCTTGGGCGATAGGCCCGCCTTGCGGAGCGCTTCCGGGCCGACCACGGAAAAACCCGACTCCGTAATATCCGGAGTCATGTTGGCGCAATCGAAATTCGTGATCTCCGCGTAGGCGACCGGGTGCACCATCTTGTTCGCGCGCATTTTCTTTGCGCGACTCGTCGAGGTGATGATCAGGCCGTTGGCGCCATCGCAGTACATGACCGAATCCAGGAGCCGCAGCGGCGAGGACACCATGCGCGCCGTCAAATAATCCTCGACCGTGATCGGCACGCGATTCTTTTCGTAGGCGTTGGGGTTGAGCACGGCGCCATCGCGCTGGGCAACGGCGAGTTTCCCGAGCGCTTCGAACTTCAATTCGTATTTCTGCATGTAACGATGCATCAGCAGGCCGAACGCGCCGGGCGGGCCCTGAATTCCTGTCGGCTCGAAGAATTCGCTGCGATAACCGCCGTAGGATTGGCGCATGTGGGTGGAGGGCGCATCGGCGCTGATCAGCATGACCGTCTCGCATAACCCGGCCTTGATGGCCGCCGCCGCACGCGCCACGCTGCCGGCAGCCGAACATCCGCCCAAGTCCGTGGTCTGCAGCCAGCGCGGGGTGAGGCCGAGATAGTCGACGCAGAAGTTCGAGTAAAACGGATTGGTGCATTCGCTCATCGGGACGGTCGTTGCGAATCCGTCGATGTCCTTTGGCGTCAATTGGGTCTTGCCGAGCAACTCGGCCGCCACTTGCGAGGCGAGTTCATAGGGCGACTTGCCGGAGCGCCGCTCGAGCTTGGTTTCGCCGTAGGCGATGATCGCAATGTCCTTGCTCTTCAGAAAATTGTCATTCATTGACTGGGTTCCTCATGTTATTCGTTGTCGATTGCCGTATAGGGTGCGTTAAGTGGAAACCAAGGATGCTGGCATCTGTTCTGCGGCTGGGTGTGGAGCGGGGGTGCTCGGTAGGCTATCAGATTATGCGTACCACCGCCTGCTTGGTGGTCAGGCTGAAGCACAGGTATTCGTAACGCCATCCGTATTCCGCGGCCGCTTCCTTGAAGGCGCGGAACTCATCCTCGCGCCAGTGCTCGTGCCCGAGATATTCGTCGAACACGATGACCGTTCCGGGGACGATTTGCCCGGCTAACTGCCCCAGTACGGTTCGTGTGGAGCTGTAGAGGTCGCAGTCGACGTTCATGAAGCGCACCGGAGCGGGGTGCTCTCGGATGAACTCCGGGAGCGTGTCCTCGAACCAGCCGTCATGCAGGGTGACATTGCCCGGCACCGTTGGGATAACGCCGTTGGTGGTGTAGCTTCCGCGCGGTTCCTGGTGCCAGTCCTCGGGAATGCCCTGGAAACTGTCGAAGCCGTGCACTTGCTGATTTGCCAGGGCTGCGATCTGGCGAATGGAGGCGCCGTAGCGCACGCCGAATTCCAGTACCAGCCCTTCCTTGCGCGCCGCTTCCATGCCGATCCGAAAGGCCTCGATCGGGCTGCCGATCATCGCGGGCAGCGGGTCGCTCGCAGATTTCATGTAGCGCCAGGCGTCGAGCCGGGCCCGATCCAATGCGCTGCCCTTTTCGGCAGCCTCCAAATGCCGGGCCGCGCCAGCCGCATCGCCTGATCGATCGAAGGATATGCCGAGAAAAAGCCGGGCCTCCGTGTTCTCGGGCTGCAGTGACACCACTCGCTCAAGACTCCGGATCGCGCCTTCGATGTCTCCGGCGCCTAGGAGCAGCGTGTGCAGATTGAAATGTGCCTCGGCGAAGTCGGGCTTCAGCTCCAAGGCCTTGCGCAGACTCGCAAGCGCCTCGTCCAGCCTGCCCGCGTCCTGAAGCGTCGTCGCCAGGTTATTGTGGATCTCGGCGCTGTCCGGACTGAACGCGAGCGCCGCCCGGTAGCTCTCGATCGCCTCCTCCAATCTGCCCCAATCCTTGAGCGCATTGCCCAGGTTGTATCGAGCTGCGGCATAGTCGGGCCGGAGCGCGATCGCCTCTTGGTAGCTGGCAACGGCTTCGTCCGATTTTCCCTGGTGTACGAGCGCCGCCCCGAGGTTGTTGTGTGCAACGGCATTGTTCGGATCGAGCGCGAGTGCGCGCCTGATGCTCGCTTCGGCCTCGTGCGCGCGGCCCTGATCGAGCAGAATGCGCCCGAGATTGTTGTGCGCCTCCGAGGAATCGGGCTTGAGCGCCACGGCTTTGCGAAAGCTCGCCTCCGCCTCGTCCAGCGTGCCCAGTACGGATAGCGCGACGCCCAGTCCGACGTGTGCATCGAAAAAATTCGGATTGATCGCGAGCGCGGCGCGGCAATTCGCGAGCGCCTCGGCACTCCTTCCCAGGATCCCGAGAGCGGAGGCGAGGTTGACGTAATAGCTCGGATCGGAGCGCTTTCCGGCGATGGCTTTGCCTATCAGTTCGACCGCCATATCGTGCAGGCCCGTCTGGTGAGCGACCAGTCCAAGCATATGCAGGGCATCCGAATGACCTGGCGCGACTCGGAGCGCCTGCTCGTAGTGGAATTGGGCCTGCTCGAAGCGTCCCGCTTTGTGGTGTTCGGTTCCGGCCCGAACCGCTGCGTCGGCAGCCCTGGTACCCGGCCTCGATGCAGTGCTTGTCAGGCAGCAATGCTTGTATTTCCTTCCGCTGCCGCAGGGGCAAGGATCATTACGGCCGATCTTTTGCATGGCGATATACCGGCTCGTGCTTCAGTCGGCGTAGCTGACCGGCAGTTCCGTCGTGAATTTGATCTGCTCCATGGCGAAACTGGAACTCACGTCGAACAGGTCGACGCTCTGGATAAGCTTGCGGTAGACCGAATCGTAACCGGCGATGTCGGGCACCACGACGCGCAGCAAGTAATCGACCTCGCCGCTCATGCGGTAGAACTCCATCACTTCGGGAATCGCCGTTACCGCGCGGTTGAAGCGTTCGAACCACGCTTGGTTGTGCTGATTGGTCTTGATGCTGACGAACACCGTTACCCCGACATTGAGCTTGCTCGCGTCCAGCAGAGCGACGCGCTTGCGGATAAAGCCATTTTCCTCCAGCTTCTGGATCCGGCGCCAGCAAGGCGTTTGCGACAGGTGGACGCGTTCGGCGATATCGGCGACCGGTGTCGTCGCGTCGTGCTGCAGTATGCCAAGGATTCGTTTGTCGATCGCGTCCATAGTATACAATTCTCAAAAGTGTGCCTATCCAGGGAAAATTATTCCACAAAAGACCTACTTTTAGGCACGAAAAGCAAATTTTTCCTCGTCGCCGGCACCTAGACTAGTCGCCACGATCGGACCGATTCGCGGCACTGCGCCCTCGTGCGCAATTTTCGGGACGGTCTTGTCGGGAGGATTTTCGCAGGTTCTAACGCGAACAACAGAGGCATCGCATGGCGATTTTGGAGATGGAACGGAAGTTTCGCGCGCTTGGGCACATGGTGGGCAACACGCCGCTGCTGGCGATCCGGTGCCGTTTCCGCGGCGAGATGCGAACCATCTACGCCAAGGCAGAGAACCTGAATTTGACCGGCAGCATCAAGGATCGCATGGCCCTGCACATCCTGCGCCAAGGCTACGCGCGGGGTTTTCTCCGACCCGGTGCACCCATCGCGGAGGCCACCAGCGGCAATACGGGAATCTCTTTCGCGGCAGTGGGCAGGGCGTTGGGCCATCCGGTCACTATCTTCATGCCCGAGTGGATGAGCCAGGAGCGCAAGGACCTCATCCGCAGTCTGGGCGCCGAGATTCGCCTGGTGAGCCGCAACGAGGGCGGCTTTCTCGGCAGCATCAAGATGACCGAGGATCTCGCCGCCGGACAACCGGGGGTGTTTCTCCCGCGCCAGTTCTCCAACACGGACAACATCGACGCGCATGCGGAGACCACGGGTCCGGAAATTTGGTGGCAGTTGCGCATTCACGGTCTTCGTCCCGACGCTTTTGTCGCCGGTGTAGGCAGCGGCGGTACGATCATGGGCGTGGGCCGCTTTCTCAGGCAAGCGCATCCGGAAGTGAAACTCTATCCCCTCGAGCCCGCCAGTTCACCGACGCTGAGCACGGGCCACAAGGTGGGAACGCATCGGATCCAAGGCATTTCCGACGAATTCATCCCGCCTATCATGGACCTGGCGTTCCTCGACGACGTGGTCGGCGTGGATGACGGCGACGCGATTCGCATGGCCCAGATTCTTGCCGCTGAGCTTGGCCTCGGCGTGGGGGTCAGCTCGGGCGCGAATTTCCTGGGCGCGCTGAAAGTTCAGGAGCGCCTTGGTCCCGGCGCAGTGGTGGTTACGGTGTTTCCCGACGACAACAAGAAGTACCTGAGTACGGACCTGCTGGGTTCGGAGCCGGTGAAGGAGCATTTTCTGTCGCCCCACGTCCGGCTCGAAGAGTTCGACGCGATCAAGCGCGTTTGCAACACCTGCTGGGATTCCCCGGATTGCTCCGCGAACGGGCACCTGCCGCTAAAGGATGCGCAAGCACTGGCGCGGCCCGGAGCAAAATGGGGTCAGAGTAACATTTCCCAAACGCATCGAATCGACGCGGTTTCGCGTTGATGAAATGTTACTCTGACCCCATCTTGCTACCCTAGAGGCCCAGCAGCTTTCGCAAGTCTTCGGTTCCCATGGCGCCCTTGAATGACGCCGGCTGCCCGGTCCTCGGGTCCTTGTAGACGACAAACGGCACTTCATCGGCGCCGATTTGCGCCATCAGCTCCGTGTTGGCTTTCACCTTGGCAATGAGTTCAGGTGGAATCTCGGCCGGCGGCACCAAACCTCCCCGCTTGGCTTCCAGGCTTCGCTCATGCGCATCCATCTCGGGAACCGGTTCCTTGGAAGCCAACAATACCGCTCCTTGCCGCAGGCTGATGTCGCCGGCGAATCGAACGGGAGCCCAGACCATGCGAATCTGACCCAGAAGAGGTTTTGCATTTCGCCAAAGCTGGGCGCAGTGCGGGCACTGCGGGTCGAACATCACGTAGGCGACGCGGGTTGCCATCATGTTGCCGATCGTGAATCCGTTCGCCTTGGCCGCGACGGTGTCATAGAGGGCGCTGAGAGGGACACGGGATTCTTGCGAGCCCGCCGGTGATTTCGCGCCGCTCGAGGGGGCCCTGTCGCAGCCCGCAAGGGCCAACGACAGCCCGATGACCAGGCAGGGAATCCATTTGAATATTGTCATTGTCGATTTTTCCAGTTCATGAGGAGATGTATCGTCGCAATTGCAGGCACTATGACAGTAATGTCGCGCGGGGGTTCATGGCCAGCGGCGCGGCTTGAGTCGATTCGGCCGGAAGCGGAGGACGGCCGCGGATCAGGTCGGATGCTTTTTCGGCGATCATCAACACACAGGCATTGATGTTGCCGCTCACCAGGTCGGGCATGACCGAGGCATCGACCACGCGAAGGCGTTCGACGCCTCGCACGCGCAGTTCCGGATCGACCACGGCGAGCTCATCCTGGCCCATTCTGCAGGTGCAGGAAGGGTGATGTATCGTCACCGCTGTCGTGCGGATGAACGCTTCGATGTCATCGTCCGTCGTGCTGTGCGGGCCGGGCGAAATTTCCTCCCCTCTGTAGGGGGCAAGTATGTTCTGGCGCAGCACCTCGCGCCCGAGCCGCACGCCCTCGCGAAGCTTTTTCAGGTCGTTGGGCGCCGAGAGGAAATTGGCATGAATGCGGACTTTATCCGCGGGATCGGCCGAGGCCAGCGATACGTGCCCGCGGCTCTCCGGATGCAGCAGCACCGGGCGCAGGGAAAACGCGTCACGCCAGTGCGGGCCGATGAGAGGCAGCCATGGCTTCGCATGCAGCGCTCCGCCGCGGTAGATGAATTGAAGGTCGGGAGCGTCAAGGCCGGCTCGCGAGCGAACCACCGCAGTAAAGCCGCCCGGCAACTGCGTGGCGGGGCCCTCGCCCGTGAGATAGGCGCGCATCATTCCCAATGCGATGCGGTCGGCGCGCAAGATGTGCATTAGCGGAGTGTCGCCCAGGCGCCAATGCTCCAGGCACACACCGAGATGATCCTGCAAATTGGCCCCGACGCCCGGAAGATGGAGAGTGGAACGGATGCCCAGTGAACGCAAGCGGTCGGCGTCGCCGATGCCCGAGAGCATCAGCAGTTGCGGTGAATTCAATGCGCCGCCCGACAGGATCAATTCGCGCTCGGCGCGAACGCGATGCACGACACCGCCGCTGACATACTCCAGGCCGACCGCTGCGTTGCCTTCGACGAGAATGCGAGTCGCGAGCGCGCGCATTTTCAGCGTAAGGTTGCTGCGGCCTTGCGCCGGCCGGAAGTAGGCGACGGCCGCGCTCGATCGTCGGCCCTGGCCTATGGTGCTCTGCGACAGCCCGAAGCCTTCGGGGGCGCCGCAGTTGACATCGTCAAATACCGGGATGCCGGCGGCGCGCGCGGCATCGAGCATCGCCCAGGCAAGCGGATCGTCGCGATTGGTGTAGCGAACCTTGATCGGGCCGCTCGAACCGCGGTGCGGCGCAGGGCCATACTGCCAAGTCTCGGTCCGCTTGAAGTACGGCTCTAGATTCGCGTACGACCAGCCGGCCAGCCCCGAACGACGGGCCCAGCGGTCGTAGTCGCCGCGATGCCCGCGGATGTGCGCCATGGCATTGATGGAGGAAGATCCGCCGAGGACCTTGCCGCGGAGCATCTCGATGCGGCGGTCATTGAGATTGGGTTCGGGCTCGGTATCGTAGCCCCAGTCGTGCAGGCGCTTCTTCCAGATCGTTGCCACGCCAAGCGGGATGTGAATCAGCGGATCCCAGTCGGTGCCGCCGGCCTCCAGGAGCAGCACGCGCACCTGCGCATCCTCGGTCAGGCGGTGGGCGAGAACGCATCCCGCCGATCCCGCTCCAACGATTACAAAGTCGTATGCCTCCGTATTCATCGCTTATCCCTGCGCAAGGTGGTTGTTAAAACATATCTCAACAATATGCCGCGCATCGCGTGGATTATCGAGACAGGTTCTAGTGTCCTGTTCCGTAAATTCCGACGATAAAGGAGCGCGCGAATTTGGCCGGCAGGCAAGGCGCAAGGCCGAGACAGTAGCGAGACTACGACGAGGCCTGGCAACGCTGCATGCCGGCCGAAGGCGCCGCGAACTATCAAGCGAATTTACGGAACAGGACACTAGTTTATCGGCGCAATCGTCGTTCCCTGGGAAGGCTGGAAACTTAACACGGAATCGTTGCCTAGGTGGTGAGAGCCCACTGCCCGGTCTTCTCCACGCGGCTCAGCACGCCTTCCTCGCGCAGTTTGTCGAGCTCGAGCGCGATTTCGCGTCCGTCATCGCTGCCGAGGGCCTCGAGGAGCTGCGCGAAATACATCGGCCCGGATTCCAGCGCCTGGCGAACGCTCTGATAGCGGGGCTTGGCGTCGCTGAAGTTCGCGGCGCGGGCGACTCGGCTTTCCAGATCCTCCGGATCGCCGAAGGGAGCGGTGAGGTCGAAGCCTGCTTTGGGCATGGTACCGTCATCGCCTGCGGTGGGATTCATGTAGGTTGCCGGATACCCTGCCGATACGACGAGATCCCGGTCCGAGCGAAAACGGGCCGACATGGCCCATTCCATGTCTTCGTCGGAGAACACATCCACGTCGTCGTCGACGACGAACACGTGTTTGACGAAAGCGAGCGAAAACAGCGCAGCGATCGCGATGCGCGCCTGGCCCGGCAAGCCCCGGCGAATGGCGACGCGCGCGTGCTGCCGGCCGTTCGCAGCCGGCGGCGCGTACACCGCCGCGGGCTCGATATTGGCGGCTCTCAGGGCACGCCAAATCGCCCCCTCGGCAGTGATCATGCCGAGGTTTGCGGAATCCGTTTCGCCCATGCGCAATCCGCTGTGCCGCACCGTCTGGTGCAGCACATCGTCTCGCATGGTGATCGCCGTCACATGGAATATCGGATCGATATGCGGGGCGCCGTAGAAACCGTAGAACTCGCCGTAAGGTCCTTCGATTTCGCGGTAACCCAGTTCGTCGAAATAGCCCTCGATGATCATTTCCGCGTCCGCAGGCGCCGGTACGCCGTTGGTGATGCCCCGGACCATGGGCACGGGTTCGCCGCGCAGCGTGGCGACCAGGCCGAACTCCTCGCCCGGAACCCTGAGGCCGGCAGCCAGATAATCGAGCGGGTGTGAGCCGACGGCAAAGCTGACCGGCAGCCGCTCGCCTCGCCGCACGCACCCGAGGTAGATCTGCCTGAGGTCCGTCGGACCGGTCAGATTGGACCGCAGCTCGCGGCGGCCTCTGAGCATCAGCCGGCGGCAGCCGACGTTGCTTCTTCCCGTAGCCGGATCTATTGCGTAGTCGATCGCGGAGGAAATGTAGGTGCCGCCGTCCAATGCGTGCTGCAGGTGGAAAGGGAGCCGCGTCAGATCCACATCCTCGCCGGTCACGACGCGCTGGTGCACCGGAGCGTCGCCCGAAGGCACCTCGACCACCGGCTGCGGATTGTTCATGCGCCGCAAGTACTCGTGCGCCAACTGCCGTTCGGCTACGCCGAACGCCGCGGCAAGCCGCCGGCGGCTGCCTGAAACCGATGCCACGATTTCGAATTTCTGCGGCCCCGCGCAGCGGAAAAGCGCAGCTTTCGGCGTGGATTCGATGATGGCGCTGAGCCGAGACAGGGGAACCGGTTGTTCATGCACCTCGACTTCGCCCAGCTCGATCAATCGATCCACGAATGGCCTGAGTCGGAATTTATCGAAATCGATGCTTGCGCCCGGTGTGACCGTCTTTGTCTGCATGGATTGGTTCCGATCTGCGTCGAAACACAAACGTATTCCGACGTATCAAATTGTGGAGGTCTCCGGCTTGGACCCGCGCCTCAGAGACCATTTTTCTGCGTCAGATGCATCTTTTTCTGACGGCATTGCGATATTCTAAGCGCTCGAAGACAGTTTGTAAGCTGCAAGCGCGCCGGGATTGCGCGAAGCCGATGCAATCGCCGGCGGGGAGAGCGGGCACGATTGCTCCGACAATGTTTGGCGCTGCACCGTAATTCCGATTCCGGTTCTTCAACCGTTTTGCGTCGAGATGAGACTGAAGCCGATATATCTTGTGCTTGCGCTTGCGCTGCTCAATCTGGCTGCCGTGCACGGGGGCCGCGTGCTGCTTGCGCTCTATGCGCTCAAACTCGGCGCGGAGCCCTTCGCAGTCGGCGTTCTCGCCTCGGCTTTTTCGGTGGTACCGCTGTTGTTATCGTGGCTGGTGGGCAGGCTGGCCGATCGCCTCGGTTCGCGCTGGTTGCTCACGTTCGCCGGGATCGGGATTGCGTGCGGCATGCTGGTGCCATACTTTGCACCCTCAATGCCCGCTCTTTACGTCGCCTCGGCGATGATAGGCTTGTCGCTTACCGTTCAGGCCATTTCGACCCAGAACCTGATTGGTTCACTGGGCCATGCCGATCAACGCGCCCGGGACTTCAGCAATTTCGCCATGGTGGCGGCAGTCGCCACCTCTACCGGCCCGATGCTCACCGGTTTTTCCATCGACCACCTGGGCTTCGAATACGCTTGCCTTAATCTGGTGGCGATGGCGCTCGTTTCGGTCGCAATGCTTGGCATCGGGGGTGGCGTGCTCCCTGGAGGCAATCGTCAAGCCGCGCGTACCGGGAGCGTCAAGGACATGCTGGCAGACCCAAAAGTCATGCGGGTACTTGCTTCCAGCAGCCTGGTGATGCTCGGCACGGACCTGTTTCAGTTCTATTTGCCGATTTACGGGCATGGCATCGGATTGTCGGCTTCGGCAATCGGCGTCATTCTCGGAAGTTTCGCCGTGGCCGCTTTCGCCGTGCGGGTGATCATGCCGCGCCTCGTCGAGCTATCCAACGAGGAAACGGTGCTTTCCTATTCGTTTGTCCTGGCGGCAATCGGGTTCGTGCTCGTTCCGTTCTTCCAAAGTGCCGTGGTGCTTTGCGGGATCGCCTTGCTCTTGGGACTCGGCATGGGCTGCGGTGCGCCCATCACCATGGCGCTCACCTACAGTCAATCGCCGCAGGGCCGTTCGGGCGAAGCGCTGGGCTTGCGTTTTTCCGCGAATCACCTTGCGCGTGTAATCGGTCCTCTCCTAGCCGGATCGATCGGTTCGGCCTTCGGATTGATTCCTGTGTTTTTGATGAACGCGTTGATGATGGTCTCCGGCAGCCTGATTTCCCGCGGCGGCGCCTCCCGCCGCGGGCCCCGGGAATTATGAGAAACGCCAGTCGACTTGCCTGGATCGATGAGTTTGCGGCCGCAGTTGCGGGACGATCAATTGCCTCCGTGTTGCGATTCGGGTAGATTGCCGGCTGATCGATCGGTGAGCCCCGTTCGAGTATTCTTAGGGAAAATCTCTCGATTCACTACGACGCGCGAAAACTGCATTGCGTGCCAAGAGTCTGCAGAAGAAAAGCGCCAGCACAAGGAGAATCACGATGGAGATAACGATGCGTCGCCATAAGGGCTTGTTGCTTGCGCTGCTGGCGCTTTTCCTCGCCCCCGTGGCTGTATCCGCGCAGGAGTATCCGAGCAAACCGATTCGCCTCGTCGTGCCCTATGCCCCGGGAGGTGGCCTCGACCTGTTCTCGCGGCCGGTCGCGCAGGCTCTCACCCTATCCTTGGGACAACCAGTGGTCGTGGAAAACCGCGCCGGCGCGGCAGCCATCATCGGCGCGCAAGTTGTCGCCAATGCCGCCCCGGACGGCTATACGCTGCTGGCGCTATTCGGTTCCCAAATGCTGCTGCCGTTCGTCCAGAAAGAGATTCCGTTCGACAACCTCAGGGATTTCACGCCGATCATTTACACCGCGCGCGTTCCCAATACGGTCGTCGTACACCCATCGATGCCGATCCACTCGATCAAGGAGCTGGTGGCTTATGCCAAGGCGAATCCCGGCAAGATCGGTTATGTCACCGCCGGCACCGGCACTTCGCAACACGTCGCCGGCCAACTGCTCGGCACAATGGCGAAGATCGATATCCTGCACGTCCCCTACAAGGGCGGGGGCCCCGCGCTCAATGATCTGATCGGCGGCCAAGTGCAGGCAGGGATTCTGGTGATGGGCACGGTGCGGCCGCACATTCAGTCGGGAAAACTGCGCGCCATCGCCGTAGTCGAGAGCGCGCGTGCGAGGGCCATGCCCAATTTGCCGACTGTCGGCGAAGAAATTCCCGGTTATGCGATGCCCACGCTCTGGAGCGGAGTTGTCGGACCGCGTGGCCTGCCTCCTGCGATCGTAAATCGCCTCAATGCGGAGATTAGAAAGGCGATCGTCATGCCACAGGTGGTCAAAGGACTGGAAGCACTGGGCTTTGAGGTGACCGGCAGCAGCCCGGAGGAATTGGCCGAAATCATGAGATCCAGCTCCGAAGCCTACCGCAAGATCACCGCATCGGCCGGCATCAAGCCGCAATAGTCGAGGAGATTCGGACTCCCTGGTCGCGGGCGCGCGTCATCGCGGCACGGCCTGGGTTATTGCGTCGAAGCGTACGAGTTTGCCTGCTCGCGACAGATCGTATCCGACGAACTCGGCGCAGGCCTTGCGAAATGCCGCGCCTGCCATCAGCTTCCTGAGCGTCATCACGGGATTTGCCTTGAGTTGCGCGAGCCGGCAGACGAGGAGGTAATCCTCGGAGGTGATCGGCACGAAATCCAGGCCGTGACGCACGGCGGCAGCCTCGATTCCGAAAGCCGCATCCGCCATGCCGCTGGCAACCGTGGCCGCCACCGCCATGTGCGTGTATTCCTCCAGCGCGTAGCCTCGAATCTGGTGCGCCTTGACGCCGGCATCGGCGATCAGCCGGTCGAGCAGCGCGCGCGTGCCCGAGCCCGGCTGCCGGTTCACGAACCGCAGCGTCGGCCGCGCCAGATCGGAAATAGAGCGAATCCGCTTCGGATTGCTGCGCCTCACGATCAATCCCTGGCGGCGCGCGGCGAAGCGAATCAGCGCATCGCGGCGCGCGTCGAGCCAGTGGCGCAAATCCAGATCTGGGCGACCCGTCACCAGATGAAATCCGGCCACGTCGCAGTTGCCGCGCGAATAAGCGGCCAGACTCTCGCTGCTGCCTCGGACCTGGAAGTCCAGCGACAGCCCCTCTTCCAACGCGAGGTCGCGCAACTGCAGCAGCGCGAGATCATGGCTCGCAACGATGCGCAGATCAGGCCGGCTCTTGCGCGGAGCGCCGGCAAGCTCCTGGTCCAGTTCGATCGCCATGCGCGCCAGGGTCGCTTCGACCCGCCGCCGGATGCGTAATTCGGCATTGAGCAGTTGTTCACCAAGCGGTGCAAGCGTTGCCCCGCGTCCGCGTTCCATGATCACCACCTTGCCGCCGAGAATGCTCTCCCAGCGGTTGAGCGTTCCCCATGCGTGGCGATACGAGATTCCTCCTGCCTTGGCGGCGCCGGCAATCGAGCCGCTGGCACGCACCCCCGCGAGCAGTTCGAGCAACACGCGATCAGCCCCTCTTTCTGCGCCCGGAGGGGCAAGCCAGCTCAGGTCGAAACGAATCAGCGACATATGCAAAGAATAGCATATTAAAAGGATATGTTAGCTCTGGGATAATGCGCCGCTCGGTGAAAACGAAATGCGAGAACGTACATATATACAGACCCCGCGCGGGGGCTCGGACACATGGGAACCGCTGGCCAATCGCTGATGCATGCGGCGGAACTGGTCGCGGCATTCGATCCGAAGCTGGTACAGATCGTCTGGCTCAGCCTGCGTGTGAGCTTCTCGGCCGTCGTGATTGCGACCCTCATCGGTCTGCCGCTCGGGGCGACCATTGCGGTGGCGCGTTTCCCGGGGCGCCAGACGGCTATCGTCGCGCTCAATGCGCTGCTTGGATTGCCCTCGGTCGTGGTCGGGCTCATGGTGTACCTGCTGCTCTCGCGCGCCGGACCGCTGGGGCCGATGGGCATTCTGTTCACGCCGGCGGCGATGATCTTCGCGCAGGCGATACTGGTCACGCCGATCATCGCAGCGCTATCGCGCCAGGCGATCGAGGATGCCTGGCGGGAATACGAAGAGCAGCTGCGCTCGCTGGGGGCGGCGCCGGTGCAAGCGGCGCTGACGCTGGTGTGGGACTGCCGCTTTTCCCTGGTCACCACCGTTCTGGCAGGGTTCGGCCGCGCCGTGGCGGAGGTCGGAGCGGTGATGATCGTGGGCGGGAACATCGACGGCGTGACTCGCGTGATGACCACTGCGATTGCGCTCGAGACGAGCATGGGGGATCTGCCTCTTGCTCTGGGTCTGGGCATCGTCTTGATCAGCCTGGTGCTGGCGTTGAACGCCGCGGCGCATATTGTCAAAGAGGCAGCTCAGCGGCGCTATGGCTGACAACGCGATATCGGCGCCGCGCTCGCTCCTGCCGCTCAGGCTCGACGACATTGGATTCCAGGCGCGCGGACGGCGGATTCTCGAAGGGATTTCGCTTGAATTCGCGGCGGGAGCGCGCACCGTAATCCTCGGACCGAACGGCGCGGGGAAGAGCGTGTTATTGCGCATTTGCCACGGCTTGCTTGCGCCGACCTCGGGCCGTGTCGTATGGAACGCACGCGGATCCGGGAACGGACGCCACCGGCAGGCCATGGTGTTCCAGCGGCCGGTCATGCTGCGCCGCTCGGCATTGGCCAACGTCGCCTACGGATTGAAGCTGGCCGGTATCGGCCGGAGCGAACGCCAGTCTCGCGCTCAACGCGCCATCGAGGAACTGGGCCTTGCGCACCTGGCCGGCCGATTTGCTCGCGTGCTCTCGGGCGGGGAGCAACAGCGCCTTGCGCTGGCACGCGCCTGGGCGCTGGAGCCGGAGGTGCTGTTCCTGGACGAACCGACGGCCAACCTCGATCCGGGGGCAACGCGCGAGATCGAGGCTGCGATCGCGCGCATCGGCGCGGCCGGCACCAAGATCGTCATGGTCACTCACGATCTCGGCGCAGCCAAGCGCCTGGCCGACGAAGTCATTTTTCTGCATAACGGCCGCGTGCTCGAACGTACCGACGCAGGCCCCTTTTTCAAGGGCCCCGCCTCGCGCGAGGCCGCTGCTTTCATCCAAGGAGAACTGCTGTGAACGCCATTCGACGTCTGATGCTCGTCTCTGCACTGGTTGCGGCCAACGCGGCCGTGATGCCGGCTGTCGCGCAGGAAAAGTTCATCACCGTAGCCTCGACCACGTCCACCGAGCAGTCGGGCTTGTTCCGCCACCTGCTTCCGATCTACGCCAAGAAGACCGGCGTCCAGGTACGCGTCGTGGCGCTGGGCACTGGCCAGGCGCTCGACGTGGCGCGGCGCGGCGACGCCGACGTCGTATTCGTTCACGACAAGCCCGCCGAGGAGAAGTTCGTCGCCGATGGATTTGGCGTGGCGCGCCGTGAGGTGATGTACAACGACTTCGTTCTCATCGGACCGAAGGCCGACCCGGCCGGAATCGCGGGCGGCAAGGACATCGTCGCCGCGTTCCGCAAGATCCAGGCAAAGCAGGCGCCGTTCGTTTCGCGCGGCGACAGAAGCGGAACGCACGCTGCGGAACTGCGGCTGTGGAAGTTGGCGGGGATAGACTGGGCGGCTGCACGCGGGCCCTGGTACAAGGACACCGGTTCCGGGATGGGCCCTGCGCTCAATACCGCATCTTCGATGAATGGTTACATTCTCGCCGACCGCGGCACCTGGCTTTCATTCAAGAACCGTGGCGATCTGGTAATACTCGTCGAGGCCGACAAGCGGCTTTTCAACCAATACGGCGTGATACTGGTAAACCCTGCCAGGCACCCGCACGTGAAGAAGGATCTCGGGCAGGCATTCATCGACTGGATCGTCTCGGAGGAGGGGCAGCGCGCGATCGCCGCGTATAAGATCGGCGGCGAACAGCTCTTCTTTCCCAATGCACAGAGCGGGTGAACCGGATTCGAGTGGTTTAAGGAATAGGAGCTTCTCGCAGGGCACGGCTTTCCCGAAGTTGCGCTGCCGTAGGTCTCACTAGGAGATACCATGAAACTCAGTGCGCGTAATGTTTTTCCCGGCAAGGTAGTTCAAGTGGTGCGCGGCCAGACGACCGCTCATGTCAAGATCGAGATTGCACCGGGAATGGTGATTACTTCCTCGATCACGGTCGAAGCGGTCGACGATCTTGGGCTCAAGCTTGGTGATACCGTCCATGCGATCATCAAGGCATCGGAGGTCATCGTCGGCAAGTGATGTCGCACATCGACACACGGAGTTCTCCGGCAGTGCCATAACTCCGGGTCGAACGCCGGATCTTGGGGCGCGCTGCCCGCAAACTTCGTCCGCGGTTCCCGAAACGCGGTCCCGGATTGCATTTGGCCATGCGGGGGGGGCGTTTTAGGCAGTAAAACCACGTCAATTAAATGCCCGGCGCGTCCAGGGTCAGGGCCAAGGTATACTTGCATTTGTGGAAAGGTATGCGCAGGCGAGCGCCAGCGCGCCTGAGCGCATGCCGGAAATGGCACAAACAAACAGAGACTGAAACGGAGACGGTGATGGGAGAGCTGAGATACGAAGCACCGAGCACTCTGCAGGCCGCAGTGGCGCTGCTCGCGGAGGCCAAGGGTGTTACGCGCGTGTTGGCCGGGGGCACCGATGTGATCGTGCAGATGGAAACCGATCTGATCGAGCCCGAATTGCTGGTCGATATCAAGAAGATCCCGGAACTGCGGGCAATCACTGCCGAAAACGGCGGGTATCGCGTGGGCGCGGCGGTGACCTGCATGGAGTTGATGGAGCATGAAGGGTTCTGCAAGACCTGGCCGGGAGTCATCGATGGTGCATCGCTGATCGGCTCGATTCAGGTCAAAGGTCGCGCCACCATGGCGGGCAACCTGTGCAACGGATCGCCCGCCGCAGACAGCGTGCCGGCATTGATTGCCGCGGGTGCGGCAGTGACGATCATCGGGCCTAAGGGCATGCGCCAAGTACCGGTGGAGAATATCCCGATGAGTCCCGGCAAGATTTCGCTTGCTAAAGGCGAGATCATCACCTCGTTCGTGTTCCCGCCGCGCCCGCCTCATTCGGGCGATGCTTACCAGCGCTTCACGCCGCGCACCGAGATGGACATTGCCGTCGTCGGCGTCGGCATCAATCTCACTCTGGACGGCCGCGGCACCTGCACGGCGGCGCGGGTGGCGCTGGGCGCGGTGGCGCCGACGGTGCTGCTGGTGAAAGAGGCCGCTGCAGCGCTGATCGGTTCGCGCGTGGATGACGCGGCTCTGGACAAGCTGGCCAAAGCGGCGAGCGCCGCCTGCCGCCCGATTGACGACAAGCGCGGCACCAAGGAATACCGGATCAAAGTCGCGGGCGTTCTGGCGGGCCGCGTTGCGCGCGAGGCCCTGGAACGCGCGAGGCAGAACTGATGCCCGCGCGTGTTCAAGTGACCGTCACGGTCAACGGCGAACAGCGCCGGTTCGAATGCGAACCGCAGCAGACTCTTCTGGATGCGTTGCGCGACGAGCTGCAGCTCACCGGGACCAAGGAAGGCTGCGCAACGGGCGATTGCGGCGCGTGCAGCGTCATGTTGGATGGCAGGCTGGTGGATTCCTGCCTGGTGCTGGCGGTAGAGGCGCAGGGCAAGAAAGTGGAGACCATCGAAGGGATGGCGCGGGGCGACGAACTCCACCCCCTGCAACGTCATATCCTGGAGCAAAACGGGGCGCAGTGCGGCATCTGTACGCCGGGGTTCCTGATCGCTGCGCGGGCGCTTCTCGAGCGCAACCCCGATCCGACGGAAACCGAGGTGCGTTATTGGCTGGCGGGTAATCTTTGCCGATGCACCGGCTATGACAAGATCATCCGCTCGGTGCTTGCGGCGGCCAAGGAATTGAGGGGGGCCTGACCGTGGCGAGCATACTCGAACAAAGCGGATTCGATCCGAACAAGAAACTCAAGGTGGTCGGCACTTCGCCGGTCAAGCTCGATGGCTTCGACAAGGTGACCGGGCGCGCCAAGTTCGGCGCCGATCTGATGCTGCCGGGGATGCTGGTGGGCAAGATTCTGCGCAGTCCGCACCCGCACGCGATCGTCAGGTCCATCGACACTTCCAGGGCTGAGGCGCTCCCCGGGGTTCTCGCGGTGGTGACTCGCGAGGATTTTCCCGAGCAGATCTTGGGAACGGGGGAAGGAGATCTGACCCGCAATGTCATGGCGCGCGAGAAGGTGCTCTACGACGGGCATGCGGTCGCCGCCGTGGCTGCGACGAGCGAATCCATCGCCAAGAAAGCGTTGAAGCTGATCCATGTCGAGTACCAGAGGCTCCCGCATGTCATAGATCCGGTGGAGGCGATGCGGCCGGGGGCGCCGATCCTGCATGAGCATCTTCGGGTCGAGGGAATCAAGGGGGCCGAGGACAAGCCCACCAACGTGGTGGAGCGCCAGGAATTCGCGATGGGCGATACGCAGGCGGGTTTCAAGCAAGCCGATGTCGTCATCGAACGCGAGTTCAAGACCAATCCCATTCACCAGGGTTACATCGAGCCGCAGGCCTGCGTTGCCGACGTTACCGAGGCGGGCCGCGTTGAATTGTGGTGCTGCACGCAGGCGCATTTTGGCATGCGCGATAATCTTTCGGCGCTGCTGAAGATACCCAAGGACGATATCTGCATCACCGCGTCGGAATTGGGAGGGGCATTCGGCGGCAAGACCATCATGTACGCCGAACCGGTGGCGATCCTGCTCGCACGCAAGGCCAGGCGGCCGGTGCGAATCGTGCTGACCCGAGGCGAGGTGTTCCGTGCCACCGGGCCGGTATCCGGGACGCATTCGCGCATCAAGATGGGGGTAACCCGGAGCGGCAAGTTCACCGCGGCGGAAGCCGAAATGGTGTTCCAAACCGGTGCATTTACCGGATCGATGTTCTACAACGGGCCGCAGGCGATGTTCACCCGCTATGACCTGCAGAATGTCAAGGCCGTTGGCTTCGAGGTCGTTTCCAACCGGCCCAAGGTGAACGCGTTTCGGGCGCCCGGCGTACCGCCTGTGGTTTTTGGCGTCGAGAGCGTGATCGACGAGCTGGCCGAGGCAATCGGCATGGATCCCCTCGATCTGCGGCTGAAGAACGCCGCGACCGAAGGTTACGTCACGGTGTACGGTGAGGCCCACGGGCCGATCGGCTTCGTCCAGACCCTCGAGGCGGCGAAGAAGACCGAGCACTACAGTGCGCCGCTCGGGCCCAATCAGGGCCGCGGGGTGGCGGCCGGGTTTTGGTTCAACAAGGCCGGCGATACCTCCGGGAAGCTCGATATTTCCGAAGACGGATCGGTGCACCTCACGCTGGGAACCATCGACGTGGCCGGTACGCGCATCTCGATCAGCATGATGGCCGCCGAAGAGCTGGGTATTCCCCTCGAAAGGGTCAGCGCCTCGATAGCGAATACCGACCAGGTGGGCTACACGCGCTTGACGGCAGGCAGCCGCGTCACTTTTTCCAGCGGCATGATCGTGGTCGATGCGGCGCGCCAGGCGATCGCGGAGATGCGCAGGCGCGCTGCGGCGATCTGGCATGTGTCGGAGGAAGACGTCGTGTACGAAGGGGGCTATTGCCGCGTCGCGAAACCAAGCGCCGGCAACTTCAAGCCGCTGTCCGTGGCCGATATCGTCAAGCAGGGCGGGCCCATCTCCTGTTATTCCTCCATGGCAGTCACCGGAGCCGGTCCCGGATTCGGGGTTCATATCGTCGACGTGGAAGCGGACAAGGAAACCGGCGCAGTGAAAATTCTGCGCTACACGGTGGTAGAGGACGCCGGCAAGGCCATCAACCGGCGCCAGGTCGAAGGCCAATACCAGGGCGGGGCCGCGCAGGGAGCGGGCTGGGCGCTCAACGAGGAATACATCTACGGCGAGGACGGTCGGCTGCAGAATCCGAGCTTTCTCGACTACCGCATGCCGGTTGCATCCGACCTGCCGATGATCGATACCGTCATCGTCGAAGTGCCCAACCCGAAGCATCCCTATGGCTTGCGCGGCGTGGGGGAAGTGCCGGTCGTGCCTACGTTGGCCGCCATTGCCAATGCGGTCGCCAAGGCAATCGGCGTTCGCCCGCGTGAATTGCCGATGTCGCCGCCACGTCTGCTGAAGCTGATCGAAGCGGCGGGAAAGCGCTAACTGGGCAAGATCCCGGGATCGCGCCCGCCGGTTCGGTTATCCGGCGCTGAAGGGGCTTTGCCCCCTCAGATCATTCCCATGCCTTTGAGCACCGAGAGCATCACTGCCGCGGCCACCACCGAGCCGATCTGTCCGCCGGTGTTGGCGCCGGCGGCGTGCATGAGCAGGTGGTTCTTCTTGTCGTAGCGCTGACCCTGGGTCTGAACGACTCTTGCGGCCATCGGGAATGCGGAGATGCCGGCCGCCCCGATCAGAGGGTTGACCTTGCCGCCCGTGAGTCGGCACACGATCTTTCCGAACATCACCCCGGCCGCGGTATCCACGCAGATGGCGATGAAACCCATGCCGAAAATGGCGAGCGTGTCGGGCTTGAGAAACGCGTGACCTTCCATGGTACCGCCGATACCCAGGCCCAGAAACAGCGTGACGATGTTGGCGATTTCGTTTTCGGATGCTTTCTGCAACCGGGTCACTACGGCGCACTCACGCATGAAATTGCCCAGCATGATGGTTCCCATCAGGGGCAGGCCCTTGGGCGCGATGAGACCGGTAATGAGGGTTACGACAATGGGGAAAAGGAGCTTCGTTTGAGGCGAGACGCTTTTCTTGATCGCTGCCATCCTCACCACACGCTCTTTGGGGGTGGTCAAGGCTTTCATGATGGGAGGCTGGATGATGGGGACCAGCGCCATATAGGAATAGGCGGCGACCGAGATCGGCCCGAGAAGTTGCGGGGCGTATTGCGAGGCGACGTAAATCGCCGTGGGTCCGTCGCAGGCCCCGATCACGGCGATGCTCACCGCTTCCAGCGCAGGGAATCCCAGCGCGAGCGCCAGAAGCAAAGTGAGGAATATGCCGAACTGTCCGGCGGCGCCGAACAGCAGGCTTCTCGGGTTTTCCAGCAGGGCGCCGAAGTCGATCATGGCGCCGATGCCGACGAAGATCAGCAGCGGAAAGAGTTCGTTGGCGATCCCCATGTCATAGAGGATGCGGAGGAACCCGCCCTGTTCCATGAGGTCGCTCAAAGGGATGTTCACCAGCACGCACCCGAACCCGATGGGTACGAGCAACAGCGGCTCGACTTGCTTCTTGACGCCCAGGTAGAGCAGGGTGGCGCCGATCAGCAGCATCACTGCATTGGGTCCCCCTTGGGTGAACAGATAAATGACACCGGCCCCCAAGCCGGAAAGACCAGCGATGATGCTCTCGATCATTTCATTCTCCCTGCCCAAGAAGGGGCCGCGTAGGGACCGCAGCCGCGATGACGTGCCCCTAGCAAGGCCACTGATTAGAGCAATTTCCGATCAAGCGCGATGCCTGATCGGATCCTCCTTATGATTCCTTGCTTGCGCCGCCGTCTTCCTTGAGCGGGTAGATCTTCTTCAGCAGCTCCATCACCAAGCTGAGAATCCACAAGGTGAGAAACGTCCCTCCCATGCCGACGATCATCATGGTGAGTCCAAAGGCCCACTTGTCATTGTCCACGTACGGCTCTCCCTTAGTTAATTGGGGTCAGGGTAACTTTTTCGAGTAAACGGGGGGCGGAGTAACTTTTTTGCGTCGCCTATAACCGATCAGCGCGTAAGTACGGGAAAAGTTACTCTGACCCCAATTAACTTCTGCATTCGCAGCAGTTCGTTACGCCGTTTCCGACCTGGGGCTGCAACCCTAGTTTGGCGAGCAGAGCGCGGTCGGCTTGGGCCTCCGGATTGCAGGTGGTGAGCAGCTTGTCCCCGTAAAAAATCGAGTTCGCGCCGGCGAGAAAACAAAGCGCCTGCACGGCTTCACCGAGTTCGCGTCGGCCTGCAGAAAGCCGCACTCGGGCGCCGGGCATGGTGATGCGCGCGACCGCGATGGTGCGGACGAATTCGAGGGGATCGAGCGGCTCCGTCCCGCAAAGGGGTGTGCCGGGAACCTGTACCAGGTGATTGATCGGGACGGATTCGGGATAGGGGTCGAGGTTGGCCAGTTGGGCTATCAGGCCGGCGCGTTGGATCCTGGATTCCCCCATGCCGACAATGCCGCCGCAACACACCTTGAGTCCGGCGCGGCGCACATGGCCCAGGGTATCGAGACGGTCCTGATACACGCGGGTCGTGATGATCTCGCCGTAGAACTCGGGCGCCGTGTCGAGATTATGGTTGTAGTAATCAAGACCTGCATTCTTGAGCTGCTGTGCCTGCGCTTGGCTCAACATGCCCAACGTGGCGCATGTCTCCAGGCCCAGCGATTTGACCGCGCTCACCATCGCTTCGACCTTGGCGATATCGCGTCCCTTCGGTTCACGCCATGCCGCGCCCATGCAAAAACGGGTGGCACCGTTTTGCTTTGCCGCCTTGGCCGCAGCGATCACGTCTTCCAGCGGCACGAGTTTCTCGGGCTCGACCCCGGTGTGGTAACGCGCCGCCTGTGGACAATAGGCACAATCCTCCGGGCAACCACCGGTCTTGATCGAGAGCAGCGTCGCGAGTTCGATCTCGCCCGTGGGGAACTGCGCCCGATGCGCTTGCTGCGCGCGGTACAACAGGTCATTGAAGGGCAATTCGAACAGTTGCGCGACCGCATCAACGGTCCATGTCTGTTGGCCTGCTTGAACCGGCTTCAATGCAACCGGCGATTGAGTTGAGACAGTCAAAGGTGATCCTCCTAAAACTTCATTTTGCCTGCAAGCGTTCCAGCAGCCGATCGATGGCGAGCCGATCGGTGCTGCTTTGTCCAAGGGCGAGGTCCGGCAAGACCCCGATACACGATGTGTTGATTCTATCGCTGATCGTATCCATGGTTTCAGCCACGCGCCCATAATGCGGATCGATCCCAGCGTTCGCCACCCAGCCAGCGAGAGTCAAGCCACGCTTTGCGATTGCTTCGGCGGTGAGCAAGGCGTGATTGATGCAGCCCAGGCGCATCGGGACCACGAGCAGGATCGGGGCTCCGATCGCTTGTGCCATATCGGCGCTGTCCATGCGATCCGAGAGGGGAACCCGGAATCCACCCACGCCTTCGATCACGACCACCTCCGCACGCCGCTCCAGGCGCTCGAGGGCCGCGAGAATTGTTGCACTCTGAATGGTGATCCCCTCTTCGGCTGCGGCAAAATGAGGCGAGGCCGGCGCCCGCAGCCGGTAAGGCGCGACGTCCTCGAGCGGCGCCGAAATCGAACTCGCGGCGCGAATCAGCTCCACGTCGTCCCAACTGTTTTGCAGATTGATTCCAGCGGCAACCGGCTTCATGCCCACTGCCGATTTGCCTCGCGCCTTCAGCGCACGCAACACCAGGCAAGTGACGAGAGTCTTGCCGATGCCCGTATCGGTGCCGCTGACCAGCAGTTTCATGCCTGATCGGCGGTGGCGCTTGCGATGACATGCGATAAGGTCGTGCACAGGCGATCGATATCCGCATCGGAATGCGCAGCCGAGAGCGTGATGCGAAGTCGCGAGGTGCCTTCCGGTACGGTTGGCGGACGAATCGCCGGTACCCACAGACCCTCGGCAAGCAGCGCCTCCGCGATCTCAACCGTGGCGGTATTGTCGCCGATGATCAGCGGCTGAATCGCAGTCGCAGAAGAAAGCAATCGATACGGCCTCCATTCGGACGAGGCCCGCTGCAGTCGATCGCGATAAGCGGCTATGCGCGCGCGCCCGGCTTCGTCCGATCGAATCAACTCGAGCGCCGTCAAAGTCGCGTGCGCCAGGGCCGGAGAGCTGGCGGTGGAAAATACATACGGACGCGCACGCTGGATCAAGCGCTCGATGATCAGCCGATCGGCGGCGATAAAGGCCCCTGACAGTCCGGCCGACTTGCCGAGGGTGCCCATGTAGACGATAGAACTGGATTGCAGGCCGAGCGCCTGCAGGCTGCCGCGGCCTTCGGGCCCCCACACGCCGAGCCCATGGGCGTCATCGACGACGAACAGGGCGTCGTAGCGCTCGCACAGCGCGAGCAGCTCCCGCAGCGGGGCCACGTCACCGTCCATGCTGAATACGGCGTCGGTGACGACGAGTTTGTGTCCCGCGCCGCTTGATTTGAGCTGGGATTCAAGCCCATCGACATCGACGTGCGGATAGACTTTGACCGCGGCCCGCGACAGCCGCGCCCCGTCTACGATCGATGCGTGATTGAGTTCGTCGGAGAAGATCGTGTCGCCCGCTCCGGCCAGGGTGGTCATGAGCGCCACGTTGGCTACATAGCCATTCATGCAGGCGAGGGCCGCGGGCTTGCCGGCAAAGCGCGCGAGTTCGTGCTCGAGTTCTTCGTGCACGGCGTGATGGCCGCTGACCAGGTGCGAGGCGCCCGCGCCGACGCCAAAACGGCGCGCGCCTTCGGCGAGGGCTTCAATCAGTCGGGGATGGCGCGACAAGCCCAGGTAGTCGTTGCTGGCAAAAGCCGTGATGATCTTTCCGTCGACCTCGACGGTGGTCGCAGACACCGGTCGGACCACGCGGCGTTTGCGTTCCAGTCCAGCCGAACGCCACTGTGCGGCGTCGGCCAGGAACCGTTTGCGCCAGGTGCTCATGCAAGCACCTCGCTCATCACGGCAATTACGCTGTCGGCCAATACGTCGATGTCGCTGTCGCTGAGCAAATACGGCGGCATCAAGTATACGGTTTTGCCGATCGGCCGCAATAGCAGCTGATTGCGCAGGCCGACGCGATAGACACGGCGCGAAAAATCGGCAGGTGCGTCGGCGACATCCCAGGCCCAAATCATGCCGATCTGGCGAAAGTGCTTTACTCGTGGGTGCCGGAGGATCGGCTGCAGGCGCGCGCTGAGGCGAGTCGCGCGCAGCCGGTTGGCCGCCAGAACATCGTTCTTCTCCAGCACGTCGAGCACGGCGAGCGCCGCGCGACAAGCGAGAGCGTTGCCGGAGAAGCTGTGCGAATGCAAGAATGCTTGGGAAGCGCTTTCGTGCAAGAACAAGCGGTAGATCTCCTCTCGCGACAGAACGATCGAAAGCGGAAGAAATCCCCCGGAGATGCCTTTCGACAGGCAAAGCAAGTCAGGCCAGACGCCGGCTTGTTCGCAGGCAAAGAAACTGCCCGTGCGACCGCACCCGACGGCAATTTCATCGGCGATCCAATGGACCGAATAGCGATCGCACAAAGCCCGCACTTGGCGCAGGTATTCGGGATCATAGAAGATCATGCCGCCGGCGCCCTGCACCAGAGGTTCGGTGACGATCGCGGCGATCTGATCTGCGCGTTCGTCGAGCAGCGCTTCCAGATGCCTGGCCTGGCGCAGGGCCACCGCGCGCGCGTCCTCGCCAGGCCGCGCTTGACGCGCATCGGCATTGGGGACCACGTAGGCGGGGCGAACCAGGCCCTCGTAGGGTTGCCGAAATCCGGCCAGGTCTGTGACTCCGAGCGCACCCAGGGTTTCACCGTGGTAACCGCCGGCCAGGCAGACAAAGGACTGCTTCTTCTCGTGCGCCCTATGCTGCCAGGCATGCGCGCTCATTTTTATCGCGATCTCGACCGCGGAGGCGCCGTCCGAGCCGTAAAAAGCATGGCCCAAGACCTTGTCCGTCATGGCCGACAGGCGCTCCGACAATTCGACCACGGGCCGATGCGTCAGCCCGGCCAGCATGACATGATCGAGCTCGCCAAGCTGATCGCGAAGTGCCTGCACCACCGCCGGATGCCGGTGCCCGAGCAGGCATACCCACCAGGAACCGACAGCGTCGAAATAGCGCGCACCGTCGTGGCCGAAGAGCCAGGGCCCATCGGCCCGCTCGATCGAAACCAGAGGCAAATCCGGATGCCATTTCATCTGCGAGCAGGGATGCCACACGGCAGCCAGGCTTCGCTCGCTCCATGAGGATACGGGCTGGGCTGAGCGAACAGGTGCGGGGGATCTCATCGCGCTTCAACGCCTGTTGAATTCAAGTCCGCGATTGCCTGCGGATTCAGCGCGTCGCGGAAACACCTGGGCGTCGCATCGAAAAGGGCAGGTCAGCGGGAAAGAACGCGATGATACTGGCGATTGTAAAGTTTGGCCACTCGTCTACCTGAACATCTGACGCCAGTTTAGGCTGCCCCGGGGTGCAAGGAGACTGCAACCCCGCGGCTTACCGTTACCGTGGAGGGGTCGTGATGGGGGCCAGGGCCGGTTACGCCTCCGGCGTGAGCAGCGATACGCCCAGGCGTGCGCGTCGCTTCAGCCACGGGCTGGGGCGATAGCGCGGATCGCCATAGAAGTCCGACAGGGCTTCGAGAATCGCCAGGATCTTGTCCGCACCGACCGCGTCACCCCAGGCTAGCGGGCCTTTCGGATAGCCCAGCCCGAGTGTTACCGCCAAGTCGATGTCCCCTGGGGAGGCGATGCGCTGCTGGGCGATGTCGCTTGCGATATTGACTATCTGGGCTATGACGCGCTGGTTGACGAACCCGGGTGAATCGTGGATCAACGAGACCGGCACGCCGTCGGAAGCGAACAGACGGTGCGCCGCGTCGCGCATCGGGCCGGAAGTGAGCGGCGTGGTCATCAGCGTGCGGCGCTTTTCCAGCGGGAAAAGGCAGTCGAGTGCGACCGTCTGCGCTGGATCGAGCTTCTCCGCCAGCGCGGTGGTAGTGGCATCGTTGCCAAGCGGCGCAACCAAGCAAAGCGACTCGGCCGCGGGACTGGCGCCGCCGTCAATGGTGGCGCCGAGTCTTGCGACGAGTTCCTTCAGCTTGGCGCCCAATCCCCGGGGGCTCACCCAAACCTGCGCCGCTCGCGCAGTGGGTGAGGGGCTCGACGGCATCGCCTCCTGAACGCCTTTATCGTAGCGATAGAAGCCGCGGCCGGACTTGCGGCCCAGCAGTCCCGCAGCCATGCGCTGCGCGGTGACCGGTGATGGCCGGTAGCGCGGCTCCTGGTAATACTGGTTATAGATGGACTCCATCGCCGGATGCGAAACGTCGAGCCCGGTCAGATCGAGCAATTCGAATGGTCCCATGCGAAAGCCGGCGCACTCCCTCAGGATGCGATCGATTTCGTAGGTCTCGGCGATGCCTTCGGAGAGGATGCGCAGTGCTTCGGTGCCGTAGCCGCGTCCGGCGTGGTTGACGATGAACCCCGGCGTATCCTTGGCGCGAACCGGCGTGTGCCCGCAACGCTTGGCGATCGCCATGAGGGTATCGCCTACCGATGGGGCCGTCATGAGGCCGTCTACGACCTCGACCACCTTCATCAGCGGTACCGGATTGAAGAAGTGATAGCCGGCCACTCGCTCCGGATGCGCGCAGGCGGCCGCGATCGACGTCACCTGCAGCGACGAGGTGTTGGTCGCGAGAATGCAGCCCTCGGCGACCACGGCTTCGAGACTGCGGAACAGCTCACGCTTGGCCTCCAGGTTCTCGACGATCGCCTCCACCACCACATCGCAGCCGGAGAACTCCGAAAGGGCATTCGCGACCTGGAGGTTCGAGATCGCGCGCTGAGCTGCCTCGGCCGTAAGTTTGCCTTTTTCCGTCAACTTCGAGAGGGTAGCCGCAACATACTTGAGTGCTTCGGCGGCCGCGCCGGGACGCGTGTCGTACAGCAGCGTCTTGAGGCCCGCCTGGGCTGCGATCTGTGCGATACCCCGGCCCATGATGCCGGTTCCGACGATGGCCAGCCTAAGATTGGGGGAAGAGCGCTCATGAGTGGTGTCCGCAGGCATGGGAGTAAGTGGATTCGTGGAAAGCACGCATTCTACCGCGGCCTCCGCACCCCAGCGCTTATCGACCCTGGAGCCGATGTTTGACGTCAACTGCAGTTTTGGGCAAGCTTCGCGAGTTATTGACAAGAGAAGGCGGAAAACCTTCCGCAGTTTAGGATACGTGCAACGCCCGGCGGCGAAGCGGGTTGTCGGCAATTTCGCAGCCCGCCCTACGCAGGTTTGCCCGGTAATTCGGACTTAGTGGCCGCCAAGGCGGCGCGAGGAGGGAGACGAGACATGTTGTTCAACAAGATTCTGATGGCGTACAACGGCTCGCAAGAAGGCAAGCGCGCCTTGCTTGCCTGTACCGATATCGTGACGTTTACCAAGGCCGAAACGCATTTGCTGGCGGTCGCCGGAATGCCCTCGAGCATGTTTCTCACCGAGGGATTCCTTCCCGAAGAACTGCTCGAAGAAGAGAAGAAGCGCGCCAAGGAGGTGCTTGACGAGGGCGTTGCACAGCTCCAGCGCGGCGGCTTTGCCGTCACCGGGCATCTTGCGGTCGGCGAACCGGTGGAGGAAATCTGCCGCCTTGCCACGGAGATCGGCGCCGACCTGATCGTGATCGGCCATGAACAGAAGGGGATCGCGCGCTGGTGGCGCGGCTCGGTGGGCAAATCTCTGCTCGACAATGCGCCCTGCAGCGTGTTCGTGTCCCTGACGCGGAGCTGATGGCGCCGGGGCAAAAGACCTCGATCGAAAACCGGGCCGCCGGGTGGCTGGCGGGGTTCGCGGCGGTCGCATTCCTGGTGTGGCTCGGGTGGTACGGCTACGAGGAGCAGCGCGCGACCACGCGCGGGCTGCACGTCATCGGCTTGTTGCGCGACGTTCAAACCTGTGTCGGGCTTTCCTACGAGGCTAACCAGCGGCAACTGACGCTGAACGCGGAATTCGATCGGTTGCCGCAAATGAAGGCGACCCCGTACGCCGCCGGGCTGATCTGGGATGCGGCCGCTTTGCGCGCGACAGCGACTTTCGTCGACGCGCATCGCGATTACAACGGCCGCACCCTGTGGACGGCGGCAAGCATCGACACCACCGGAGATCTTCGCTGGACCTGCGGCAGCACCGTTGATCCGGGCGCGCGCTCCTACCGCAATATCGCCGGGTTCATCAGCCACTGCAGCCGGCCGCTCGCGTTCGATCCCAAAATCGCCGAGTACTGCCGCCGATTCGTCCCTCTGCCGTCGCGCTAGCGACTTACGGGTTGACTGCAAGCGCCGGCGAGGAATTTGGTATTGCATAGGTCTCGTGTTTTCGCGCAGTTGCAACCGCGCAACTGCGCAAAAGCACGAGATCGATAAAGGCAAACCCAGCCTCATTGGTTCCGGCTAGGCCGGCCTAGACTGTCTCGCAAAGCCCCCCGCCTCAAGCACCCTGCCGCGCGCTACGGTTCGTGGCGTGATATCGGCCACAATTTTTCCGGATCGATTCAACTTTTTTCAGCTTCGTTCGTTATTCCGTAAAGGAGCACATTTCGGGCGATCATCATGTGGCGCAAGTTCTGGTGGCGGAACGAGGGTGAGGTCGGCGTTACCGGCGCCATAACCAGCGCTTATGCGCCCGATGTGCTGTTCGCCAATTGGGTCGCTCCTGTGGAGTTCACGGCGGTCAATGCCCTGGCTCCGGCCTGTCAGGCGCCGCAGGTCGAGGAAACGCCGACCGATGCGGGCGCTTTTTTGTCGCGGGTATACGCGAACCAGGAATGCTGAGAGTAGCGCCGATTGCGGCGCCGTAATCGGATCGACCGGTATAATCCGGGCGAACCGATACGGTGCATGACGGCATGCTGCCTAGTTGCATTCGCACTTACCTACCCGCGGCTCTGCGTGCTGTCTCGCTGGGTGTGGCGCTTCTCGGCTGTTTGGCACCTGACTCCCACGCCCAACAGCGCCGCCCCGCACGTGAGGTTCAACAGCCTCGCGACACCCGCCAGATCCAAGTCGATGATCGCCGCTGGCAGCAGCTTGCCGACGAGGCTGAAGCGGCGCTTGCCGCAGGTAGTTATTCCGCCGCGGAACAGATCAGCCGGCAGCTTGTCGAGGAGGCGCTGCGGGTATTCGGCGGGGACCATGCCAATAGTGCGGCGAGTCGGTCAATTCTGGGATCGGCTTTGCTGCGCCAAGGCAGATACGCCGATGCCGAGGTCCAATTTCGACAGGCGCTATCAATCTACGAGCGGCGCTCCGGCGCCGATTCGATCAATGCGGCTTCGGCGCTCAACAATCTGGCGCTTACCCTGGAGCGGATGGGTAATTTCGCGAGCGCCGAGGCGTTGCTGCGCCGCGCGTACAACAATCTCGAAAAGGCGCTGGGACCCGCGCATCCGGATACGGCGACGACGATGTCGAATCTGGGCCGGGTGCTCGACTCCCAGGGAAAGCTCGGTGCAAGCGCCGAAATCGGCGCCGCGCAGCCCGGACCGGCCAAGACCCCCGACGATCCACTGCAGCTTGCGGCGCGTGCCGAGGAATTGATCGCAAGAGGACAGTACCAGGAAGCCGAGACGCTGCATTACCGCGTGCTAGCCATCCACGAAAAGACGCTCGGGATCGAGCATCCGATTACCGCCACCAGTCTTTCCAATCTCGGCAACGTACTCTATCTGCAGGGCAAATTCGAGGAAGCAGAGCAGGTCCACCGGCGCACGCTGCGGATTCGCGAGCGGGTGCTGGGGCCGAGCCACCCGGATACGGCGACCAGCCTCAACAACCTTGGCAACGTGCTCTTCATGCAGGGTAAAGACGACCGCATGTCGCCGTCCGAAACCCGCGCTCGCTTGAGCGCCGGCCAGAGCGTGGTTTCAAGAACCGAAGTGGAGAATCTCTACAGGCGGGCGGTGACGATACAGGAGAGCACGCTCGGACCCGATCATCCTGCACTCGCCAATACGCTCAACAACCTCGGCGCATTGCTTGATCAGCGCGGTGAATATTCGGAGGCCGAGCCGTTGCAGCGGCGTGCGCTCGCCATCCTCGATAGATCTCTGGGGCCGCTGCACGCGGATACGGCGGCCACACTGACCACGCTTGCAGTGTCCCTGGATCGGCAGGGAAAACTGGTCGAGGCCGAGCAGACCTATAGGCGCGCAGTCGAGACTTCGCGCGACGCCGGCAATCCCCGGACGCTGCTGCTCAACTCCAGCCGTCTGGGATTCACCCTGGCCAAGCGCGGACGTTATCGAGAGGCCTTGCCCTATTATCGCGAAGCGATCGACACGCTCGACACTCTGTATGTGCGCACCCGCGGTCTCTCTGAGGAGACACGAGCGGCCTTCCTCGGCCAGTACAGCAACATCTACCTCGAGACGATCAAGCTGTTGCTGCACCTGCACCGGCAGAATCCCGAACGCCGGTACGACCGGCAGATACTGGAGGTCGCCTCGCGCAATCAGAGCCGGATGTTCACCGACCTGATGCGCCAAGCCGATGTAGCCAAGTTTGCCGGCGAGGAAGCGTTTCTTGCGCTGCGCGGCCGGCGCGAACGGTTGACGGAACGCATCGACCTTCTGGGGCAGGCTCTGGTCACGATTCCGTTCAAGGAGCCGAACGCCGGGGCGCGCCGCGACGAGTTTTCAGGCGAGCTTGCCCGGGCGAGAGCCGAGCTGGCGCAGGTTGAGGCCGCGCTGTGGCGAAGCTACCCGCGCTTTATGGAGCTGACCAATCCGCGCCCCGTGACATCCGATGATCTGCAGTCCAAGCTGTTGCGCGAAGGCGAGGTGCTGCTCTCCTACGTGCTCTTGCCTCAGGAAACGGTGATATTCGCGGTTACCCGCGAGCGCTTCAGGATGGTGGTGCATGCGGCCAGACGCGAGGACATCGCGCGCCGCATCCATGAGATCCGGCGCACCCTCGACAAGGTGGCAGGCGGAGAGTCGGTGCTGTTCCTGCGCTTCATCGATCCGATGGAGCTCAATGCGCTTTATCGCGACTTGGTCGCGCCGGTCCGTGAACTGCTCGCGGGCCGCGAGAAGGTGATTGTTGTCGGCGACGGGCCGCTGTTGACCGTGCCCCTTGAGCTATTCGTCACCCAATGGGGTGCGCGCGAGCAACAGGCGTTTCGCGCCGCTCGCGCGGAGTCGAACGGTTCGGCCGAGCGCCCGTTCCTCGCCGAGTATGCGCTGGCGGCATTTCTCGGAAAATCGCACCGCTTCGCTTACCTGCCGAGCTTGTCGGCGCTTGCCTCGCAGCGGCTTTATCCGAAGCCGGCGGCGGCGCGCCAATACGCGCTGATAGCATTTGCCGATCCGGATTTCACGCCGGGGCCGGGGCGCACATTTTCGGCCGCAACCCGCGCAAGACTCGAAGCGATGGGGAACAGTTTGCCGCGCCGCCACGATGGCTCCCCCGAGATCCCGAGGCTCAGGGAAACGGCCGAGGAAGCGAAGGAAATCGCCGGCTTGCTCGCCGGAAAAAGTGAGCTCTACCTCGGCGAACAGGCGCAGGAGTGGCGTGCGAAGAAGGGCGACCTCAAGAAGGCGCGCTTTGTACTCTTTGCCACTCATGGGTTCCTGGGCGGGGAATTCGTGCCCGCCGGCGCGTCCGACGCCGAAGCTGCGTTGCCGCTGCGCAAGCCGCGAAGGAGCACGGCGCAGCCGGCTCTCGCACTGACGCTGGTTGGAGACCTGCGGGGCGAGGACGGCATGCTGACCATGAAGGAGGTGATCGAGGATGTGGAACTGAATGCTGACCTGGTCGCGCTATCGGCGTGCAATACGGCGGGCGAGACGGCACAGGCAAACAACGGCGAGGGCTTTGCCGGCTTGACCAGGGCTTTCATGTTCGCAGGCGCCAAGAGCCTGATCGTTTCACACTGGAGCGTAGACAGCCTGTCGACCCAGGCACTCATGACGGCAACCTTTCGCAATTTGCGCTCCGGCGGTGCTGCATTCTCGGCTCTGAGCGATGCGCAGCGCGGGATGCTCTCGGCACGCTTCAACAACGGGACCTACCATTTTTCGCGCAGTCACCCGTTTTTCTGGGCGCCGTTCGTGTACGTGGGAGACTGAACCGAGTGACTTCAGTTCTCGGAAGATCCGTAAAACCGCTTCACTTCGTCGCCGTCGTTGCGCTGGCGCTCAGCTTGGGTTTCCTGATCGAGCGCGCGGGATGGCTCGTGTCGCTGGAGAACCTGTACTACGACTACTGGCATCAGTTGGCCGGCAAGCGGCGCGAGGCCGGACATACGGCGGTGATCGCGGTGGACGACGAAACGCTGCTGCTGCTCAAGGATGAGCCGCTCGCATTCTGGGCGCCGCATTTCGCCAAGGCGATGGATACGGCGACCAGGGCGGGTGTCAAGACCATTGGACTCGATTTTATCTACACCGTCGGTGCGGAGGCCTGGCTGAAGAAACTCGACCTTCCCGACAACGAGATCAGCCGCAACTTCGACTCGCCGCTTCGAGCGCAGCTGGCCGCGGGCAACAAGATCCTGATTACGCATCTGGTCGAAAACGCGAAGGGCGAACTGGAGTTGCTGCTGCCGCCGCAGGATCACCTTGTTCTATTGCCCCAGGGTCTGAATGATCTCGGCGTGGCCAACCTCTATCCGGACACCGACAAACTGGTGCGGCACTTCTACCCGGTGCTATTGGCCGACCCGCAGTTTCCCGGCATCAGCTTCGGCATGCAGCTCGCCCTGCGCGCCGCGGGCGCCGATGCGAAGCACGGCGCTTGGGAACTCGGGGGCGTGCAGTGGCGGCGAGAGCGCTTGCTCGCGCGCATTGGCTACGTCGGGCCACCCGGAACCGTGCCTACAATTTCGATGAGCAAGCTGCTCAAGGCCGATGCGCTCGCCGACCCGCAAGTGCAGGCGCTCAAAGGCCGCTCGGTCGTCATCGCAGCCAACAACGCCGGCAGCTCCGACCGGCACTTCACTCCGTATTCGCGTGGCATCCTGGGTTGGACCAGCGACCAGATGACCGGGGGTGAGATTCATGCCAACATCATCGAGACGCTGCTATCGGGCCATTTTCCGCGTTCGCTGCCGCTGGCGCTGCAATGGGTTTATGTGCTTGCCTGGTTGCTGGTCGCGACGGTGCTCTATCTGAGACTGAATCCATTGGGCGGTGCTGCGGTCGCAGTGCTATTGTCGGAAGCCGCATTGGTGCCGGCTTATGCCGCGTTCCTCGCCGACTGGACGCTGCCCGCGGGAAGCGTCCAAACAACGCTCGCGCTTGGATTTCTAGCGACGCTGGGCCTGCGTCTTACGGGTGAGGAGCGCAAGCGTACTCAGCTGAAGCAGATGTTCGGTCGCTACGTTTCCGACGAAGTGGTCGCGGCGCTGCTGGCCGAGGACGCATCGCCGGACCTGGGGGGTGTGGAAGTCGAGGTGACGGTCTTGTTTACGGACATCCGCAATTTCACCACGATGTCGGAGAAACTCGGTGCGCACGAGGTGGTCCAGATGTTGAACGCGTACTTTTCGCGCGTGGGCGAGCCGATCCTCAAGCAGGGGGGCATGGTCAACAAGTACATCGGCGACGCGGTGATGGCGGTGTTCGGCTCCCCGGTCTACTACCCCGACCATGCCCGGCGCGCTCTTGCCGCCGCGGTCGATATCGCCAAGGTGGCGCAGAATTTCCGGCAGTGGATGAAAGAGACCTTCCCCGAGCGCGGGCTGCCCGAGTTCTCGATCGGTATCGGGCTGCACACCGGCCGCTGCGTGGTCGGCAACATCGGCTCGGTGAAGCGAACCGAGTTCACCGCGATCGGCGACACCGTGAATACGGCCTCGCGCCTGGAAAGCATCACCAAGGAGCTGGGCTGCGTGCTGGTCGCGAGCGCGATCACCGTCCGGGCGGCAGGGACAGGCGTGATCACCGGTCGCAAAGAAACCGTGACGGCAAAGGGCCGCGCGGAGCCGATCGACGTGTACGAGGTGCTGGGACTGGAACAGGAGCAGCTACCCATAGCGCAACCTCCGGACAGCACCGCGAGTTCGGATAAAAGCGAGCGCGGTTAATAATGAACCGCAAATGGGAACGCGCTGCGGCAAAGTGCGAGGAAAATCAAGTGGGTTATGGACCGCGCGGGATAAGTGGTGCAGCGCAGTGGTCAGCAAAGCGTTTTTCGCCACGGCGACATTGAAAGGGTTTTAGCGTATTCGCCCGCGGCACGTGACAAATTACCTCATAACCGGTAGGGTGAAGCGACGGTCTTTGCTAGTATGTGTAACGACCATAGGGGGGAACCATGGCGACAAATCGGATCGTTGCAGGGATGGCGGTGCTTGGTGCCACTGTTTCGTTTGCGGCGTTCTCGCAAGCGTCGGACGTAGGGCTGGTCAATATGCTCGCGGGCGACGTGTCGTACCAAAGTGGAAACGCCGCGCCAGGCAAGACTCAGGCCTTCATGAAAGTACGGCAGGGCGATCGGTTCACGGTGCCCGCGGGTGCGCAGGTGCGCGTCGTGTACTTTCAGGGTGGGCGTCAGGAAACGTGGAAGGGTCCGGTGGTTTTTCGCGCCGGCAGCCAGCAGAGCGAACCTGCGAGCGGATCGCCGGCGGAAGTAGCGACGTTGCCCTCGGCGGTGCCGTATAGGATTTCGCAAATTCCGGAACTGATCCAGATCGCCAGGATCGGCCGCTCCGGGGGGGTGCAGGTGCGCGGTGCGGCGAAGTCCCCAAGGCTGACCGCCGAACAAAAAGCCGAGGTGGCCAGCGCGCAGGACAACTACCGCAAGCTTCGCGCTGCTTCCACCGCCGACGACGTTACCCCGGAACTCTATCTTTACACCGTGCTGCAGGACTACCTGCTCTACGACGATATGAAGCCGGTAGCCGAAGACATGGTCAAGCGCCAGCCGAATAACGCCGATCTGCAGGCGCTGCTCTCCTGGGTCAGGAGCAAGACACAGTAGCCGCGCGATCGCGCGGCTACCTCGGGGTTCTCAAAGGGCGCGAGCGGGCTTCCCGCCGCGCGCCACCGCCGCAAGACCGGCGGAGCGTTCGAGCGCTCCGCGTTCCCTTACAGCTGACTGTTCACGATTCCGGTGAAGGATTCAGTCGCTTAGAAGTTCGCCAATATTTGGCGAAGATTTGATTTCCAAATTCGTCTCCCCTTTTTGCCCAGTTGCGAGCAACTGGGCAAAAAGGGGAGATCAATAAAGGCAAAACCACCCTCTTCGGATCCGGCCATGCCGGCTTAGCTATCCGGCGGCACATATTCGGCGCCCGCGTTGCTGCAGTAAAATAGGCATCAGCGGGGAACAATGAGGGCGCAATGTCGCTCGGCCGAGTCATGCCGGAACCCAGCATCGAGTCGCTCATAGCGGCATTGCGCGATTCGGCGTGCTATCCGCACCCCGCGGAAGGCGTGGAAGTGCTTGAAACGCATGCCTCCTACGTGCTTCTGGCGGGAGCCTACGCGTACAAGATCAAGAAGCCCGTCAATCTCGGCTTCCTCGATTTCAGCACACTCGAAGCGCGGCGCTTCTTCTGCGAGGAGGAACTGCGGCTCAATCGGCGCACCGCGCCTCAACTCTACCTGGATGTCGTCGCGATCGCCGACGGCGAGGGCGCTCCGGTCGTGGGTGGCGGCGGTGCCGCGATCGAGTATGCGGTGCGCATGCGCCGGTTTCCGCAAGAGGCGTTGCTCGACCGCTTGGCGCGGCGAGGCGCGCTCTTGCCGCGGTACTTGGATGTGCTCGCCCGGTCGTTGGCCGTGTTTCACGGGGGTGTTGCCCGAGTTCCGGCCGACGCGGGATTCGGCGCCCCGGCACGGGTGCTTGCACAGGCTATGCAAAACTTCGATCAGATGCTCGGGATGGTCGAGGATGCCTCCGATGCCGCCCGATTGCATGGCTTGCGCGAGTGGACCGGCCGCGTGCACTCGTTGCTCGGAGGGGCGTTTGAGGCGCGCAAGCGCGGCGGTTTTGTCCGCGAATGCCATGGCGATCTGCACCTGGGCAACATTGTGCTGATCGACGACGCGCCGACTCCGTTCGACGGCATCGAGTTCAATGCGGAATTCCGCTGGATCGACGTCGCGAGCGAGATCGCGTTCCTGGTGATGGACCTGCTCGACCACGCCCTGCCGGCGGCCGCTTTCCGCTTCCTCAACGGCTACCTGGAGGCGAGCGGCGATTACGCGGGCCTGTGCGTTTTCCGTTTCTACCTTGTGTATCGGGCTCTGGTACGCGCCAAGGTCTCGTGCATCCGCGCGCATCAAGCGCACATCGTGGGCGCGGACAAAGACCGCGCCATGAGCGAATATCGTGACCATCTGTGCCTGGCCGAACGCCTGGCGGCACCTTCGCGCGCGGCGCTTGTGCTCATGCATGGCCTGTCGGGGTCGGGCAAGACGGAAATCGCGCAAAGGCTGCTCGAGTCACTCGGCGCGATAAGGCTACGCTCGGACGTGGAAAGGAAGCGCCTGCACGGCCTCGATGCCGGTACGCGAACGGAATCCGGACTGGAATCGGGCATCTATGCGCCGTCGACGACGGCGCGGACCTACGCCCGCCTCGCCGAGTTGGCGCGCGAGCTGCTTGCGGCCGGTTATGCGGTAATTGTCGACGCGGCGTTCCTGCGGCGCGGGCAGCGCGGTGCCTTCGCCGCTCTGGCAAGCGAGTGGACCCTGCCGATGGCCATCGTTTCGTGCCGCGCCTCCGAGGCCGAGATTCGGGTGCGCCTCGCGCGCCGCGAGCGCGCCGGTGAGGACGCCTCGGAGGCGGGAACGGCAGTGCTGGATCGGCAGCTGGAAATTCAGGAACCGCTTGGCGAAGATGAGATAGCGCGAGCCGTCCCGATCGACTCGGAGGCTGGGGAGAAAGCGTATCGCGATGCGGTAGCTTCACTGTTGCGCCTTCTGGGTCTGGAGGCGGCCAAGCGCAAAATTGGAAACCATGTTTGATTTTCTGAAGGCTTTCGAATCCAAGGCCGACCATCCGATGGCCACCGAGGTCGAGGCGCAAGCCATTCTGGCATTGCTCGAAGACGAGCAGCCCGAGGCGGCGCTCGAGCAGCTCGTGGATTGGGCGCGATCGCTGCGCGAGGCCGATGGGTTCGCTTGCGACACGCGGTTCGGCGTCGTGAAAGCGATCGACGAGTGCGCCCGACCGCGCCTCGAGAATGTGCTTGCCGAATTTTTCGCCCATGTTCATGTTCGCGATCGAACGCAGAAGAAATCGTTTGAGCTGCTGCATTCGTACTGGAGCGAGATTTCCGGCGCTTATGCCAGGTGCGTGGCCGACCATGAGCACGGACTGCAGGGTGCGGCACGACTCCGCGAGGAATTACCGCTTGCGCTGGGGCGTTCCATGCGTGCGGCAGGGCAGGCGGCGCGCATGCGCTGCCTGCGTTACCTCGGGATCGAAACGGGAACCTGGGCTGAACTCTCGCGCCAGTTCGCCTACGCGGAACTCCTGGGCATCGACGACAAGGCCTTCGTGCCCTATCCGGGTGAAGTTCATTCGACCGCCCGGGCAGAGTTTCTCAAGGTGCTTGGTCTGAGTCTCGCCGCACTGCATGAACTGCCGCCGCAGCAGATCGAACTTGCCTTCCGCATCCTGGGCCGCTTTGCCGCATCGTTCGCCTGGGCCCGGCAAATCAAGCCGGAATGCAATTTCGTCATCGATCTTTCCGCAAAATCTCCCCCCTGCCAAGTGAGTCCCAAAGGGCCGGCGGCGCCGTCGATGCGCTATTTCGGCGGCGGGCCTGCTTTGTCGAAGCTGGAGGAGATCGAGCACCTGAGCGAGGCAAATCTGCTCTCGGAAGAGATGCGTTTCGGCAAGGAGTTCTCGCCGGCGCAGATTGTCACGGTGATCCGGCATCTGCGCACTTTTCTGGGAACGGTGCCGCCGCAGCGTCGCTATTCCCGTGCCGCGACCGGCGTCGAGTTGTCGGTGGTGCACGGGTTCCGTGCCATCTGTCAGCGCGTGGCAGCGATCGAGATCGGCGACAGCATCGCGCTCGGCGACGATCTGAGCGTGGAGCAGAAGAAAAGGGCTTCGATGCAGCTCCAGGCGGAAGAAATCGAGTCGCATCCCGAAACATGGCGGGAAAAAGACCGGAGCGAGTGGGGGATCGGCGTCGACATTCCGCCGGGGAAGGGCCAGTGGGCGGAGCCCGGCGTGGCGTGTGGCGTGCGCAATGGCGAGGATGGCCCATGGTCGGTCGGAATAATCCGCCGGCTCGAAGCCGACGACAACGGGCACCTGCACGGCGGGTTTTGGATCCTGTCGAAGAAACCCATCTCGGTGTGGCTACGTGTGATCGGAACCGAAGGCCAGGAGGCTTCGAACTGGGAAACCTCGACCGGGTCATTCTCGTACCGGTACATGCGCGCCATTCTGCTTCCCGACGCGCTCAAGTGGCACGAGCATCCCGTGCTGCTCATGGGGCGGCAGGAACTGGGAATGGGCGAGATGTGCGAGGTGATGGTGGGCGAGCACAGCCGCACCATCGAACTGGTCGAATTGATCGAGGAGGGCGCTGACTATCTGCGCGTTGGATTCAAATGGCGAGCGCCGGCAAAGCCGTGATAATGAACATCCACAGGCCTCAGGGAGGCAAAGGCACCGGGATGCGCTCCTGGGACGTTTTTTGCAAGGTGGTCGACAACTACGGCGATGCCGCGGTGTGCTGGCGCTTGGCGCAGCAACTCGCCGACGCGCACGGGGCTCCGGTGCGCTTGTGGATTGACGGTATCGAAGTGCTGCATGAACTGTGCCCGGATATCGTCGCCGAAAAATCCCGGCAAATCGTCGCTGGCGTCGAAGTCTGTCATTGGACGCAGCGAAGCGATTTCGGGGCGCCGGCCGATATCGTCGTGGATGGCTTCGGCGGTGGACTGCCCGAGCCGTATGTGGAAGCCATGGCGCAGCGTTCGCCGCCCGCACTGTGGATCACCTTGGAATACCTGAGCGCCGAACCGTGGGTCGCCGAACATCACGGATTGCCGTCCCGGCATCCCCGCCTGGCTCTGGAGCGCTATTTTTTCTTTCCCGGTTTTTCCCCGGGTACCGGGGGTTTGCCGAGGGAAGCGGGTCTCGAAGCGCGCCGCGACGAATTTCAGCGGGATCCGGTGCTGCAAGCTCGGTTCTGGAAGGATCTTGGTTTTACGCCGCCAAACGGCGAGGCGATCGTGACGTCGGTTTTCGGTTATTCCAATCCGGCCGTGGCGGAGATTCTCGATGCTTGGTCATCCGGCAGCGGGCCGGTCGTTGCCGCAGTGCCGAGAGGTGCTGCACGGGCGCCGATGGGGGCCTATTTCGGCGTCATCGATCCGGAAGACGGAACGGTATTGAGGCGCGGCAGTCTCGAGGTACGTTTGCTGCCGTTTCTGCCGCAGCAGCGCTATGACGAGTTGCTCTGGGCCTGCGACTGGAATTTTGTGCGCGGGGAGGATTCCTTCGTACGGGCGCAGTTGGCGGCCCGGCCGCTGGTCTGGCATATCTACCCCCAGGAAGCACGCGCCCACTGGGTGAAACTCGACGCATTCCTCGATGCCTACTGCGCTGAGCTTGAATCGGCGCCAGGGGCGGCGCTGCGCGCCCTCTGGCACGCGTGGAACGATGGCGGGGGGAACGGGACCAGCGGGGCGCCGCGTGTGCGGGCTGCGTGGCAGGCCGCGGAGCCGCACCATGAGCGGCTGCGCCGGCATGCGCAGGCCTGGGCGGCGCGGTTGGCCGCAGTCGGGGATCTTGCCGGAAACCTGGCGCAATTCTGCGAGAAACGGTTAAAATAACGGGTTTATTTTGGCACCGGGAAAAGGATTGGAATCCATATGAAAATCGCACAGGAAATTCGATCGGGCAACGTCATCATGGTCGGCAAGGATCCCCTTGTGGTGCAGCGGGCGGAATTCAGCAAATCCGGGCGCAACGCGTCGGTGGTCAAGATGAAGCTGAAGAACCTGCTCTCCGGCACGGCTTCCGAGAGCGTCTATCGGGCGGACGAAAAATTCGAGATGGTGACGCTCGAGCGCAAGGAAGTGACTTATTCGTATTTTTCGGAGCCGTCCTACGTCTTCATGGACAGCGAATTCAACCAGTATGAGATGGACGCCGAGAGCATGGGCGATGCGCTCAACTTTCTCGAAGACGGCATGCCCTGCGAGCTGGTCCTGTATCAAGGACGGCCGATTTCGGTGGAGATCCCGCAGACTGTCGTGCGCGAAATCGTGCACACCGAACCCGCGGTGCGCGGCGATACCTCGGGAAAGGTCCTCAAACCCGCCAAGTTGAAGACCGGCTTCGAAATCCGCGTTCCGCTTTTCTGCGACATAGGCGACAAGATCGAGATCGATACCCGCACCTGCGAGTACCGGAGCCGCGCCAAGAACTGAGCTTCGCGGGGTTCAGGCGGCGCCAGCCGATCGAAAATGGATCCAACGGAGGAAACGATGGCGCAATGGGTCAGGTTCGAAAGCAAAGGCCGAGTCGGGTTCGGCACGCTCCAGGACGGCATGATTGCCGTCCACTCGGGCGACATGTTCGCGGGGGCCAAACCGACGGGGGACAAAGTGAAGCTCGCCGAGGTGCGCGTGCTCACTCCCTGCGACCCGTCGAAGATGATCTGTCTGTGGAACAACTTCCACCAGCTCGCAGCCAAGAACAATTTCCTCGTACCCGATGAGCCGCTTTATTTCCTCAAGGCACCCAACGCCTATCACCCGCACGGCGAGCCCATACGGCGTCCGAAGACCTATGCCGGCAAGATCATCTACGAGGGCGAACTCGGCGTTGTCATCGGCAGGAAATGTTTCAACGTAAGCGAGGCCGAAGCAAAGGAATATATCTTCGGTTATACCTGCGTGAACGACGTCACCGCCGTCGACCTGCTGAAGAAGAACCCCTCGTTTGACCAGTGGGCGCGATCGAAAAGCTTCGACACCTTCGGCGTTTTCGGCCCGGTCATCACCACCGGCGTCGACCCGATCAAGCTCAAGGTGCGCGCCATCCTCAACGGCCAGGAGCGCCAGAACTATCCCGTCGCGGATATGTTCTTCCCGCCGTACAAGTTGGTGAGCATGATTTCGCGCGACATGACGCTGATGCCCGGGGACATCATCGCCTGCGGTACTTCGCTCGGCGCCGGGGTGATGAAAGACGAAAAGAACACGATCGAGATTTCCATCGAAGGTGTCGGCACGCTGAGCAATCCGTTCAACCAGGAGCTGCCGAGTCCGTACCTGCTGGGTGCGCCGCCGAAGCCGATGCGCGTGTGCGTCGTCGGCGCAGGCGCGATCGGCGGCTTGATGGCCGCGAAGCTCGGGCTCGCGGGCAACGATGTCGCCGTAATCGACCAGGGCGCGCATCTTGCCGCGATTCAGAACGGCGGCCTCAAGCTCGAATGGCATGACGGCAAGGTGGAAACGGCCAAGGTCAAGGCATTCGACAAGGCCGGCGATGCGGGAAAGCAGGATCTGGTCATTTTGGCGGTAAAGGCGCATTTTCTCGATCAGGTCGTGCGCGACATCGATCCTTTGCTCGGGCCGAACACGATCGTGCTCACCGTGCAAAACGGCCTGCCGTGGTGGTACTTCCAGAAACTGGGCGGCAAGTACGATAACCGGAAACTCGAGAGTCTCGACCCGAGCGGCGTCCTGACCGAGAAGATCGACGCCAGCCGCCTTGTCGGCTGCGTCGTCTACCCGGCGGCAGCGGTGACGGCTCCCGGGGTCATCCATCACGTCGAAGGCGATCGATTTCCGATCGGCGAGCTCGACGGCAAGGAGAGCGAACGCGCAAAACTGTTGCACGACGTGCTGGTGAAGGCAGGCCTCAAGTCGCGCGTTCTGACCGACATCCGTTCGGAGATCTGGCTCAAAGCCTGGGGCAATCTTTCGTTCAATCCGATCAGCGCCCTCACCCACGCGACGCTGGTGGACATTTGCCAGTTTCCGGAGACTCGCCATCTCGCGGCGAAGATGATGGAAGAAGCACAGGTGATCGCGCAAAAACTCGGCATCACTTTCCGCGTGAGCATCGAGAAGCGCATCGCGGGCGCAGAAGCCGTCGGTCCGCATAAGACGTCGATGCTTCAGGATGTCGAAGCCGGCCGCTCGCTCGAGACCGAAGCGCTTATCGGCTCTGTACTCGAAATGGCGAAGGTCACCGATACCCCCGCGCCGGCGATAGAGTCGGTCTATGCGTTGGTGAAACTGCTCAACAAGGTCATGCTGACCGAAGGCGGCGGTGTGCGTGTGGCGAAGCCTTCTTGACCCGGTTCGGCCGGCTTAGAACTAGATCAAGGAGGCAGCCGATGAAGCTCGCGTTTCGTTCAGGATTCGTCATCGCGGCCGTTTCGCTGTGCGCCGCGGTCGCGCCGATACTGGCCCAGGCGCAATCCTGGCCATCGCGGCCGCTGAAACTGATTTCGCCATACACGCCTGGAGGCAGCACCGACAACCTTGCGCGCCTCCTGGCGCAAAAGCTCTCCGATGTGTACAAGCAAAGCGTCATCGTCGAAAACCGCCCGGGCGCGGGTGGCGTGGTGGGTACGGATTTGGTTTCAAAGTCGCCGCCCGACGGCTATACGCTGCTGATGTCGAGTCTCGCCACGATGGTGATCGCGCCGGTGGTCCAGAAGACAGCCTACGACGGCCTGCGCGATTTCACGCAAATTGTGCTGCTCGGCGGCCCCCCCACGGCGCTCGCGGTCGGACCGGCTCTTGCCGAGGTCAAGGACCTCAAGGCGTTCATCGAGCTTGCCAAGGCCAAACCCAAGACCATCGGCTACGGGACAACGGGCAACGGGACCCACGGGCATATTATTGGCGAGCTCTTCAAGCAGCGTGCCGGTATCGATATCGCGCACGTGCCCTATAAGGGCGCGGCGCCCGCGGTTACGGACCTCGTGGCGGGCCACGTGCCTGCCGGCTCGCTTACGATTGCGAGCCTTGGGCAACAGTTGCGCGCCGGCAGGGTGCGTGCTCTGGCGAGCACAGCGGCCAAGCGGCTGCCCGACTATCCGGACGTCCCCACGTTCGCCGAGCTTGGCTACCCCGAGCTCACTTCGATCACCTGGTTTGGCGTGGCCGGTCCCGCCAACATGCCTGCGGCTGTCGTGGAGAGCTTGAATCGAGAGATTCGCAAGGCCATGCACGCCCCCGACGTGAGCGAGCGACTGCGCCCTGAAGGGTTCCAAATCGGCGATCTCGATGCTGCCCAAACGCTCGAGTACGTGCGCAACGAAACACGCCGCTGGCAGCCGATCGCAAGAGCCTCGTCGGCGCGCAACGATTGATTTAGTACTTCGACGCGGATGTGGAACGGTGGGCGCGGCTGGTGCGCGAAGGCAAGGTCAAACCGATCCAATGAGCACGAGCGGCCGATCTTGAGACGGGGATTCGGGCGAGCAGCACGATCTCATTTTGTCCCGGCGTTCGTCCCCTCCGCGACCGCGATCCCCATGGCTGCGAGCAGGCCGCCCATTGCGAACAGCACGCGGTAATGCGCGCTGATCCCGTTGAAACGGGCATTGAGGTAAGCCGAGCGCGCCGAGAAGTACTCGTTTTCGCTGTTCAGCAGATTAAGCAGGGATTGCTGACCGAGTACGAACTGCTTTGCGTAAGCTTGACGCGTCTTGTCGCTCCATAGTACGTACTGCTCGAGCAATGGCAGTCGCTCGCGCGCTGCTTGGTAGGCGCTGTAGCCGAGCCGCACCGAGGATTCCACCTGCCGCCGCGTGCGGTTGGCAATTTCGCTGATTTCGCCCACCTGCTGCTCGGTTTCCGCCAGGCGAGCGTTGTCCGCTCCTCCCCGAAACAGGTTCCACCTCAGCCGCAGCATGGCCGACCGTTCGCGGTCGGGAAAGGGAATTCCATCGAGATTCCTGTGGTTGCTTGCACTGAGCTCGAGGTCAATGCGTGGATAAAACGCCGAGCGCGCAGCGCGCCGCTGCGCATGGGCGGCCTCGATGTCGGCTCTTGCGGACTTGAGGAACGGATGCTGATCATAGGCGATTTGAATTGCCTGCTCGACAGTATCCGGCAGGGCTTTGCCGTTGCCGCCCGGATCGGACAAATCGACCGGGGCCTCGCCCACTGCCGCGCGGTACGCGGTTTCCGCGTCCAGGAGCGTGTTCTGGGCCTGCGCCGCGTTGGATTTCGCCAATGCCAATCGGGTTTCCATCTGTTCGAGATCCGCGCGCCAGCCCGTATCGCCGCCGCCGTGCAACCTGACCTGGTCGTACGATCTCTCATGTGCGTTCAAGTTGTCGTTGGCATAGGCGAGCAGTTCGCGATTCCTGACCACTTCGAGATAGGCATTGATCGCCTGCATGGCAACGTCTTCGGCAGTCCCCTGTAGCCTGTGCGCCGACGATTCGGCGAGGGCTCTTCGACGCTCGACTTCGCTTTTCGTGCCGAGCCCGTCCCAGAGCGTCTGGCTGAGTACCACGAGCTCTTCGTGCCGATCGAGCGGAGCCCCCGCCCGCGCCAACCCGATCGTCGCAGCGTTCGTGCTGCGCTCGCGTCCGTCGCCGACCACGACATCGAGCCGCGGGAAATAGCCGCCTCGCGCTACCCCAATGGCGGCATCCGCTGCTTGCCGGTTGTGCGCAGCACTCAGCACCGAGGGATTGGTCTCGATCGCCTGCCGGACCGCGTCGGAAAGAGAACGCCCGAAAACCGGCATGCCAAGACCAAGCGCCAGCAATGCAAACGCAGCGCTGCGGAGTACGAACAATCCCATCTGCCTATCAGCGAGGACGTAACACTGTCATCGACGTTAGCAGAAAGGGTTTTCCTCCGAGACTGTGATTTGCCGGGCGCAAATTCAGGTGAAAGCCTGATTGGATCAATCGCTATCGGCATCCAGACTTCGATCACGACGCGTGCGGCGGGCGCAACGGGCCAAACAGACGGCCGATGTTCGGCGCGGCCGGGAAGCCAGCCGTGGTCGCTTGCGGTATTCCCGCGCGGCGTCACGCACTCAAGGGCGAAATCAAGCAGCCTTGCTCTAAATGGAGATACGACATGGGGAATTACATACGACCGGTATTACTGGCGTCCGTGTTTGCGGCGCATAGCCCGCTTGGGTGGAGCGCCGACGGGAGCGGGGCGGTGGTAGCCTTTGGGGGCATGAACGGTATTGGGATCACTTCTGGTCCCAGTGCGGTGGGCGTTGGGAACACGATTGGCGTTGGCGCTGCCACTGGCGGCGGATCAGTAGTGGGCCTCGGCGGCACGAGCGGCGTTGGGGCCACCACGGGCTCGACGGCCGTTGGGACCACGACCGGCGTTGGTGGCGCCACCGGAGGCGGTCGCACAGCGTTAGGTGTCGGCGGCCCCGCCACGGGCTTGAACGCAGCGGGAATTCAAAACCCCAGCGGACTTGGCATCTCGCCGGGCTGGAGGCGCGTCGCTCCGGGCCGCTATCGCTTCAGATAGACAACTCTCACGTCTGACCGAGCGTACTCCCCAATGTCCTGATACCGCCACCCCATCTTTCGATCTCGCTTTCGACGAGCGTTCTGCTCGGCATGGACTTCTTCCGAGACTGTGATTTGCCGGAAGCGAATGCAGGTGAAAGCCCGATGGGATCAATCGCCATTCGCATCCAAACTTCAGTCACGACGCGTGCTGCAGGGTGCAGCGGGTCAAACAGGCGGCGATGATCGACGCGGACCCGAGCCAGCCGTGCTTGCGGCAGTGGCACATGATCAACAGCGCTTGCGAACGCAGTCATCGGCGCACGGGTTAGCCAAATCCCCGCACGGCGTGATATGCGTCCAATGGCGAAATCAAGCAACCTTGCTCTAAATGGAGATACTACATGAGGAAGTACATACGACCGGTATTAGTAGCGTCCGTGCTTGCGACGCATAGCCCGCTGGGTTGGAGTGACAACGGCGGGGCGGCGGCAGCTGTCGGGGGCACTAACGGTGTTGCGGCCACGTCAGGCCCCAGCGCAGTGGGCGTAGGGACCACAAACGGCGTTGGCGCTGCATCCGGAGGCGGCGGATCGGTAGTGGGCGTCGGCGGCACGAGCGGCGTAGCGGCCACCACAGGCTCGAGTGCAGTGGGCGTCGGGAACACCATCGGTGTCGGCGCAGCCACCGGGGGCGGCGGATCGGCGGTGGGTGTCGGCGGCACGACCGGAGTTGCGGCCGCGACAGGCTCGACAGCAGCGGGAGTCGGGGCCACGACCGGCGTTGGTGCGGCGAGCGGAGGCGGCGGCACCGCAGTTGGCGTCGGCGGCACGACCGGCGTTGGGGCCGCGACGGGCTGGAACGCGGTGGGTGTTGGAAGCACCCTAGGTCTTGGTATCTCGATTGGGTTCTGACCGAATCGGTTTCACTCACCGCGGTACTAACTGAAGCAAGGCAGGCGTACGCCTGCCTTGGTCTTTGAATGTCATTAGACGAGGAAACCTGCAGGCGACAGCGGTCGCAGGCGTCGGGCTGGACGGCCGTCGCGTGGGGTCGCTATCGCCTCAAATGAGAAATTTCCACGTCTAATCGAGCGTAATCCCCAACGCCCTGATGACGCCGCCCCATTTGTCGATCTCGCTCTTGACGAAGAGAGTGTTTTGCTCGGGGCTTCCGTGCATCGACAAATAGCCTCTATCGATCCACTGCTTCTGAATATCGGGCGACTTGACCGCTTTTCCGATTTCGTCATTCAGGCGAGCCACGATATCCTTCGGTGTGCCCGCCGGCACCATGCAACTGATCCACCCGGAAGCGTCGAAATTTTCCATGCCGGCTTCGTGAACTGACGCAACCTTTGGTAAGGCGGCAAGGCGTTCCCTGCTGGACACCGCAATCGCGCGAAGGGTGCCGGCATCGATCTGGCCCTTTACGAGCCCGTAGGTGAGGAACGTCATCCCGACTTGGCCGCCGACTACGGCCTGCAAGGCCGGCGCCGCGCCTTTATAGGGTACATGCACAAGATTGATGCCGCCCTGGCGCGTAAAGAGTTCGGTCATCAAATGCGTGATGCTCCCTGCTCCGTACGAGGCATAGTTGATCTTGCCGGGATTCGCCTTGGCGCTGGCAATGAGTTCCCGCAGGTCTGCCACCGGCAGTACCGAGGGATTGACCAGGAGCAGGTGCGGACTTATCACCATAATGCTGACCGTCTGAAAGTCCTTGAGGGTGTCGAAGGGCAGCTTTCGATAGAGGCCGGGATTGATCGCCAAGGTTCCGGCGTCCGCGACGAGCGCGGTATATCCGTCCGGCGCCGAGCGCGCCGCCGCCTCTGCGCCGATGATGCCCGAGGCCCCCGCTCGATTGTCCACCACGACCGGCTGGCCCATTGCCGCAGCGAGATGCCGCCCGACGGCACGCGCGACGTAATCGGTGCCGCCGCCGGCGGGGAAGGGCACGATAAAGCGGATCGGCTTGTTCGGATAGCCTTGCGCGAACGATGATGCGGCAACGAAAGAAAGCAGGCAGGCAAGTACGACGATTGCAGAACGAGCGGCTTGACGCATGTCTCCTCCTTGTTTTCCAGCCTGATAGTTTCGAGGCTCGGTCAGTCTAGCATCGGCCTGAGGTGGAACCTGAGCGTTCCCAGCATTGCCAATGCCCCAAAAGTAACCGCAACGCAGCATGCTCTCGCGTCTGCTGCAACGGGTATTATGGCGTGATGCGGCCTCCGCGTGCGGACGCGGGCACGACTTGAAGAATGCGGGCACCTTGGGGGGAAGCCATGCTCGATGCAGACGTGGTCAAGAGTTTCGCCACGGCCCTGGCAATCGGTGCGCTGATAGGCCTGGAGCGGGAGAAGCACAAGGCCGACGAACAGGATGCAAGCGCGCCGGGGTTGCGCACTTTCATCATGGTCGCGCTGGTCGGCGCTATCGGGGGCTGGCTCGCCAAGTCGACGGATTCGCCCAGCTTCATGGTGGCGTCCCTGCTCGCGGTGGCCGCCGCGGTTGTCGCCGCCTACGTGATGGGCGGGCGGATGAAGGTCGATGATCTGGGAATCACCACCGAAATCGCCGCGCTTGCGGTCTGCCTGCTGGCCGGACTTACCACGCTGGGTCACCGGGATCTCGCCATCATGCTCGCGGTGGTGGCCGGGGCAGTGCTCGCGTATAAGCGCTCCCTGCACGGGATGGTGGAGAAAATCGGCTGGGACGATGTGTTCGCCGGGCTGCGCCTGGCACTTGCGACCTTCGTGATTCTGCCGCTCCTTCCCTCCGACGCTATCGATCCCTGGGGAGCGCTGAAGCCCTATTCGCTGTGGCTGCTGGTGATACTGATCTCGAGTCTGTCGCTGATCGGTTACGTGGCGACTATTTGGCTCGGCAACCAGCGAGGGACCGCGGTGACCGGCCTTGCCGGGGGCCTCGTGTCTTCCACGGCCGTGACCCTTTCTTTTTCCCGTCAGAGCAGGGACGAGACCAGCCGGATTCCGGATCTCGCGCTGGCAAGCGGCATCCTGCTCGCATGGGCAATCATGTTCGTGCGCGTGGTGATCGAAGTGCTGGTCGTCAATGCGCCACTGGTGCCGCGATTGCTAGTCCCATTCAGCGCGATGGCTGTGGCTTCGGCGGCGGTTGCGTGGCTGTATTACATGCGCGCCGGCAAGCCCGAGGATGAGGGAGGCGCGACGCGCGAAGTGCCGCTGAAGAACCCCTTCAGCCTCACGGCAGCGGCGAAATTCGGCGCCTTCTTCGCGGTCGTGCTGCTCGTCGTGAAGCTGGTGCAGAACTATTTCCCGGGGGAGGGGTTCTATGTGGTCGCCGCGCTGGCCGGCCTGACCGACGTCGACGCGATCACCCTGTCGATGGCCGAGTACGCCAAGACCGGCGACCCCGACATCGCGATCACCGCCATCGTCATCGCGGCGCTTGCCAACACGCTGGTAAAAGCGGCGGTGGTGTTCATGCTCGGCGCCGAAGGTCTGCGGCGCAAGGTTCTCGGCGGCACCGGCGCGATCATCGTCGCGGGCGGCTGCGCGGTGCTGCTGGTGTAAGCCGTTAGCGCCGCGCCTGCAGCGCGGCGATGCGCTCCTCGATCGGCGGATGGCTCGCGAACAGGCCCAGGAAGCGGGACGTGCTCTGGTTGATGCCGTGGGCCTCGAAGCTCTGCGGCAGCTCGCCGGGTGCCACGCCACCCAGGCGCCCCAGCGCTGCGATCATCGGCCGCGGCGAGCCGAGCAGGTCCGCCGAGCCGCGGTCAGCGCGGAACTCGCGCTGGCGCGAGAACCAGGCGACGATCATCGAGGCGAGGATGCCGAGCACGATCTGCGCGACCATCGAGGCGATAAAGAACCCCGGTCCGACGCCGCGCTGGGTGCGAAAGATGGCCTTGTCGACGATGAAACCGATGATGCGCGACAGGAAGATCACGAAGGTGTTGACCACGCCCTGGATCAAGGTAAGCGTCACCATGTCGCCGTTGGCGACATGCGCCATCTCGTGTCCCAGCACGGCTTCCACTTCCTCGCGGCTCATGGACTGAAGCAGGCCGGTCGATACGGCAACGAGCGCCGAGTTCTTGAATGCCCCGGTGGCGAAGGCGTTCGGCGCGCCCTCGAAAACCGCCACTTCGGGCATGGCCACGCCGGCCTTGTCGGCGAGCTTGCCCACGGTGGACACCAGCCAGCGCTCGGTGGTGCCCTCCGACCCGTCGATCACGCGCGCTCCGGTGGACCACTTGGCCATGGGCTTGGAAATCAGCAGCGAGATGATCGCGCCGCCGAAGCCGAGCACCGCGGAGAACACCAGCAGCGATACGTAGTCGATGCCCTCGGCCGCCAGGAACTGCCCCAGGCCGAAGACCTGCACGATGATCGAAAGCACCAACAGCACCGCGATGTTGGTGACGAGAAACAGGAAGATGCGTTTCATAGGTGCCAGTCTCCTTTGTCCGGCGTTAGATCGGGGCGGAACGCAGCCATTTCAAGGTCGCCCGAGCACCCTTTTCGGCGATCGCGACCTCCGCAGTCGCCTGCCGCCCCTGACGTTCGGGACAGAAACGGTTATTCTCTCGGCCGATTCCCATTTGTGCCTAGGAGAATGATAGTGGCAAAGTCGGCGGTGCGACCGTTTTTCAGTGCGACAAGCGATTTCAAGTCCGGAAAGGACACGCCACGAGCGTTTCTCGACCGATGCCTCGCATCGGTCGCCGAATTCGAGCCCGCGGTGGGCGCGTTCGTCCACATCGACATCGAGGCGGCGAAGGCAGCAGCGGAGCGCTCGAGCGAGCGTTGGCGCCAGGGCAAGCCGTTGTCGGCTATCGACGGCATGCCGGTCGGCATCAAGGACATCATCGAGACGATCGACATGCCCACGCAGTGCGGCTCACCCCTGTACGAGGGCTGGCGCTCTGGGCGCGATGCCGCGAGCGTGGCCGCGCTGCGCCAGGCGGGCGCCGTGATTCTCGGCAAGACGGTGACCACCGAATTCGCGGCTACCGTGCCCCGCGGCACGCGCAATCCCTGGGATCTTGAGCGCACACCGGGCGGATCGAGCAGCGGTTCTGCGGCCGCGGTCGCTACCGGCATGGTCTCGGCGGCGCTCGGTACCCAGGTGATCGGCTCGATCCTCCGGCCGGCGAGCTTCTGCGGCGTGGTGGGTTTCAAGCCGACGATGGGTGCAATCAATCGCGGCGGCAGCCACGACGGGCTGAGCCAGAGCGCGCACGGCCCGCTTGCGGCCTCGTTGGAAGATGCATGGCTCGTGGCAAGGGAGATCGCCAATCGAGCCGGCGGCGACCCCGGCTATCCGGGGCTGTATGGTCCCGCGGAGCCGCCGGCGGCGAAGAAGCCGAAGCGTCTGGCGTTATTGGAGACCGCCGGGTGGGCCGCAGCGCAGCCTGCTGCGAAGGCCGCATTCGAAGCGGCGCTCGCAAAGATCCGCGCTGCCGGCGTCGAAGTCGTCGGCCGCCAAGCGCATCGCGGCATCGCGGCGGTGGAGGCGGCGCTCGATCGCGCGACAGACATTTCGCGCCAGATCAATGGCTGGGAATCCATCTGGCCCCTCAACACCTATCGCGCCAAAGACGCATCGAAAGTGAGCGAGGTCATGCTTGCGCGTCTGGCCGAATCCGAAGCGATGAACCTGGATGATTACCGCTCGCTGCTCGCCGAGCGCGAGCGCATTCGCGCCGAATACGCCAAGCTCGCGGCCGAATTCGAGGCGGCGGTCACGCTCTCCGCTCCAGGGGCGGCACCCGTCGGCCTGGGTTCCACAGGCAATCCCGTCTTCAACGTGCCCGCCTCATTGCTGGGCGCACCTGCCGTCACGCTCCCCGTTTTGTCGGTGGAGGGCCTGCCGCTCGGGTTTCAGGCGATGGGGTATGTGAATGGTGACGCGGCGCTTTTCTCGGCAGCGGCTTGGCTGAGGGATCTGCTGTCGGCAAAGCGCTGAAGGGTAGGGCAGTCTCTTCAGTCCAATCTGATCCTGGACTGAGCGCGTAACGACGCTGCCGGCGGGTCACCCCGTCGGCGTGAATCATGTGATGGTGGAGGCGGCGGGAATCGAACCCGCGTCCGCAAGTACTCCACAGACAGTTCTACATACTTAGCCGAATTATTTGATCTGACCGCACGTCCGCCAACCCGGCAGGCTTACGTGCAGCGAGTCACCTTGGATTTGACGCTCTGCAAAGTGACCCTGCAGAGCGCGAGCTCATGTGAGGGACTCTGCCGTAACTTGCGTTACCCGGCCCATGAACAAGCCGGTGCAGAGCTCGCCGGTTTTAGGCGGCGAGAGCGAAACGTTCGTCGTTCGCAGTTATTGCGTTCCAGATGGATTTACGAGGTGACTGGTCCTCGGTATGCCCTGCGCTGCTTCATTACCCACGTCGAAACCAGGTCGCCCCCGGAATCGCGATTGCCGATGCGCAAGACTTCGCGCATCGCCTTGCAGATACATTATCCCATATCGGGGCGGCAGCGAAGAAAATCAAGGGGATAAAAGACTGGACCCCCGCTTTCGCGGGGGTGACAAGACCCGAGAAACACTAGGCGAGGAACTCGATGACCTGGGCCGGGCGCTCGATCACGGCGTCGGCGCCCCAGGTGCCGGGTGCGCCGTTGACGCCCAGATAACCCCAGCCGGCGGCAATCGCCCCCATGTTGGCGGCGCGCGCGGCCTGGACGTCGCGAAGGTCGTCGCCGATATACAGGCAAGCCGAAGCGGGGATACCCAGTTCGGCCGCGGCGCGAAGCAGCGGGTCCGGGGCCGGTTTCGTCTTCCCCGTCGTGTCGCCGCTCACTACGCATGCGGCGCGATGTCGCAAACCGAGCAGCTCCAGCAGCGGCTCGGTAAAGCGCGCCGATTTGTTGGTCACGATACCCCAGGGAAGGTTCCTCGATTCGATGTCGAGCAGCAGCTCGGGGACGCCTTCGTACAATATCGTGTCGACGCACAAGGCCTCGGCATAAAGCTCGAGGAACCGATCCCGCAGGGGGCCATAGTCCGGGTCCTGGGGTGCCAGGCCGAAGCCGATTTTGAGCAGGCCACGCGCACCGCTCGAAGTGTGCGGGCGCGCCAGTTCGGGCGATATCGGATCGAGCCCGCGCTCGCCGCGCAGACGATTGAGCGCAGAGGCGAGATCCATCGCAGTATCCGCGAGGGTCCCGTCGAGGTCGAACAGGATCGCGCGCTTATTCATGTCACCCCTTTCCTCCGCTCGGGCGCTGCGCGTGCACCAGATAATTCACGTCGGTATCGCGCCCCAGTGCGTAGACCTTGGTGAAGGGGTTATAGGTCATGCCGATGATCTCGCTTACATCCAGACCGGCGCCGCGGCAGTAGCGCGCCAACTCCGAGGGCTTGATGAACTTGGCATAGTCGTGCGTGCCGCGCGGAAGCAGTTTGAGGACGTATTCCGCGCCGATTACAGCAAACAGATAAGACTTCGGGTTGCGGTTGATGGTCGAGAAGAAGAGCTGCGCGCCCGGTTTTGCCAGCGCGGCGCAGGCAGCCACGGTGCTCTCCGGGTTGGGAACGTGCTCGAGCAGTTCCATGCAAGTCACAACGTCGTAGCGTCCCGGCTCCCGGGCGGCAAGGTCTTCCGCGGATACCGCTTCGTAGTCGACCGACAGTCCGCTCTCGAGCAGGTGGAAGCGCGCCACCTTGAGTCCCTTGTCCGAAAGATCGATGCCTTTTACCTTCGCGCCTCGCTGCACCATCGCCTCGGCGAGGATGCCGCCGCCGCATCCGACGTCGAGCACCGACTTGCCCGAGAGCTGCGCAATCCGGTCGATCCAATCGAGCCGCAGCGGATTGATCTGATGGAGCGGTTTGAACTCGCTCTCGGGATCCCACCAACGGTGCGCGAGCGCGCTGAACCTGGCAAGTTCCTGGGGATCGGCGTTTTGCGTTGTCTCTTGCGTTTCCATTCCGGTCTTCTCCGGGGCTGCTGTGAGGATCATCGCTAGAACTTACTCCAACGCGATGAAACAAAAAAGCCCCGCCGGAGCAGGGCTTTCTCGGAAAGAAGAACCGCCTATTTGGCGCGCGATCCGACAACCTCGATTTCCACGCGGCGATTCGGCGCAAGGCATTCGATCAGCTTGCTGCGCTGCTTGATTCCCGGGCAGTCTTTGACGGGTTGCTTCTCGCCCCTGCCTTCTGTGTAAATGCGGTTGGTCGGGACGCCCTTGCTCACCAGATAGGCCTTGACGGACTCGGCGCGGCGCTGCGAAAGCCTCTGGTTGTACTTGTCGCTGCCGATGCGGTCAGTATGGCCCACCGCGATCACCACTTCGAGGCTGACGCCCTTGATCTTGCCGACTAGATCGTCGAGCTTGCCTCTCGCATCGGGTTTGATCACCGACTTGTCGAAATCGAACAGCGCGTCGGCCGCCAAGGTGACCTTCTGGGTCACCGGTGCCGCCCTAGGCGCAGGCGGTGCGGCACGCGGTGCCGGAGCAGGTGCCGGTGCGGCGGGGCGCGGCGCGGGAGCCGGGGCCGCTGCCGGTGCTTTGGGGACCAGATCAGGATCGCACTCGGCGGTCGCCATCGCCGGCGACCAATAACCCGTGCGCCAGCACAAGCCGAATCCTGACTTGCTCACCGCGTTGCGGGTGTCCTGGAGATAGCCGCTATTGGAGGCTTGGGCGGCGACGTTAGTCGCGAATGTGCATAGCGCAAACGCAGATGCTGCCAGGAGCGTAGTCGATGTCAGCGCCTTCTTGTTCATGATTCCCCCCGATTGTGTGCATCGCAGCCATCGCTCAAGGCGGTTGCCGCGCAATGACTCATTAATCCAGCTTAACTTTATGATTCTGTTGCTAACTTATTCTGCCATAAAAGCGCAAGCTTGTCCAAAGTACCGGCCTCGAAATCCACGAGTTCGTGACTTTCGACCGCAAGTCGCCCGGCGATCCATACGTGGCTCACGTTTTCCCGCCCAGCGACGTAGGCAAGATGCGAGATGGGATCGTAACAGGGCCAGAATCCGGGCCCCTCGAACGAGACCGCACATAGGTCCGCGGCCTTGCCAATTGCGATCGAGCCGGTCTCGGAGCCCAGGCCCAGCGCCTGCGCCCCGCCGAGCGTGGCCGCCCGCAGCGCCGCATGCGCCGGCATCGCTTCGGCATCGCCGCTCAGGCCCTTGGCGAGCAGCGCCGCGGCGCGCATTTCCTGGAACACATCGAGACGATTGTTGCTCGCCGCGCCATCGGTGCCAAGGCCGAGGTTGATTGAGCGCGCGAGCATCTGCGCCACCGGCGCAAGCCCGCTCGCGAGCTTGAGATTCGACGATGGGCAGTGAGCGACCGAACAGCCGAAGCGCGCCAGCAGGTCCAGTTCATCGGGGGACACATGCACGGCGTTGGCGGCGATCAGTCGAGCGTCGGCGACGCCCAATGTGCTCAGCCGTTCCAATGGCCGCACCTTGTGCCGGGACAGACTCGCATCGATTTCGGTACGGGTCTCGTGCAAGTGCAGATGGATTTGCAGGTCGAGTTCCTCGGCGATCGTGAGGATGCGCTCGATTGTCTTGTCGGCGAGCCGGTCGGTGCGGTGCGGCGCCATGCAGAACGACAGCAGTGGGTTTCCCCGGTGCTCGTCGCGCACTGCCAAGCCCTTGGCGAGGTAGTCATCCGGGTCGGTTGCGTATTGGGTCGCGGAGTCGGAGATGATGATACCGATCGCGGCGCGCATGCCGCAGGCGATCGCCGCGCTCGCGGCCGACCCGGGGAAAAAGTACATGTCGTTGAAGCAGGTCACGCCGCCACGCAGCATTTCGGCACACGCGAGCATAGTCCCGTCATGGACGAATTCCGGCGACAGGTGTTTCGCCTCGGCCGGCGCTATGCAATTCCGCATCCAACTCGTCGCGTCCAAGTCGTCGGCCAGTCCGCGCATAAGCGTCATCGCCGCGTGCGTATGCAGATTGATCAGGCCGGGGATCAGGGCATGTCGTGATAACGTGAAGCGGCGCCCGGCGCGAAAACGTTCGCCCACTTCAGCGGTGGGAACGATTGCGACGATTCTGCCGGCACGCACGGCCACGCTGTGATCGGCAAGCACCCTCCGGTCGGGTTCGACCGGTATTACCCAGCGCGCATCGATAAGGCTATCGACCAGATCCGGGGCTGTCATCGCGTTTCAGTCCGCTGAAAAAAAAGCCCCGCCGTCGCGGGGCCCTTTGTTGCCAGTGCCTGGACTACTTGCCCGGACCCTTGATCGACACTGCCACACGTCGGTTGGGCGCGAGGCAGGCAATCAACTCCTTGCGGTTCTTCGAGTCCGGACAGAACTTGGCCGGTACCGTCTTGCCCATGCCGATGGTTTCGATCTTGTCTTTGGGAACGCCTTTGGAGACCAGATAGGCCTTCACGGCGTCGGCACGCTTCTCGGAGAGCTTCTGATTGAACTGCTGGCTGCCCAGGCGGTCGGTGTGCCCTTCGATAACCACCGATTCGAGTGTCGCGCAGGTGGCGATCCGGCCGACAACGTCCTTGTCGAGGCGCGCCTTGGCCGCATTATTGAGCGTCGCTTTGTTGAATGCGAACAACTGATCGGAAACCAGCACCACGGATCCGTCGCAGCGTTTGGGCGCGGCAGGCTTGGCAGCGGCGGGGGCGGGGCGCGGCACAGGTGCCGGTGCCACGGGGCGCGGAGGCGGCGCGGCCGGTCTTACCGCCGGCACAGGCGCCGGCTTGGGAGCGAGATCAGGGTCGCATTGCGCGGTTGCCATAGCCGGTGACCAGTAGCCGGTGCGCCAGCACAATCCAAAAGCGTCCATGACGACCGCGCCGCGGGTATCGGTCGCGTAGCCCGTGACTTGTGCCTGAGCGTCGACGACATGAAATGAGCCGGCCAGCGCAATGGATGCGGCGAGATACGCGAGTGGTTTCAATTTGACTCCCCCTTTTTGGCTGAGCGCCGAGTCGACGGCGCATTGACTTCCCCTCAACAAATCATACAACACATTTCCCGAGGTCGGTAAAGGTCGCCACGGAAGGACTCGGCTCGGTCGTCATGGGGCCGCCGATATCCGAGTTTCGCGAACGTGGCGATACTTCTGGCGACGTGAAGATGCTAAAATTCCACCTTTTCGGCGGGTGGACTTTGACGCTCACCTAGCGCTCGCTGCCCCGCCGCACCCGATGGAAACATTCGCCAAGGAAACGCTCCCGGTCAGTCTCGAAGAGGAGATGCGCCGTTCGTATCTCGATTACGCGATGAGCGTGATCGTGGGCCGCGCGTTACCCGATGTGCGCGACGGACTCAAGCCGGTGCACCGGCGCGTGCTGTTTGCGATGCACGAACTGTCGAACGACTGGAACCGGGCCTACAAGAAGTCGGCGCGAATCGTGGGGGACGTGATCGGCAAGTATCATCCGCACGGCGATTCTGCCGTTTACGACACGATCGTGCGCATGGCGCAGGATTTTTCGCTGCGTTACATGCTGGTCGACGGGCAAGGCAACTTTGGCTCGATCGATGGCGACAACGCCGCCGCCATGCGCTACACCGAGATCCGCATGGCGCGCATCGGCCACGAGCTGCTCGCCGACATCGACAAGGAGACGGTGGACTTCGGGCCGAACTACGACGGTTCGGAGCACGAACCGCTGATCCTTCCGTCGCGCATTCCGAACCTGCTGATCAACGGGTCCTCGGGCATTGCCGTGGGTATGGCGACCAATATTCCACCGCACAACCTGTCGGAAGTGGTCGATGCCTGCCTCGCCGTGCTCGGCAATCCAGATGTCACCGTCGACGAGTTGATCAAGATCGTTCCGGCGCCCGATTTCCCGACGGCCGGCATCATCTACGGCGTGTCGGGCGTGCACGAAGGCTACCGCACCGGCCGTGGCCGGGTGGTGATGCGAGGGCGCACGCACTTCGAGGACATCGGCAAGGGCGATCGCCAGGCGGTCATTGTCGACGAGCTTCCCTACCAGGTGAACAAGAAGGTGCTGCTCGAGCGTATCGCCGAACTGGTGGGCGAGAAGAAAATCGAGGGCATCTCCGATATTCGCGACGAGTCGGACAAGTCGGGCATGCGGGTCGTGATCGAGCTCAAGCGCGGCGAGCTCCCCGAGGTCGTGCTGAATAATCTGTACAAGCACACGCAGCTGCAGGACAGCTTCGGCATGAACATGGTCGCGCTGGTGGACAACCAGCCGAAGGTGCTCAATCTCAAGCAGCTGATCGAGTCGTTCATCTGGCATCGCCGCGAGGTCGTCACCCGGCGCACGGTGTTTGAACTCAAGAAGGCGCGCGAACGCGGCCATATCCTCGAGGGTCTGGCGGTCGCACTGTCCAACGTCGATGACGTCATCGAGCTGATCAAAAAGGCGCCGACCCCGGCCGACGCGAAGCGCGGCCTGATGGCGAAAGCGTGGCGCTCGCAGCTGGTGCGCGACATGCTCGACCGCGCGAGCGCGCAGTCGTTCCGGCCGGAGGGGCTGGCGCCGGAGTTCGGGCACAAGGATGCAGGTTACAGGCTCTCGGACGAACAGGCGCAGGCAATCCTCGAGCTCCGGCTGCAGAGGCTGACCGGGCTCGAGCAGGACAAGATCCTCGCCGAGTACAGGCAGGTGATGGAAAACATTGCCGATCTGCTCGACGTTCTCGACAAACCCGCGCGCATCACCGCGATGATCGGTGATGAGTTGCGGCAGGTGCGCGCGCAGTACGGCGACGCGCGGCGCAGCGAGATCGAGATCAACACCGAGGACATATCGCTCGAGGACCTCATCGCGCCGCAGGACATGGTGGTCACTTTCTCGCACAGCGGCTATGTGAAGTCGCAGCCCCTGGCCGACTACCGCGCGCAGCGGCGCGGCGGCCGCGGCAGGCAGGCTGCGGCAACCAAGGAAGACGATTTCATCGAGCGGCTGTTCGTTGCTCACTCGCACGACTATCTGCTGTGCTTTTCCGACCGCGGCCGGTTGTACTGGCTGAAGGTCTACGAGGTTCCGCAGGGCAGCAGCACCAGTCGCGGAAAGCCCGTCGTGAACATGTTCCCGCTCGAGGAAGGCGAGAAGATCACGGCGGTCGTTCCGGTCAAGGAGTTCGACGATCAGCACTTTGTCTTCATGGCTACCTCGCAGGGCACGGTTAAGAAGACCCCACTTTCCGATTTCTCACGTCCGCGCCCCTCGGGGATCATCGCCGTTAGCCTGGACGAGGATGACTTCTTGATCGGCGCTGCGCTGACCGATGGCGGCTACGACGTGATGCTCTTTTCCGATGCCGGCAAGGCGGTGCGGTTCGGGGAGGGCGACGTGCGTCCGATGGGGCGGCAGGCGGCTGGCGTGCGCGGCATGCGCCTGGCGGAGGACGGCAGCCCGCACGCGGTCTGCATGCTGGTCGCAAAGGATGAGAACCAGACTGTGCTCACCGCGACCGAGAACGGCTTCGGCAAGCGCACGCCGATCGCCGACTATACGCGCCATGCTCGTGGGACGCAGGGTATGATGGCAATCCAGACGAATGTGCGCAACGGCAGGCTCGTGGGGGCGATTCTCGTCCACGACAGCGACGAGGTGATGCTGATCTCGACGGGCGGGGTGCTGATCCGCACCAAGGTCTTGCAGATCCGCGAACAGGGACGCACCACGCAGGGCGTGACGCTTATTTCTCTCGGCGAGAATGAAAAGCTCGCCGGACTGCAGCGCGTTGCGGAGAGGGACGAGGACGAGGCGAACGGTTCTCCGGAGGGCGGCGCGGGGGGCACTCAGCCGGGATCAGCCGACGGCGGCGAAGGCGCACAGGCCAAGTAATGCGTCGCGTGTACAACTTCAGTGCCGGCCCGGCCATGCTCCCGCAGGAGGTTCTCGCGCGTGCCGGCGACGAGATGCTCGATTGGCACGGCTCGGGCATGTGCGTGATGGAGATGAGTCACCGCGGTGCGGAGTTCATGGCGATCGCCGCGGAAGCGGAGAAGGACTTGCGCGATCTGCTCGCAGTGCCCTCTAACTATAAGGTGCTGTTTCTCTCAGGTGGAGCAACCCAGCAGTTC
>JACQTO010000143.1 GCA_016210745.1 Betaproteobacteria bacterium
CTATACATGGCGGCGTAAATCGCGCCGCCGTTGTTTGGCGTTGCGATGTTGCGCGGACGAGAAGCCGTCCGCGCGGATCGCCGATTGCGGCCGGATGATAAGGCCATCCGTACGCAATCGGCGATCTCGTATAAAAACCTAAGCCGTCCTGGTTTTAACCATAGCCGCGCTTTCTGCACGGATGGTGTTTATCCGTGCAGAAAGCGCGGTTGGCGCGCGCAGCGCGCAAGTCCGCTGGTGGTAGGCCTTACCTACTGCGGCCACGCCCGCTCGAGGATCGCGTCGATGGCCGCGTTGCTCGGCAGCGTGCCGAAGCCGGTGTCGCCTTCCCCGGCGAGCCGGCTGAGGCAGAAGGCTTCGCCGACGAAATCCGGCGCGTGGCGCAGCAACAGACTCGCTTGCAGCGCCAGGGCCAGGTGCACGATCAGCCGCCGGCCGCCCGATTGCGCAGGCGCCTGCTCGGTCAATTCATCCTTGAGGCTGGCGACAAAGCGGTCGTAGGCAGGATGCAGTCCGCTCGCGGCGAGCAATTCGACTTCGAGCGCCGGCAGCGTATCCGGCTCGCGCGCAAGGGCGCGCAAAAGGTCGAGCGCCATGATGCTGCCGGCGCCTTCCCAGATCGCGTTCAGGGGCGACTGGCGGAACAGCCTCGCGAGCGGCGCTTCTTCGATGTAGCCGATGCCGCCGAGCACCTCCATCGCCTCGGCCACAAGCGCCGGACAGCGCTTGGTGCACCAGTACTTGGCAACGGGCGTGATCGCGCGGCGCAGGGCATCCTCGTGCTGCTCGGCCTGGCGGTCGAAGGCGGCGGCGAGGCGCATCGCCAAGGCGGTATGGGCCTCGACCTCGAGCGCCATGTCGGCGAGCACATTGCGCATCAAGGGCTGATCGATCAGCCGCTTGCCGAACGCCTGGCGGCAGCTCGCGTGGTGCAGCGCGTTCGAGAGCGCAGCGCGCATGATGCCGGTCGAGCCGTTGGCGCAGTCCAGGCGCGTGTAGGTCGCCATCTCGATCACCGTCGGGATGCCGCGGCCTTCCTCGCCCACCAGGTAGGCGAGGGTGCCCGGCAGTTCGACTTCGGCGCCGGCGTTCGATCGGTCGCCGAGCTTGTCCTTGGCGCGGACGAGGTTGAAGGGGTTGCGGGTGCCCTCGGGCAGCAGCCGCGGCAGGAAAAAGCACGAGATCCCCTTGGGCGATTGCGCCGTGATCAGAAAAGCATCGCACATCGTCGCCGAGACGAACCACTTGTGACCGACCAGACGAAACCAGCCGCCGCCGATCGGCTCGGCGCGAGTGCTGTTGGCGCGCACGTCGGAGCCGCCCTGTTTCTCGGTCATCGCCATTCCCATCATGACGCCGCGCTTGTGCTGCGCCGGGATGAAGCGCTCGTCGTAGTCGCGCGAGAGCAAGAGGGGGCGCCACAGGCGGGCGAGTTCACTCTGGCGCGAGACGACCGGCACCGACCCGTAGGTCATCGTCGTCGGACAGAGGCTGCCGCATTCGACTTCGGCGAAAAGCTGGAACAGCGCGGCTCGGCGCACATGCGCCCCGGGCCGCGGATCGGCCCAGGCGCCGGTATCGACGCCGTTGCCCTTGAGCCAGCGCAGGCACTCGTGCCAGGCCGGATGAAACTCGAATTCGTCGCGGCGCTCGCCGTAGGGGTCGAAGTTCTTCAGCACCGGAGGATTGCGGTTGGCGAGATCGCTGCGGCGAATCCATTCGGCGCTGCCGAGCTCGGCGCCGAGCCTGCCGATCTCGTCGTCGGCCCAGGCCGCACCTTCGCGCTGCACCGCTTCCTGCAGCGCCCGATTGACGCGGTAGAGGTTGATGTTCTGGAGCGGCGAGGCTTGGTTCTCCACCGCGTGCGTGTGGATCGTCTCCGCCGGCAATGGCGGGCAACTGTCGAGCCAGGGGTCGCCGTTTTTCATAGAGTCCTCTCCTCGTCGCGCATCTTGCCTTATAAGGATAGGAAATTTCAACGACAGGATACCTCGGGATCTGCCGGCCGCAGCCAACTGCGGATTTACTCAGCACTCGGACACGATCGATAGGCAGACGAAGGCGCTCAGAGCCGTTCCTGGCTGCTCTTGCAGTATTTTCGGTTACGGGCAGGTGAGCGCTTTGCCCGCCTCTCCATCGAAAGGAATCGTGCTTGGAAACGATTCGCCTGTTGCCGCAGCGAAAACACAAGACGCCGACGTGCCGTAAAGCTTGGGCCCCGCCATTCCTGGCCGGTTCGTATACCCCCACGAGTTGACGGAGATGATGTCACCGCTGCCCGCAGTCATCGGCTGCACCCAAGGGCCACCCGATGATCCGCCTGAGAGCCCGCAACCTGGCAACCACCAGTTGGCAGTGCCTTCCGTTGTCATGTCCTCGGCGCAGTACATGAATTTTGGATCTTCGCTGAACGAGTAGCCTAAGGCCGGCGTGAAATCGGGGCTGAGCGCTCCAGGTGTTCCATCATTGACGGACACGGTTCCAAAGCTGACCGGCAACGAACCCGCCGCGGTACCCTCATCGAGAATGTCTGATGTGGAGTTGATACCTTGTCGGTGCGCACCGGAATCGGCAACGACGTAGAAAGCGTAGTCCCAGGCAATGTTGTCGGGGAATGTCCTGGTCGTCCAGTTGATGTCGACGACCCCGAAGGAGGGAACCCAACAGCCTATCGGATCATTGCTGCAGTTGAGGTCTGTTCCGGACGCGCTTGTGTGAGCCTGGTCGGGAATGAACATGACGTTGCGTGCGAACGCCTTGTTGGCATCGTCGTAGACACAATGTGCCGCCGTGATGATCACAGAACGCTGAGATGTGCCGTCAGTGGCGACGGTGCCGGAACAGACATATCCCGTCCACGGCCCGGTGCGCTGAGCGTTATTCGGCATCTCGAAATAGAGGCGTCCGGCCGCCTTTTGAACCGCACCGCCGGCGGTCCACTCGGCGTTGGTAACCGTGTCGCCATTGCCGCCGCCGCTTCCGCCGCCGGTGTCGACTTTGAAGGCAAACGGTCCGGCAGTCGCGGTATTCCCGCCCTTGCGGGCCTTGTCTTTGGCCGCTATCGACCAGCTCCAATCGCCGTCCGTGAAACCCTGGAGCGGCACGCTCCAGGTGTCACCGCCCGAATTGGTGGCGGTAAATGACTGCACGGACGAACCAGCTTTTTGGATTTTGAATGTAACCGACTTGACGCCGCTCGCATCCGTAACCGATGCCTTGAACGTGTAAGACGCGCCGATTGTGGCATTGGCTTGGGGGTCTGTTGCGCTGATAGTCGGCGCAGTGGTGTCGCCCGAGCCGCCGTTGGGATTGGCAAAAGGCGAAGGTGTCGGGCCTGCTGGGCCTGCTTGCGCTGCAACATTGTGGCCATAGGGCTGGAGAGATCCGTCTGGTCGTCTCAGGTAACCCATACCGCGCGGATCGATGAGCAGGTCTCGCGGGATCGCTTTTGCCCTGCGCTCACCGGTCCAATAGTCGGCGACACGTGCGTTGCCGACGTCAATAGGCTTCGCATTTTGCGCTGCCGCATCGACGGAAATCAGTGCGATCGAAATCGAAATTGCAGCCCATAGCCAGTTCTTGATCATTCCACTTTTCATTTGTCAGCCCCCCCCAACGTCGACTTCCATACGGTAGCGCAACGGGTCATCTCGACCCGGGTCGGCGCGCCTTCACCACCATTGTGCGCAGTGCCTCGCGATGAGCTTCGGCGTTGCTAGATAGCGCCTTCCGAAAACAGGATGCAAGAGTCGATATAGAGGAACTGTGTAATCGTTCACAATAGCTATCAATCGCGTCGATCCGGCCATATCCCAACGGCATAAGGCCCCGCTATTGCCCCATCGCCAGCTTGTATCTTTGCCGCGCCGCTTCTTCCTTGAGCACGTCGTCCACTTCGCGCATGACACCGGCGACATCGGCGGGTTTGTCGCTCTGCTCGAAGCGTCCGGTCAGCGCGGTATCGGGAGTGAGCTTGCCGCTCTGGTAAAGCGTCCAGATCTCCTTCCCGTATTGAGTGTCCAGGATCTCGGGTGCATAGCGGCCAAGGCAGGTGGCCAGGTTGCCGACGTCCCGCGCGAGCATGGCGCCGGCGTTGTTGTTGCCCGCGGCGTCGACGGCCTGGGGCAGGTCGATGATGACGGGCCCGTGGCTGTCGACGAGCACGTTGTATTCCGACAGATCGCCATGAACGACACCGGCGCAGAGCATGCGAACGACCTGTCTGATCAGCACCTGGTGGTATTCGCCTGCCTGTGCTTGCGTCAAGGTCATGTCGGCGAGCCTGGGTGCGGCGTTGCCCTGGCTGTCGCTCACCAGTTCCATCAGCAACACGCCATCGATGAAGTTATACGGCTTGGGGACCCGCACGCCGGCGGCAGCCAGGCGGTACAGGGCGTCCACCTCGGCGCTCTGCCATGCCTCCTCCTGCGCCTTGCGTCCGAACTTGCTTCCCTTGGCCATGGCGCGGGCGCGGCGGCTGTTCTTCACCTTGCGGCCTTCGGTGTAATCGACGCTCTGGCGAAAGCTGCGCAGGTTGGCCTCTTTGTAGACTTTCGCGCAGCGCGTTTCCTCGCCGCAGCGGACCACATAGATCATGGCCTCCTTGCCGCTCAGGAGTTGGCGGATCACCGCGTCGACCAGTCCGGCCTCGACGAGCGGTTCGATTCTTTTCGGGATTTTCACAGTCGTTCTTGGGCGCGGCGGAGCCGCGCGATGACGAAAGGGCCGCAATGATGGACCTATTCGCGGTGGGCGTCTATGGCGGCCTCGACGGTGCGAGGGCCGGTGGTACGCCGGCCGCCGGCGGGCTGGATGATCGCGGCCGAACTATGGGATCCGGGCGCGGCCGGAATTCGCTAGACGATTCGGTCGAGGGGCAACTGGAAAAGCCGGATATGGTCCGACGCACGCGCGATCTCCCGATTCGCGCCATTGATGCCGCGAATCAGCGCCTCGAGCGGCGCATCGTCCTCGAAGGCGATCATCGTCACCGAGTTCGTGCTGGGATACGCACCGGAGCCAAAGTGCGGCTCGGTAGCGCGTCCCTTGCCCTTGGCGTTGTCCCAACGGGTGAAGTAGTCGATGCCATTGTCGTTCAGGATCGCCATGACGCGATCCGTGAAGAAGCTGTTGCAGACGACCAAGGCCATTTTCACAGTCGCTTTCCCCGCAGACGATGCGAACGAAATGACGATACCCGTGCGCCGGCCCGGCCGGTTGACGCAGATCAACCGCAAACGCGGGGAGAACCCGTTCCCTCTGGGAACACTTGGACCGGTCTACGCCGACTGGGCGAACTGCGCCTGCACCTGTTTTTCAAAATCCAATGCCTTTATTACGGCGGGGCGCCGCTGCATGCGCTCGTAATGCGCGGCGCAGTGGCGATGCTTGGAAAAATCCAGGCCGAACTGGATCGCGCGGCGCCATGCCCAGAAGACGTGCGAATCGGCGGCGCACCATTTGTCGAAGAAATACTCGCGCCCCGCGAGCATGCCCTCGGCGATCGCGAACACGTGGTCCAGCTCCTTGGCGGCAAGCCGCTTGATGCTTTCCTCGGAACCCGGCGTGTCGCAGAACTTCGCCGGCGAGTTGATGCGCGTCAGGTTCGGATGGATGCCGGAGGCGCACCAGGCCATGATGGAGATCGCCTTCACCTCGGCGTCGGAATCGGCCGGCAGGATGCCGGCGCGCGGGAAAGCACGCGTCATCCACAAGGCCATCGCCACGTTTTCCGTAAGCGGTTCGCCCTCGATCAGCAGCACCGGCACCTTGTGTTTAGGATTCAAGCGCAGGTATTCCGGGCTCATCTGTTCGGCCTTGCGCAGGTTGACCGGCTTGACCTCGAAATCGGCGCCCGCTTCGTAGAGCGAGATCAGCGGCACCACACTGCACGTGATCGGCGCATAGTAAAGGGTGAGTTTCATTTCCCGGCTCCGTTGGTTTGGCGAATAGTTCAACGCGCATGAGATCACTCGAATCGTAACATCGCCCGAGGCTTGCCGGGGCCGAGAAAGGCAAGCCCCCTAGACTCGCTTACGGTCGAACAAGCGCGTAGCGTCCGGCGCCGTGCGCGAGCACAGACAACAGTCCGCCAAGGACGGCCAGATTTTTCATGAAATGGATCTGCTGATTCAGCACCTGGTCCGCCGGAACGCTCCAGTACGCATGGAAAATGAACGTGGCGGGAATCGTGAATACGATGAGTGCCAGTGTCGCCCAGCGAGCTTTCCATCCGATGAGGAGCATCGTGCCGGCAACGAGTTCGACCAGTAGCGCCGGCCAGATCAGCAGATCGGCTGCCGGCATTCCGTAGGCGTTCATGTAACCGACGTTGCCGTCCATGTGGGCGAGTTTGCCGTAGCCGGACCACAGAAACACTGCCGCAAGTCCGAGACGACCGATGAGCGAGGCCCAATCCAAAGGCGCGCTCACCGGGGTGTTCCGAGTATTCGTTTGCATAAGGTTCTCCTTGAGATATATGTGAGGGCTAGCCAAGGCAGACCGGTTGCAAGGTCCGCCTTGTATGGCCTAGTTACTGGGCCTGCTCATACCCCGGGACCGCGGTAGCCGGAGTCCTCCGGATTGACGTTGCTGCGCTCGATTGCGATTGCCGGGGTCGCAGGGGCGCGCGGTGAAATCGCGGCTTGCGCGCGCGACGCATCGTCTTGTCCCCAGCCACCAAGATATCCGGAGTCCTCGGGTCCGGCGAAGCGATGACCGGCGGCGATCGGCGAGGTCAGCACCGCGCGGGGCGCTGCAGCGACCGGGTCGAGTTGCACCCAAGCTCCGAGGTATCCAGAGTCCTCCGGGTTGACGACCTGGCGAGCCGTGGTCTGGGTGGATTGGGCAATCGCCAGGGTGGCTTGGCTTGCGAATACGATAACGGCGATGGTTGTGCGTTTCATCATGATCGATCTCCTGTTTCAAAGTAGGTTGAGTCGGTGCCGGAACCATTCCTGCGTCCGATGCCCGCATTTAATCAATTGCGTGTGCTGAGATAAACCGGCAAAATAACATTTAACTATTCACTTTTATAGAACAGTTATGGCAATCGATATCGTGGCGAGCATGCGGGTGTTCACCGCCGTAGTGGATGCCGGCAGCTTCGCCGGCGCGGCGGACAAACTCGATCTTTCGCGAGGAATGGCCACACGCTATGTGGCTCAGCTAGAGGCGCATCTAGGGGCGCGACTACTCAACCGGACCACCCGCAAGCTCTCGCTCACCGAAGCGGGCAGCGACTATTACCAGCGTGCCACCCAGGTGCTCGGCATGGTCGAGGAAGCCGAGACCGCAGTGGCGCAAGAGGCCTCGATTCCGCGTGGGACGCTGCGGGTGACATCCTCGGTGCCCTTTGGCGTCCGCCACCTGGGCTGGGCCATCCCCGAGTACCTGCAGCGGTATCCTGGCGTTCAGGTTGACATCACGCTTAACGACCGCGTGGTCGATCTGGTCGAGGAGGGATTTGATCTCGCAATACGCGTCGCTACGCGAGTTGATCCGGGGCTGATCGCGCGTAAACTCACCCGCGCCCGCATCGTGGCCTGCGCCTCACCCGGGTACCTGAAAGAGCATGGGACGCCAAGATCACCCGAGGAACTGACGGGACACAATTGCATTTCATACGCGTACTGGAGCTTGCAGAACGTCTGGCACTTCAGGCGCAAAGGGGTGGACCGGACGGTACGGGTTTCCGGAAACCTGCGCGGCAACAACGGTGACATCCTGGTCAATGCCGCTATCGAGGGCCTGGGCGTGATCCTGCACCCGACGTTCCTGGTGTACGAGGCGCTGCGGCAGAAGAGACTGGTGCGAATACTTTCGGACTGGGAGGCCGAGGATCTCACCGTGTTTGCGGTCTATCCCAACCGTAAGTTCTTGCCGCCCAAGGTGCGCAGCTTTATCGATTTCCTCGCTGAGCGCTTCGGTCCAGAGCCGTACTGGGATTCCGCAACGGCGCTTGGCGCATAATGGGCTGGCGCGCCCGCGTGCGCGGTCCCGGTTCACAGGATGCCAACATGCCGCGTTTTAGTCACAGCCTTGGCCAGCGCCGCTACGTCTTCGATGGCCTGACGAGCCTTCTTGCCAAGGCCAGCCCGCCGAAGTCCGGCGACCAGTTGGCCGGCATCGCCGCCGCCAGCGACGAGGAGCGTGTCGCCGCGCGCCTCGCCCTGGCGGAAGTGCCGCTCAAGACCTTTCTCGAAGAGCCGCTCGTTCCCTACGAAGAGGACGAGGTAACCCGCCTCATCCTCGATAATCACGACCGCACCGCCTTCGAGGACATCGGCGCCTTCACGGTCGGCGAGTTGCGTGACTGGATACTGTCGTATGAAGCCGACGGCGCCGCGCTCGCCGGCGTGGCACCCGGCCTTACGCCTGAGATGGCGGCAGCGGTGGCGAAGCTGATGCGCAATCAGGATCTGATCCTGGTGGCCAAGAAGTGCAGTGTCGTGGTGCGCTTCCGCGACACGATCGGTCTGCCGGGCCGGCTGGCGATTCGCCTGCAGCCCAATCATCCGGCGGACGATGCGCGCGGCATCGCCGCCGCCATCCTCGACGGCTTGCTCTACGGTGCGGGCGACGCGGTGATCGGCATCAATCCGGCCTCCGACAGCGTGTCGCAAATCATCGCCTTGCTGGAACTGGTGGATGAGGTGCGCCGGCGCTTCGACATTCCGACCCAGTCCTGCGTACTGGGCCATGTCACGAGCACGATCGAAGCCATTGAGCGCGGCGCGCCGGTGGATCTGGTGTTCCAGTCCGTGGCCGGCACCGAGGCGGCAAACCGCAGTTTCGGCATCAGCCTCGGGCTGCTCGAGGAAGCGCGCGCGGCAGCGTTGTCGCTCGAGCGCGGCACGCTGGGCGATAACCTGATGTACTTCGAAACCGGGCAGGGCAGCGCGCTGTCGGCCAATGCCCATCACGGCGTAGACCAGCAGACTTGCGAGGCGCGCGCCTACGCTGTGGCTCGGCAGTTCAAGCCGCTGCTCGTGAATACCGTGGTGGGTTTCATCGGTCCCGAATATTTGTACGACGGCAAGCAGATCATTCGCGCCGGTCTGGAAGACCATTTCTGCGGCAAGCTCCTGGGCGTGCCCATGGGCTGCGACGTGTGCTACACCAACCACGCC
>JACQTO010000146.1 GCA_016210745.1 Betaproteobacteria bacterium
AGATCTGCAAGGTACTGCGGCGACAGCGGATCCAGCGCCTCGGAACCTGCCGGCAGACCCATCTGGGCGAAGGCAAGCAGCAATTCGCGCGCACGCGCGATGCCCTCATCGATGCGAAATGAGTCATCCATGTTCGGATCGTTGACAAAACCCTTCCAGCCCGACGATGTTCGCGGCTTTTCGAAATAGACGCGCATGACCAGAAACAGCGTGTCCGCGACTTCCTCCGCCAGCGCGCGCAGGCGCTCGCCGTATTCCAAAGCCGCACGTGGATCGTGGATGGAGCAAGGGCCGACGACCGCAAACAGACGCGGGTCCCGGCGCTCCAGGATATCTATGAGGGTTGTCCGGCCGCTCAGCACGGTGGCCGCGGCTTGCTCGCTCAGTGGCAAGTTCGTCTTGACTTCGGCTGGCGTCGGCATTTCCTCCATGCCGGCGACATTCAGGTTGTCGACCAGCCGGTTTCCGTGAAATATCTCTTGCGTCATTGTGTTTCATTCCTTGCATCGGTCTGGGGACGGCGGCCGCAGGGCGCTGAGATTAGCAGACTGAGCGGCCGGCGTCCTCTGCACTTCGTTGTGCGGTGGGCCCCTTTGAGCGGATCTCAAAAAGCGCGCGACCAGCAAAGCCACCGCGCGCTGGCCGGTGGATATCGACACCGGCGGCTCGCCAGTGGACCACGCGGCGTGGCAGCGAAAGGGTTCCCGCCGAGCGGGCGCGGCCCACAAGGAGCACCGCAAAAGGGAGTTAAGTTGTTGACGCGGCCTCACTTTTCCAGCTAAAATCCCGGGTCTTTCGACTATGCGCGGGGCGGCGTCTTCGGACGAATGCCGTCCCAGTTTTTTTGGAACTCGGGAAAATGCCGACAATCAACCAGTTAGTGCGTCAGGGCCGGGAGCATGAACGGACCAAGAGCAAGGTGCCTGCTCTCGCCGGGTCGCCGCAGAAACGCGGCGTGTGCACGCGCGTCTACACCACGACGCCGAAAAAGCCGAATTCGGCGCTGCGCAAGGTGGCCAAGGTGCGCCTGACCAACGGGTTCGAGGTTATCAGCTACATCGGTGGCGAGGGGCACAACCTGCAGGAGCACTCGGTGGTGCTGATTCGCGGCGGCCGCGTCAAGGATCTCCCGGGCGTGCGCTACCACATTGTCCGTGGCAGTCTCGACACGCAGGGCGTCAAAGACCGCAAGCAGGGCCGCTCCAAGTACGGCGCGAAAAAACCCAAGGCTGCATAAGGCGACCTTGGCCAAGAACCGCATTATTTCAGGATAGCAGAACATGCCGCGTCGCAGAGAAGTTCCTAAACGGGAAATCCTCCCAGACCCGAAATTTGCCAACGCCGACGTTGCCAAGTTTGTCAACGTGCTGATGACGCGCGGCAAGAAGTCGATCGCCGAGGGTATCGTCTATCGCGCCTTCGACGTAATCAAGTCGAAATCCGGCAAGGATCCGCTGGAGGTATTCAGCCTAGCGGTGCAGAACGTCAGGCCGGTGGTGGAGGTCAAGAGTCGCCGCGTAGGCGGGGCGAACTACCAGGTTCCGGTGGAAGTGCGTCCGGTGCGCCGTAATGCGCTGTCGATGCGCTGGCTTCGCGAAGCGGCACAGAAGCGCGGCGAGAAATCGATGGATGCGCGTTTGGCCGGCGAGTTGCTGGAAGCGGCGGAAGGACGCGGTGGTGCGATGAAAAAGCGTGAAGAAGTGCACCGCATGGCTGAGGCGAACAAGGCCTTCGCTCATTACCGATTCTAGTCAAGCAGCAGTTATCCAGGGCACCCAGAGCCCTTTATCGGATGGACATGGCAGGTGGCAACTGTGGCACGCAAGACCCCAATTGAGCGTTACCGGAATATCGGCATCAGCGCGCACATCGATGCGGGCAAGACGACGACTACCGAACGCATCCTGTTCTATACCGGCGTATCGCACAAGATGGGCGAGGTGCACGACGGCGCTACGGTAATGGACTGGATGGAGCAGGAGCGCGAGCGTGGAATCACCATCACCTCGGCGGCAACGACCTGCTTCTGGAGCGGGATGGATAAAAACTACCCCGAGCACCGGATCAATATCATAGACACCCCCGGCCATGTCGACTTTACCATCGAGGTGGAGCGCTCGATGCGGGTGCTTGACGGCGCCTGCATGGTGTATTGCGCCGTGGGCGGCGTGCAGCCGCAATCCGAAACGGTCTGGCGGCAGGCGAACAAGTACAAGGTTCCCAGGCTTGCGTTCGTCAACAAGATGGACCGGCAAGGTGCGAACTTCTTCAAGGTCTATGAGCAGATGAAGAGTCGGCTCAAGGCCAATCCGGTGGTGATTCAAATTCCCATCGGGGCCGAGGAGAGCTTTGAGGGCGTGATCGACCTTGTGCGAATGCAGGCGATCTACTGGGATGAATCGTCACTGGGCATGCAGTTCCATTTGCGCGAGATTCCCGATGGTATGCTCGATCTGGCAAAGGAGTGGCGCGAAAAGATGGTCGAGGTTGCCGCCGAGGCGAACGAAGAGCTGATGAACAAGTACCTCGAAGGCCACGAACTCACCGTGGAGGAAGTCAAGCGCGGCCTGAGGCTGCGCACGCTCGCGACTGAAATCACGCCGATGCTGTGCGGCTCCGCGTTCAAGAACAAGGGCGTGCAAGCGATGTTGGATGCGGTCATCGACTACATGCCAGCGCCGGTGGACGTTTTGCCGGTGAAGGGCGAGTCGGAGAGCGGCAAACCCGACTTGCGCAAACCCGGCGATGAAGAGCCGTTTTCGGCGCTTGCGTTCAAGATAATGACCGACCCGTACGTCGGCCAGCTTACGTTTTTCCGCGTCTACTCGGGCGTGCTCAATTCGGGCGACACCGTCTACACCTCGGTGCGGGGCAGGAAGGAGCGAATCGGCCGCCTGCTGCAGATGCATGCCAATCAGCGCGACGAAATCAAGGAAGTACGCGCCGGCGACATCGCGGCCGCCGTGGGATTGAAGGATGTGACCACGGGCGAGACGCTGTGCGACCCAAGCAAGATTATCATCCTCGAACGCATGATATTTCCGGACCCGGTGATCCACGTCGCCGTCGAGCCCAAGACCAAGAGCGACCAGGAGAAGATGGGCGTTGCACTGAATCGGTTGGCGCAGGAAG
>JACQTO010000147.1 GCA_016210745.1 Betaproteobacteria bacterium
CGTTGGTGCCGGGCACCAGCTTGGCAATGGAGAAAGCGAGATTGGTCAGGCTCGGGGCAAGTGCGGTCGCGCTCTTGCTCGTAAATCCGAGGCCCGAGATCCCCCTGCCGCTGGAATCCGTTATTTGGAACGTAACCACGGGCGGGCTGTTGATAGCGACGCTGGTTACCGCGCCGGTAGGCGCGAGCGCTGCGAACTGATCAGTCGTAAGGGTTGCAGCATTTATAACGGGTCCGGCAGGTGGGGGGACGGCTACAGCCGCGCCGCCCCCGCCACCCGCGGCTCCCGTTGCGGTCGTACCGTCGCCGCCACCGCCTCCTCCTCCACAACCTGCCAATGTACCGATTATCAGGGCCGCAAGACCCCATTTACCAAGGTTGAATTTCATCGTTGCTCCTCTTTTTAGACATCTAATGCGAATCTGAATGGAACGGCGTCCCCGCTTATTGCCCCAGCAATTCGATCTCTCCCTTGCCCGCCATAGTCTGGTTTACCCTAGCAAATATACGAGTTTACCCTACTATAATCATAGGGTTATAACCTACACACATGCGCCCAATCCCCAAAAATCCGCGGCAGGTTACGCGCGAAGGCTGGCGCCGAGATTGAGCTAGATCAAACGAGCGCTGCAATTTGTCGTCTGAGTGAGACGCTTTTTTATGCCGAAGAAAGCTTGGTGTTGAAAAGAAATGAAATATGCCGTCGTCGTAAAGCGACTTTCGGCTTGTGATAGCGTTTCTGGGCTGTTTTCGAAACGCGCTAGATACGGGGAAACCCGATCATATCGAAACTGCGAGGCGAGACTGCGGGAGGTGCGTGGTGCGTGCGCGGCGATCGCCAGCGGATCAGCGCAGGAATGCTCGGCTGTGGCGCGTTGCAGCCTGTCGTGCGGAATTCTTGAGCTGAGACCGGGAGTCTTTCGCGCTGACGAGGGCGATGTCCGAAGTTACCCTAACCAACTGCAGCGAATCATCTTCCAGTGGTGCGCCGGACAGAGATAGTGCGGTTTTTGATTATCCGACCCAGCGCCGACAGACGGCGCCGGCCCGAGGTAGTGCCACTAGGAGTTGATACCGTACTTCTTCATTTTGGCTTATGAACAGGCGCCACCGGTGGATTTCCCTTCTGCATAGCGACGATCTGTTTCTTGAGATTCTCGTAGACCCCGGAAGGGATGATCTTGCGGGTGACCAGATGCGCCTTGGTCAGGTAAGGACGGCCGGCGATGATCGCGTCGGCTTCGGCGTCGCCGATGCCCGGCAGTTTCTTCAGTTGCGCCTTGCTCGCGCTGTTGATATCCACCAGCTTGACGTTGACCGCCGGTTTGGTTTTCTTTGCCTCGCTGCTCTTCTTGGTCTTCCCGGAGCTCTTGATCGTCTTCATGTCTTCGGGCGCCTCGGCGCTGTTTCCCGCCGCAAAGGACAGGCCCGCGGGAAGCAGCAAGGCGGCGATCAATGCAGAACGGATGATGCTGCGCTTCATGGAATTTCTCCTGGTTGAATCTGGATTATGAACCGGTGGCGACCGTCAATTCGCGGCCATGGATTGAATCAAAAAAACAACCCGGAGGCGTTTCCACCCCCGGGTTGCCTGTTACTGCAGTTTCTCTTGCCGGGACACGGCGTGCCGTGCCCCGCTTTGCTGCCGTGATCAAACCTCGATCACATCACTTCGCATGCATGGCCTTGATATCGGCCACTTTGCCGGAAGCATGGCAAAGTATGCATTGCTCAGCCTTCGTGAAGGTCATTGTCGAAGCGGTGCCGATAGCCGGCCGCGCCGCCACCGAAGAAACGCTCGAGAACAGCCCTAAGAGCGTGCCGCCATTCGACTGCATATGCTGGACGGCCAAGCTGGCGTCGTGGCAACCGAAGCAGGCCGCGGCGAGCGGCGAGCTCACCAGATTGTCGCTCCTGTAGTCGATCTGCCCTTTGCCCAGCGTCGTCACCCAAGGCGAAAGCCCGATGGAAGCAATGCCGGTGGGATTGGTCGTCGCATCATTGAGCATGTTCCCTTTGGCGTCCGTGGTCCACAGCAGGTTGGGCAGCGCGGCGTTGTTCGCAGCAGCACTGAAGTCATAGCTGCCGGCAACGTGACACGTCTCGCAGTTCTTCAGGATGCCAGGATAAGTGACTTCCTGGAAACCGTTCGGGTTCGCGGCGGTCGCTTCGTACGTGAAAGCTTGCTCGCGCTTAGCCGATGCGTGGATGGCGTGAACCATGTTATTGGTAGCGACCGACCAGCCGCCGCCAAAACTGTTGCTCGGACCGACATGGCCGGTAGCCCGGTTGGCGTCGTGACAGATAGCACAGCCTTCACCATTGTTGCGCGCGCCACTGTGGAAGGACGGGGCGACGCCTAACTGGCCGTGGCACTTGTTGCATTTGTCATTGCTGACGATGGCGCGACGGCCGGTCTGACCGTCTGCGACCTTCATGACAAACTTCGGCTCGCGCAGTCGGATCCCCTGGGGATAATCCGCGTGATTCAATTGGACGAACCCCTGGTAATCGACGCCGATAGCGGCGGTCACCATCTTCGCGTCGTCAGGGATGGTAGCGCCCAGCGTTGCGGTGTAATACCCGCCGGTTTCAGGGCCGGTCTGCGAGTTCCCGCTCGTGCCGTCGCGTAGGCTCTTGATGGAGGCACTCTTGGTGGCGTTCCAATCGGCGGGAGAAGCGATACCGTCCTGCGTCGTCGCGTAGGCCACATAGATGCCAGGCGAGCCGTCGACATTGTCGATCAGGAAACCAGTCGGGTTCAAGGTTACCGGTTGTCCGTCTTTCAGGATGCGATAGACGACGGTGGCTTTCTTGGCGCCTGCGGCACCGGCCACGGTGACCTGTTTAATTTCAAAATCGATCTTGTAGACGCCGACCGGCATTCTCAACTGCGATGCGAGCGGGATCGACGGACCTTGCCCGGACGGGTACCCCGGAGTGGGGGTGTTCGCCGCAGTGTTCGCTGGGTAACCCCCGCGACCGTTCGAACCCGTGGGATCGACCGTCACGTGATAGACCGGGATTGTGGTGGCGTCATGGCACAGCGCGCATTGGCTGTCATCGGCTTTGCCGCCCCCGATGTGACCGGTGGTCGAGCCAGCCATGGTCGTGCCTTTGCCCGTTGCCCAGTCGATGCCGTCATGACAGGCACCGCAGACCAGGCGGCTGGGTACGCTCGTCCAGTTGTCGCCCTGCGGCGTGGCGGCAGACTTGGTGTGGCACTTGGTGCAGTTCGTGATCGGCTGCGGATAGGTTATGTGATTGAACTGGACCCCGGCGTAGTTATAGCCGGTCTTGGTCAACGAGTGGCCCGCATGGAGTTTGTGAATGAAATTGGGAAGATCCCCGACCGCCTTGCCGCCAATCCTGTTGGTGCTGCCCGTATAGCCGGTGGCAGTGGTGGTCGCTTCCGTGCGGCCGTATTTGCGCTGGTCGGTATGGCAGACCACGCACAACTTCGTATCTTGGCGGTTGCCGCCATGGAAGGTGAACTTCTGGTGGCAATCCATGCATGCGGAAACGTTGACGATCTCACGCTGATCGGCGTCGTCTGCCGGGACCACTTGCCCGGTATTCGGGTACCAGTCGAAGACGATCGCTTTCGGCGTGCCCATGGGAACAGCGGTGACCCCCGAGTTCGAGCCGTCGGCGGTGTTGGTGCCGGTGCCGCGGGCGTTGCCGCCGATCTGGATCACCAGGCGGTGATTCAGCGTCGGATCATAGGTCAGATCGCCCAGATCCGCGGCGACGTTTGCGCCGGTGAGGGTGAGCCCGGCAATCTGTTCTTTGACCTTGGTGATATCCCGGTAGAAGGTGTACTTGTAGGTGCCGTCGCCGTTGTCCACCAGGGTGCCCGTGTTGTCGGTCGAGGGCCGAGAGGCGGTCATTGCCGTCGTGGTATTCGGCATGCTGGTCACGATGTAGCTGACCCACTTGCTCGGACTGCCGTTGGTGCCGGGCACCAGCTTGGCAATGGAGAAAGCGAGATTGGTCAGGCTCGGGGCAAGTGCGGTCGCGCTCTTGCTCGTAAATCCGAGGCCCGAGATCCCCC
>JACQTO010000148.1 GCA_016210745.1 Betaproteobacteria bacterium
CACGATCGAGAAGTTCGATCCCCAGCCGGATTCGGACGCGGAGGATTCCGCCGCGCTCGATGGGGTCGAGGCGCAAGTGCTGCCGACAGGCGACAGGTTCTATCTCGGCCTGGCGATCAGCATCCTCGACAAGCGGGTGGCAATTCCGTCGATCGCGCCCGACCGCGAGCGGCTCCTGGAATACGACCTGACGCGCGCCATCGCGCGCACCGTCGCCAAGGAAAAGCCGGTGGTCGGTGTGATGAGCGCGCTTCCGGCGTTCGGCATGCGGGCCAATCCGATGATGGGCATGCAGCAGCAGGATCCCTGGGTGTTCATTTCCGAGTTGCGGCGTGATTTCACGGTGAAGCGCGTTGCGCTCGACGTTACCCGCATCGACGACGATATCAAGGTGTTGCTGGTGATACATCCGCGCGGGATTTCCGATCAGACCCAGTACGCGCTGGACCAGTTCGTCCTGCGCGGAGGCAAGTTGATCGCCATGGTCGATTCCTATGCGTACTTCGATCAGATGCCGAGCCCGATGATGCAGGAGTCGGGCGGCACTTCGTCGACCCTGGAAAAACTGTTCAAGGCTTGGGGCATAGGTTTCGATGCGACCAAGGTGGTTATGGACGTGAAGTTCCAGTCGGGAGGGGGGCAACGCACATTGCCCACGGTACTTACGCTTGCCGGGGCCGCGTTCGACGCCGATGATGTCACCACCAACCAGGTCGGATTCGCCCTGTTTCCGTTTTCCGGCGCCTTCACGGGCAAGCGCGCGGAAGGATTGTCGGAGACCGTGCTGATGAAGACCTCGACGTACTCCAATCTGGTCGAAAATTCCAAAGCGACCACGCAAGGCGACGAAGCGCTGAAAGGGTTCACGCCCTCGGGCACCGAATATCCGCTCGCCATCAGGCTCACCGGAAAGTTCAAGACCGCGTTTCCCGACGGACGGCCGCCGGCCCCGAAAAAGGACGAGGACAAGAAAGCGGGAGAAAAGAAGGCCGGGCCACCGGCCGCCAAGGCCGTCGAGACCGCGGAGCCGAAGGACACTCCCCATCTCTCCGTTTCGAAAGAAGACAATGCGGTCGTCGTGATCGCCGACAGCGACTTCGTCAATGACGGGGCGGCGGTGTCGATTCAGGAGGTATTCGGGCAGAGGATCGTTGTGCCAAGCAATGGCAACATCGCGTTTGCGCAGGCCCTGGTGGACCAATTTGCCGGGGACGCCAATCTGATCAGCCTGCGCAGCCGCGCGACGGCTGCACGGCCCTTTACCGTCATCCGGGAAATGGAGGCGCGTGCGCAGCAGAGCTATCTGGGCAAGATCAAGGAGCTCGAAGGCGCACTGGCCCAGGCACAGGAGAAACTGCAGGCGCTGCAGAAGTCCAAGACGCCCGGGGCGAGCACGATACTATCGGCCGCACAGCAGGCCGAGCTGGAGAGTTTCCGGCGCAAAGCCGTGGAGACCCGGCTCGAGCTCAAGGAGGTGCGCAAGGCCCTGCGCGCGGAGAGCGAGGCGCTTCAGTTCTGGACCAAAGTCATCAACATCGCGGCGATTCCGGTGCTGGTGGCGCTGGCCGGATTGCTGCTGGCCCTCTATCGCAGGAGAAGGACGGTGGCGCTATGAACCGGAAACAGTTCTTCATACTGCTGGCGGCGCTTGTCTTACTGGTTGCTGCCGGGGCGGGAGTCATCTTCTCGGAGCGTTCGGCCTGGAAGAGTGCCGATTCGCGCATCGGCCAGAAGCTCGTGGCCGGCCTGACGATTGCCGAGGTCGCCGAAATCCTGATCCAGGAGCCGGGGACCGCGCTCACGCTCAAGAAACAGGCAGAGGGCTGGCGGGTGCTGCAGCCGGTGGATTCGCCCGCGGACGTGGAGCGCATCGGCAATCTTCTGCTCAAGCTCCAGGAGATCAAGGTCGTGCAGACCGAGGCGGTGCCGGAGAGCTTGCGCGCCGCGCTGCAGTTGAAGGAGCCCAAGGAAGCCCAGGAGCCCGGCGCCGGTACGCGGCTGGAGCTGAAGGACGCCGGCGGCAAAGTGCTGGCCCGGCTGCTGCTCGGCAAGAAGGTTCTGAAGCCGCGTGAAGGCGCCCCCGCCGGAGTCGAAGGGACCCCGGCCGGTCGCTACATTCTGGTCGGCTCCGAACAAGCCAATGCGGTGATCATTTCCGATCCCCTGTTGCAGGTCGAAGCGAAGCCCGATGCGTGGATCGCGCGCGCACAGGCGTCTCCGGCGCCGGAGAGTCCCAAGCCGGAGCTGAAGAAAGGCTGAGCGGGGCTCGAGCGGCGGCGAATTTGTATACGGCGTCTTGAGCCCTGTCTCCCTGGCATCGGCGGAGTTGCGCGCTGCGCGCGCCAACCGCGTTTCCCGTACGGATGAAAAGCATCCGTACGGGAAACGCGGTTATGGTTAAAACCAAGGCGGTTTCGGTTTTTATACGAGATCGTCGATTGCGCACGGGTGGCCGTTCCCAGCGGGGGCAATAGACGATCCGCGCGGACAAAGTCCGCGCAACATCCCAACTGCCAACAAGGAACCGCTATGCAGATCGCGGGCAGCACCTTCATCGTAACCGGTGGCGCCTCCGGACTGGGCGAGGGCACGGTCAAGGAGCTCGTGCAGGGCGGCGCCAACGTCGTCATAGCCGATCTTCAGGCCGATAAAGGCCAAGCGCTGGCGCAAAGCCTCGGCGCTAAGGCGCGTTTCATCCGTACCGACGTCACCAGCGAAGACGACGCCAAGGCGGCGGTCGCGCTGGCGCTCAAGGAGTTCGGCGCATTGCAGGGCCTGGTCAATTGCGCGGGAATAGCAGTCGGCGAAAAGACCATAGGCAAGAACGGGCCCCATTCGCTCGCCACCTTCACCCGCTGCATCACCGTCAACCTGATCGGCACTTTCAACATGATCCGGCTTGCTGCCGAGGCGATGGCGAAGGGCAAGCCGAACGCTGCCGGAGAGCGCGGGGTCATCATCAGCACGGCATCGGTTGCGGCCTTCGACGGCCAGGTCGGACAGGCTGCCTATTCCGCCTCGAAAGGCGGGATCGTCGGCATGACCCTGCCGATCGCACGCGACCTTTCGCGCGAGGGTATCCGCGTGTGCGTCATCGCGCCGGGGATTTTCGAGACCCCCATGCTGCTTGGAATGCCCGACGAGGTGCGGGAATCATTGGCAAAGCAGGTGCCGTTTCCGCCGCGTCTGGGCCGTCCGGCGGACTACGCGGCGCTGGCGCGCCATATCGTCGAGAACGAGATGCTGAACGGCGAGACCATCCGCCTGGACGGTGCGATCCGAATGGCGCCTAGATGAGCTGAATTGCGCTGAGCAGCAGAAGAGGGCCCCTGGTTTGCAGGGGCTTTTTTTCGCACCGAATGAATCCCGAATCCTGCTCTAAAGATTCCCCATTCCCCGCCGATACTCCTCAGGAGACACCCCGGCGACCAGCCGGGTGCTGATGAGTTCCACTTTCGGGGGTTCCATAGAAAACATGGTTGCGGGCAATGGAATCCTGCTGGTGGAAGACAACCCGGACGAGGCAGTCCTCACGCTTCGGGCATTGCGCGGGCATAGGATCGATACGCCGGTCGAGGTAGCCCACGACGGCGTAGAGGCTCTGCACTACATTCTTCCGAGCGAATCGCCCTCGGTGGCGAATCTGCCGCGCTTGGTGATCCTCGACCTGAAGCTGCCACGGCTGGACGGGTTCGATGTCATTCGGCGTCTGCGTGCCGATCCGCGCACGCGACTGTTGCCGCTGGTGGTGTTCAGTTCGTCCGCGGAAGACCGCGACGTCGGCTGCTGCTACGAGATGGGAGTCAACGGCTACGTCGCCAAGCCTGTCGACGCCGACCACTACCACGCGGCTGTCGGGTCGATCCTGAACTATTGGATGGACCACAACCTGGACCCCTACCGGCGCATATGAGCGAAACCGGCACACCGCTGCGCGTTCTGTTCGTCGAAGATTCCGAAGACGACATGCTGCTGCTGCTCGAGGAATTGCGGCGCGGCGGCTGCGAGGTCGAATATCGGCGCGTAGACACCGAGGCGCACCTGTGCGAGGCGCTGGAGGATGAGGCATGGGACATCCTCGTCGCGGATTACAGCATGCCGGGATTTTCGGGACTGCGCGCACTGGAGGTCCTCAAGAGCCGCGCGATCGATCTGCCTTTCATCATCGTCTCGGGCAACATCGGCGAAGATACAGCCGTCAAGGCAATGAAGGCCGGCGCGAACGACTATCTGATCAAGGGCAATCTCGCGCGCCTCGTTCCCGCGGTGGAGCGCGAACTGCGGGAAGCGGCGGGGCGCCGGGAGCACCGTCTAGCCGATGTCGCGTTGAAAAACAGCGAGGAACTCTTCCGGCAGCTGGCAGGCAACATCCCGGAGGTATTCTGGATTGCCGATGCCGCATTGAAACAGCTCAAATACGTGAGCCCGGCCTTCGGAGCGGTATGGGGCCGCAGCCCCGATCGGGTGTACGCCGACCTCGCCACCTGGGTCGAAGCCGTGCACCCGGGCGATCACGCGCGCGTATTGGCCGGGCGGCGCAAGGCGCCCTACGGGGACTACGACGAGGAATTCCGCATCCTGTGGCCCGACGGCACGCTGCGCTGGGTGCACGAGCGCGCTTTCCCGGTGCGCGAATCGAGCGGTGCCGTTCACCGCATCGCCGGCATCACGGTCGACATCACCGAGCGCAAGCGGGTCGGGGAGCGCCTCACCTACCTCGCCCATTACGATCATCTGTCGGGGCTGCCCAATCGGGTGCTGTTCCAGGATCGCCTGGCGCAGTCGCTGGCGCAGTCCCAGCGCGAGAGCTGGACCACGGCGGTCATGTTCATCGACCTGGACCGCTTCAAGGTGATCAACGACACGCTCGGGCACTCCGCAGGGGACAAACTGGTGCTGGCGGTGGCGCGGCGCCTGTCGCATTTGGTGCGCTCGGGCGACACGGTGAGCCGCCTGGGCGGCGACGAATTCGCGCTCATCCTGCAGAATCTTGCCAAGGGGCAGGACGCGGCCATCGTGGCGCAGAAGGTGCTCGAATCGCTCGCCGAGCCTTTCGATGTGGAGGGTCATGAGATCTTCGTCACCGCGTCGATCGGCATCACGCTGTACCCGAGCGACAGCGCGGATGCGGAAGCGCTGCTCAAGAATGCCGACTCGGCGATGTACCGCGCCAAGCAGGCCGGACGCAATAACTTCCAGTATTACACGACGGAGATGAACGCCCGTTCCGGGGAAAATCTGCACCTGGAGAACAGTCTGCGGCGCGCCCTGGAGCGGCGCGAGTTCACGCTGCACTACCAGCCCAAGGCCGATTTGAGGAGCGGCCGAATCATCGGCGTCGAGGCGCTCATGCGCTGGCAGCACCCCGAGTTCGGCATGGTATCGCCGGGCAAATTCATACCGCTGCTGGAGGAGACCGGCCTCATCGTGCCGACCGGCGAGTGGGTGGTGCGCGCGGCTTGCGCGCAGCTGCGCGCCTGGGACGACGCGGGAATCATGGTAGTGCCGATATCGGTGAACCTCTCGGGGCGGCAGTTTCAGCACCGGGATCTGGTGCGCTCCATCATCGACATCATCAGCGAATCGGGCGTGGATCCCGGGCTGATCGAGCTGGAGCTCACCGAAAGCTCGCTGATGTGGAATCCGGACGACGCCAACCGGATTCTGTTGTCCCTGAAAGAGTTCGGCGTGCGCATCTCGGTGGACGACTTCGGCACCGGCTACTCGAGCCTCGCCTATCTCAAGCGCTTTCCCATCGATACGCTCAAGATCGACCGCTCGTTCGTCCAGGACATCATTTCCGACCACGACGACGCCGCGATCGTGCGCGCCATCATCGGATTGGCCCACAGCCTGAAGCTGACGGTGATCGCCGAGGGCGTCGAAACCGAGGAGCAGCTCACGTTCCTGCTCACCAACGGCTGCGATCAGGTGCAGGGCTACCTGCTGTCGGTGCCGCTGCCGGCGTTCGCCTGCGGGCAACTCCTGGGCGCGGGCAGGCGCCTGTGCCAGGTCGGCGGCCATTCGCCTTCGCTGCGGCTGGTGGCGAGCTGATTTTTCCGCGAGCGTCTGCGCTGTAACTGCCTGTCAAAGGGGCGTTTGCAAGGGACTATCGAAGATCGCCCGGACTTGCCCCGGCTACCGGCCGACGATGCTGAGCGACTGCACGATAGAGCGCTCGATCGCAATGCCGACGAACGGCAGAGCAAAGCCCAACAGCAAAAGACCGCCCAGGAGCGTGATGGGGAATCCCACCGAGAACACGTTGAGCTGCGGCGCGGCGCGGGTGAGCACGCCCATGGTGATGTTCAGTGCGAGCAGGGTCGCGAGCACGGGCAGCGACAGATGCAGACCGATGCGGAATATCTCGCCGCCGAGGGAGATGAGGCGTTCGAGGCCAAGTCCGTGTTCGGGGCGCGCCGCTATCGGTATGGCCTGGAAGCTCTCCACCAGCGAGGCGATCATCATCAGGTGGCCGTTGATTGCAAGCAATACCAGCGAGGCGATCATCACCATGAAGCTGCCGATCAGGGGCGTGCTGGCCGAGTTCTGCGGATCGACGAAGCCGGAGAACGAAAGCCCCATCTGGAGGCCGATCATATCGCCGGAGAGTTCGATCGCCGCGAATACGAACTGCATCGCGATGCCGATTGCAGCTCCCACCAGCGATTGCTGCAGCAGAAGCAGAACGCCCTCACCGGAGAAGGGCTCCACGGCGGGCATCGGGGGCAGCGTCGGCGCCACGACGATGGCGCAGGCGATCGCAAGAGCGATTTTCAGGCGCGCCGGAACGGTTCGATGATTGAGCAGCGGCGCTGTGGCGATCAGCGCCAGCAGCCGAACGAACGGCCAGAAGAACGAATTGATCAGGCCGTAGAGATCTCCGGCCGGGATTGCGATCATCCAATCGTGCCCGGGATTCCGGCGAGCAGCCTCTGCATGTAATCGACGAAGGTCGCCAGCATCCACGGCCCGGTGATCACCAGGGCGACGAACATCGCCACCAGTTTCGGGATGAACGAGAGCGTCATTTCGTTGATTTGCGTCGCCGCCTGCAGTACCGATACCACCAGCCCGACGACCAGGGCGGTGAGGAGCATCGGCGCCGAAATCAGCAAGGCCACCTCCAGCGCCTGCTGGCCGATGGACAGCACGGATTGCGAGGTCATCATGCGGCGAAGCTCGCTACCAGGGAACCGACCAGGAGATTCCAGCCGTCGACCAGCACGAACAGCATCAGCTTGAACGGAAGGGAAATGAGCACCGGCGAGAGCATCATCATGCCCATCGACATCAGCACGCTCGCCACTACCATGTCGATGATTAGAAAGGGTATGAAGACGATGAAGCCGATCTGGAACGCAGTCTTGAGCTCGCTGGTGACAAACGCCGGAACCAATACCTTGAGCGGAATGTCCTCGGCGCGGCTCACCGGTTCGCTGCGCGAGAGCTTCATGAACATCGCGAGATCCGGTTCGCGGGTCTGCTTGAGCATGAAGCCTCTGAGCGGAATCTCCGCTTTTGCCAGCGCGTCCGGGAAGGAAAGCTTCTTCTCCGTGTAAGGCAGGTAGGCGTCGCTGTAGATGCGATCGAGCACCGGGGCCATCACGAAAAGCGTCAGAAACAGCGCGAGTCCGATCAACACCTGGTTCGGCGGCGAGCTCTGGGTGCCCAGGGCGTGGCGCAGCAGCGAGAGCACGATGACGATTCGCGTAAAACCGGTCATCAGCAACAGCACCGCGGGCAGGAAAGTGAGTGCCGTGAGCAGCAGCAGCGTCTGCAGCGACAGCGACCAGGTCTGGCCACCGGCGGCGGCCGGTGCGCTGGTGACGGAGAACAGATCGGCCTGCGCCAGAGTATGTTCCGGCAGCGCGAATAGGAAGACCACGGCGATCAGGATTCTCATCTCGGGCCGCCCTGGGCGCGGCGCGCGTCGGCGAGCCACTTGCCGAAACCCCGTGCAGCGGGCTCGGGCGCCGGAAGCGCCTGCCTCGGAAGCTGGTGCAGGGCGCTGACGCGGCCGGGGGCGACGCCGAGCACGAGCCAGGTATCGCTGATTTCCACCAGGACCACGCGCTCGCGCGGACCGACCGAGGCGGCGGTGAGGACTTTGATCGCCGAGACGGAGGAGGTGGCCCCGGCGCCGAAGCGCTTGAGCGCCCAACTGGCGAGTACGATCAGACCGAGGACCAGGGCGAGGCCGAGAAGCATTTGCATGATGCCGAAAGCTGGACTATCCACGGGGTGTCAATGATTAAGGCGGCGAATGCGCTCCGACGGCGTGATGATGTCGGTGACGCGAATGCCGAACTTGTCGTTCACCACCACCACTTCGCCTTGCGCGATCAGGCAGCCGTTGACGAGCACATCCATCGGTTCGCCGGCGAGGCCGTCGAGCTCGATGACGCTGCCCTGCGCGAGCTGCAGGATTTGCTTGATGGTGATCTTGGTACGCCCCAGCTCGACGGTCAGCCGGACTGGAATGTCCATGATCATGTCGAGGTCGTTGTTGGAGTTCCCCGAGGCTACTCCCCCGGAGAATTTCTCGAACAGCGCGCCTTGGGCCGGCTTGGGCTTGCCCGGCGTCGGATCGATCGACGTGACCGAGGCCGACGCCTGCTCGGCCATCGCCGCGGCCCAATCGCCCGCGTCTGCGGATGCCTGGGGTGATTCGTTAGCCATGGTCATCTTCCAAAATGTTGTCCCGCTGGGGAACGGTGAGAATGTGGTTCACTTTGATCGCATACTGCCCGTTCAGGGTGCCGAATTTGCAGTCGAATACCGGCACGTTGTCGACCGTCGCCACCACGGTGTCGGGAATGTCGATCATGACCACATCGCCGACTTTCATATTGAGCAAGTGGCCCACCGAAATGTCGGAATGACCCAGTGTGGCGACCATTTCCACCTCGGCCGATTGAACCTGGCGCGAGAGCATCCGGACCCAGCGCCGGTCGGGCTCGCTCGCATCGCCCTGCATGCTGGAACACAGGGTGTCCCGGATCGGTTCGATGCTCGCATAGGGTATGCACAGGTGAAAATCCCCGCCGCCGCTTCCCAGTTCGATGTTGAAACTGGTGGCCACGACGATTTCACTTGGCGTCGCCACCGATGCGAACTGGGTGTGCAGCTCCGAGCGGACGAACTCGAACTTGAGCGGGTGCACCGGGGCCCAGGCTCGCTCCAGGTTTTCGAACACCACCTGCAGCAGGCGCTGGATGATGCGATGCTCGGTCGTGGTGAAATCCCGGCCTTCGACGTGAGTCTGGAAACGGCCGTCGCCGCCGAAAAGATTGTCGATGATCGTGAATACCAGCCGCGGCTCCAGAACGAACAGCGCGTTCCCGCGCAGCGGCGCCAGGCGCACGATATTCAGGTTCGTCGGCACCACGACATTGCGGACGAACTCGCTGTATTTCAACGTGCGGATCTGCCCGACAGCGACCTCCGGCGAGCGGCGCATGAAGTTGAACAGGCCGATGCGCAGGTTGCGGGCGAAGCGTTCGTGGATCGTTTCGAGCGTGGGCATGCGCCCGCGCACGATGCGCTCCTGCGTCGCGAGGTTGTAGGAGCGGATTCCTCCGGTTTCCTCGACGGCCTGCGGTTCTTCGGCCTCCCCGCTGACGCCGCGCAGCAGGGCATCGACTTCGTCCTGGGAGAGGAATTCGGCGGCCATCGCTACTGGATGACGAAGGAATTGAAGTGAACCCGCGAAAGCCGCTGCTCGGCGGAGGCGAAGCTTACGTATTTGCGCGCCTCGCCGATGATTTCCTGCACCAGTGTCTCCTTGCCGGCGAGCGTCGAAATTTCGCTTGGCCTCTTGGAAGAGAGCAGCAGCAGGAGGCGGCTGCGGATGACCGGCATTTGCGCTTTCACGGCTTCGACGGCGCTTTCTTCGGTCAGTTCGAACACGATGGTGGTCTGCAAAAACTGGTCGCCATGCTCCCCTTGCAGGTTGACGGTGAACTGAGGCATCGTCAGGAACACCGGAGGCTTGGCCGGCTTTTCGGACCCGCCGGCGGTCTTTGCTGCCTTGCCGGCTTTGGGGGCCTTGACCGAATCTTTCACCCCCTTGACTTCGGCCTCGGCCGTGCCCGTGAAATACCAGGCGGAGGCGCCGCCGGCGCCGAGCGCAAAGACGCCGGCAAACAGGGCGATCAACATCTTTGCACTCAGTTTGCGGCGCGGTTTTTCCGGCGCGGGCGCATCCTCCGCGGGGGCTGCGTGCTTGTCGTCGATTGCTCTGGCAGCGGTGGCCATGTATCACTCTCCAATGCGGCGGTGCTGGAAGGAATTATTGGCGATTCGGTTCTGCGGCAATGTCCGGAACAGGCGTTCTTTGGTGACGCTGTTTCGGATTTGCGCCGGGGCTACGACGGTCAGTCAGCCGACCGCGGCCTTGCGCGCTGCGCGCGCCAACCGGGTTTTCAGCACGGATAAAAAACATCCGTACTGAAAACCCGGTTACGGATAACGGCTCGGACGGACTGGCGTTTTCATATGAGATCGCCGATTGTGCACGGATGGTTTTTTCATCCGTGCACAATCGGCGATCCGCGCGGACGACTTTTCGTCCGCGCAACATCGCAACTCTGGAAGCCAAATTCCTCTTTGGTTCCGGGCATTGCGGGCTTACGCAAAGGTGTCGACCAGACGGTGCGTGAGGTGTACCGCGTGGGTTTCGCGCACCGGCGTGGCTTCGCGCGAGGAGTTATGCCCCGCGAAGCGTGGCGCGGGCGCGAATTCGCGCGGTGAGGATTCCGCGCCCACGGTCGCATTTCCCAGCGAGAGCCCACGTTCGGCCAACAGTTCGCGCAGTTGCGGCAGCGCGTCTTGTATCGCTTGGCGCGTTTCGGCCGGCGTTGCCGCGAATGCCACTGAAACCTTGTCGCCGTCAAATCCGATCCGCACCTCGACGGGGCCGAGTTCGGGTGGATTGACCCGGATTTCGGCCTGCGAGTCCTTGCGCGAGACGAACAGGGTCACCTGGGTGCCGAACTCGCGGTTCCATTCGGCGGAGGCAAGCGGATGCGAAACGTGGGTGACCGGCATCGGACCCGACGGCCTGCTTTCATTCGAGGGATAAATGTCCGCGCGGGGCGGCAGTTCGGGTACCCGGTCCGTTTGCACAGGGGCGCTCGCCGCCATGAAAGCGCCTTCGCGCTGCTGCGGAGGCATTTCGGGCTTCCCATCGCCGCGCTTGTCATCGGCCAGCACGACGGTTCGCTCGGGCCGTGCCGTGCTGATGGAGCGATCGGAGGCTTCGGCGCCGGCTGGCCCGGGCGCGGTGCCGGCAGGATCGGCGCTGTGAGACGAAGTCCGTCGCGCGGGCGACGATTCCGCCAGACCCGAGGCGGGAGCATGGGGCGACGGTGTCGGCGGTGTAACTTGATTCGCGAGCGGCGATGAGATGGGTATCGCCATGCCAGTGACGGAGGCAGACGGGTCAGCCGCCGGCACGGCCTGCTGCTGGGAATGCAATGCAGCAGTTCCGGGGCTGAGCACTGAGGCGGCCTGCACAGGGACCTCGGTCGCGGGGGCCAATGCCGCAGTCTCCGCCAGAACGGCGGCAACAATACCGGTTTCGCTCGTGTCCTCGGCTGAAGCAAGGTCATCGGAGCGGGACTTGGCGGCGCCAAGGCCGCCGCTGGTTCTGGAATCCGCGGCAGTGGTTCCCATCATCGCAAGCCGGGCTGCGAGCAGTTCCTCGAATCCTCCGGACGGGGCGGTTTCCTCTTGCGAGGAGGCCGGATTGCAGGAAACCACTTCGCTCTGCGCAAGTGCGGGGGCCGCCGGCGAGCCCAGTCCGGCGTTTCCTTCGCCGCTTTCGCCGTTTTTCGGAGCGGGGCCGGACCGGGCGGGCATCGCCGGGGAAGTTGCAACCGCAATCGGCTCTGGCATGGATCCTCAGCGGGCAGTGGTGAGCGGCCGGGATGCGGCGCGCGAGGCGAATTCGTCGTTCTGCCTTTGCTGTACGCGTTCGTCGGCCAGTATCGATTCCCGGTGGCGGCGATCGACCAGCGTCTTGAAGGTTCGGCGCTGTCGCTCCTCCTCTTGCCAGCGTTTCTTGCCGAATTCGATTCGCGCCTTGTCCTTCTCCACCTCGCTCGACTGCTCGGCGATGGCGCGCTCTACCCGTGAAATGAAGGCGAGGTAGTTGCGCAGACGCTCCCCGTCCAGCCCCTCGCGGATCGATTCGTCCAGCCGTGCGCGGTATTCCTGCAAATAGCTTCTCAGCAGCCGCAGCTTTTCCTCGCTTTTTTCACCCTGGCTATTGAGCAGTGCGAGATTGCGCGCGGCGGCATTGCTGCGATGCGCGGCCAGATCGACGAGAACCTGCAACTGGTTACGGCGTGTCATGCGTGCTCCTGTTGTGAACGCGCCGCAAGCAGCAGGGCGAGCGTGCGGCGGCTGTCCTCGAAACTCACTTTTTGCCGCATGTCCTGCTGCAGAAACGCTTCCATGCGCGGATAAAGGGAGATTGCGGTGTCGAGCACCGAGTCGCTGCCGGCGCTGTAGGCGCCGACGCTGATCAGATCGCGGCTGCGGTGATAGCGGCTGTAGAGCTGCTTGAACTGACGGATATGTTCGACGTCGCCGGGCGGCACTATGGCGTGCAGCGCTCGGCTGACCGAAGCCTCGATGTCGATCGCAGGGTAGTGGCCCTGATCGGCCAGCGTGCGCGACAGGACGATGTGTCCGTCGAGAATCGCGCGTGCCGCGTCTGCGATCGGGTCGTGCGGATCGTCGCCTTCGGTGAGAACGGTATAGAACGCCGTGATCGAGCCGCCGCCCGCGGCCCCGTTTCCGGCCCGCTCCACGAGCAGCGGCAGCTTCGCGAACGCCGAGGGCGGATAGCCTTTCGTGGCCGGCGGCTCGCCGATGGCAAGAGCGATTTCGCGCTGCGCCATGGCATAGCGCGTCAGAGAGTCCATGATCAGCAGCACGTGCCGGCCGCGGGCCCGGAAATCCTCTGCAATGGAGGTGGCATAGGCCGCACCCTGCAGGCGCATCAGCGGCGGCGTGTCGGCCGGTGCGGCAACGACCACCGCGCGTGCCAGGCCCTGGCCACCGAGGCTGTTCTCGATGAATTCCTTCACTTCGCGGCCGCGCTCGCCGATGAGTCCGACGACGATCACGTCGGCGGCGGTATAGCGCGCCATCATGCCGAGCAGCACCGATTTGCCTACGCCGCTGCCGGCAAAAAGCCCCATGCGCTGTCCCCGGCCTACGCATAGCAGCGCGTTGATGGAGCGCACGCCGACATCCAAGGGTTTCTTGAGCGGCTCGCGCTCGATCGGATTGATCGGCCGGCTTTGCAGCGGCGCGACGCGCTTGGCCGAAACCGGACCTTGCCGGTCGAGCGGCCTGCCGGCACCGTCCAGGATCCTGCCCAGCAGCGCGTCACCCACCGGCAGGTGTTTGGCTCGGTCTTCTATGCGCCGCCAGGGATGCCGCAGGCGTCCGGGCGTCGGCGGCTCGTGTATGGAAGGCATCGTGGTGACTCGAGCCCCGGGCGCGAGGCCATACACGTCGTTGGCCGGCATGAGATAGAGATGGTCGCCGGAAAACCCGACTACTTCAGCTTCCACTTCGGGCAGACCGGGTTGAGACACAAAACACGCGCTGCCCACGGCGAGCTTCAAGCCCACGGCTTCCATGACCAGGCCGGCCACGCGCGTCAGCCGGCCGTGCACTTCGAACGGATGCGTGGAGCGAACCAGCTCGCGGCAATTGGCAAAAAATCCAGGCCAGGCGCTCGCGCTATCCGAGCCATTCATGCTCGACTCCCAAGGTCGCGATCACGCGCTGCCAGCGTTTCCCCAAGGTGGCGTCGACCTCGCCGGCGCCGGTCTCGATGCGGCAGCCCCCGGCGGCAACCGAGGCATCGGCGACGACCCGCCATCCTCCGCTGTGCACCTCCTCGGCGAGTTGCTCCTCCACGATCGCCGCGTCAAGCGGATTGAGTATCAACAGGGCATCACCTTGCGCCGAAGGCAACAGCCTTATCGATTCGCGCACCACCGGCAGGACCAACTCGGGGTGTACCTTGAGGGCCGTGCGCACTATCTGTCCGGCGATATCGAGCGCGAGCGCGAGTACATCCTCGGCGACGAGGTCTTCGAAGCGGGTGCGCGCAGCGGCAAACCCCTGCAGCAGAGCGGCCAATCGCGCAGCCTGCGACTCGACCTGTGCGACGCCGGCGGCATAGCCCTCGCGGACCGCTTGTTCCTGCAGTTCCTGGACTTCCCCCGCCGTGGGCAGGCGCACGTTCGGGTCGAAACGCACGGCCGCCTCGCCGATGGCCCCCAACTCCCAGCGCTCGCAGGCGGCGATGTCTTCCTTCGGAATAAAGCGCGCGCTCATGCATTTTTCCTGCTATGAAATCGACGGTCAGTCAGCCGACCGTGGCCTTGCGCGCTGCGCGCGCCAACGGGGTTTTCAGTACGGATAAAAGGCATCCGCACTGAAGACCCGGTTCCGGATAGAACCGGAACGGCTTGGGTTCCCATACGAGATCGTCGATTGCGCACGGATGGCCTTATCATCCGTGCGCAATCGGCGATCCGCGCGGACGGCTTTTCGTCCGCGCAACATCGCCATTCGCACGATACGGCGTCTTTAATGCCGTCGCCTGCGACAAGCAGGCTTGCGCGCTGCGCGCGCCAACCGTGTTTTCTGTACGGATTCATCCGTACAGAAAACACGGTTATGGATAAAACCGGGACGGCTTTTGGTCCGCGCAACATCGCAACGCTGGAGGCAAATTTCAAATGTATTTCGCTAGACATACGCTTCTTCGCCCTTGGCTCCGAGCGAGATCTGGCCCTCTTCGGCGAGCCGGCGGGCTATCTTCAGGATTTCCTTCTGCTCGGCCTCGACCTCCCTCAGTTTGACCGGGCCCTTCGCTTCCAGATCATCCCGCAGCATTTCGGCGGCGCGCTGCGACATGTTCTTGAATATCTTGTCGCGCAGGTCTTGTTTGGCTCCCTTGAGGGCAACGATCAGCGACTCCGACTGAACCTCGCGCAGCAGGAGTTGAATGCCGCGGTCGTCGACATCCATGAGATTGTCGAAGGTGAACATCTCCTCGAGAATCTTCTGCGCCAGTTCGGCGTCATACTCGCGCACCGCCTCGATGATCGCGGCTTCCCGGGCGGCCCCGGAGAAGTTCAGGATCTCGGCGGCGGCATGCACACCGCCCATGGCGGTCTTCTTGACCTTGTCGCCGGAGGAAAGCAGCTTGCCGAGCACGTCGTTCAATTCCTGAAGCGCGGAGGGCTGGATACCGTCGAGCGTGGCGATGCGCAACACGACGTCGTTGCGAAGGCGCTCGCCCAGATGCCCAAGCACGTCGGAGGCCTGGTCGCGCTCCAGGTGCACCAGAATGGTCGCGATGATCTGCGGATGTTCTCCCTTGATCAACTCGGCGACCGCGCTGGCGTCCATCCATTTCAGACCCTCGATGCCCGACACGTCGTTTCCCTGCAGGATGCGGTCGAGCAGCAAGTTGGCCTTGTCGCTGCCCAGCGCCTTGTTCAGAACGCTGCGAACGTAATCGTCGCCGTTATTCCCGACCGAAGTGTGCTGCTCGGCCACCTCGCAGAACGATCCGAGCACCGCATCGACCCGGTCGCGGGTGACGTTCTTGATCTTGGCCATGACCTCGCCGATCTTCTGCACCTCTTTCGGCGAAAGAAACTTGAACACTTCGGAGGCCTCTTCCTCGCCGATGGAGAGCAGCAAGATTGCCGCCTGGTTCAGTCCTTCCTCATCCATTCTTGTTCACCCAGCCGCGTACCACGTTTGCCACGACCCGCGGGTCCTGCTGCGCGATCAACCGCGCCTCGCCGAGGCGGTCGGTCGATTGCGAGCGTTGCAGAACGTGCACTTCGCTCGCCGGCGGCGGGGGCGGGGGCTTGTAGGTCGCGAGTTTGTTCAACAGCGGCTTGACCACGCCGAGCAGGAGGTAGAGCGCCAGCAATCCAATCAGGAGATTCTTACCGACCTCCTTGGCTGTCCCGATGGTTTCGGGCTGCTTCCAAAGCGGCAACTCGGGCAGCGTTTCCCGCTCGGATTGCGAGAACGCAGCGTTGAGGACGTTCAGAGAGTCGCCGCGTTCCTTGTTGAAGCCGATCGCGTCTCGCACCAATGCCTGTATCTGGCTCATCTCCGGCTCGGAAAGCGCTTTGAAACTCACGTCGCCGTTCTCGGCGGTGATTTTTCTGTGATTCACAACCACTGCGGCCGACACGCGCCGGATGTTCCCTGTGGCGCTGCGCGTGTGGCGTATGGTCTTGTCGATCTCGAAATTTGTCGTCGTCTCTTTGCGCACGCTTGGCGCCGCGGCTGTCGGGGCAGCAGGCGGGGCAGAAGCGGCCGGCGAAGTCTGACCCGCGGGAATTGGCGCACCGGGTTTCGAAGGCGTGGGCTGATTGCCGATCGGGGCGCTGGCTGTCCCCGGCGGCTGATTGGAGAGCGCTCCGGGAACGCCTTGCGCCTGCGAGGCTCCCGATGCGGCCGATTCGCTCTGCTGCTGGCTGCGCACTGCGGTCTCCTCCGGCTTGGCGTTGGGCTTGTAGAGTTCGGCCATCTGCTCGCTGGAACTGAAGTCGATGTCGGCAGTCACCTGCGCCCGTACGTTTTCGCGTCCCAGCACCGGTTCGAGTATGGCGACGATGCGATTGATGTAGCTCGATTCGATGCTCTGGAGGTACTGGAGCTGCGAGGCATCGAGCATGCTGCCGTCTTCGGCGTGCGTCTGCGCCGAAAGCAGATTCCCGGTCTGGTCGAGCACCGAGACGTTTCTGGGCGCGAGTTCGGGCACGCTCGAAGAGATGAGATTGACGATGCCCGCGATTTGGGCGCGCTCCAGCGTGCGTCCCGGGTAGAGATTGACCAGCACCGAAGCGCTGGGCTTTTGCTGATCGCGCAAGAACACCGTGGGCTTGGGAATCGCCAGGTGCACGCGGGCGGCCTGCACCGCGGCGATCGACTGTATCGACTTGCCCAGTTCGCCCTCGAGCGCGCGCTGGTAATTGACCTGCTCCTGGAATTGCGTTACGCCTATTCGCTGGTTTTCCATCAGTTCGAAGCCGACGACGCTGCCCTTGGGCAGCCCTTGCGAGGCGAGCTTCAACCTCACGTCGTGCACGTAAGTCGCGGGCACCAAAATCGCTCCGCCGCCGTCGCTCATTCGGTAAGGGATGTTCATCTGGCCGAGCGCGGCGACGATCGCGCCGCCATCGCGGTCCGACAGGTTGCTGTACAACACGCGGTAGTCGGGGGTCTGTCCCCACATCCATGCCGCGATAGCGAGCGACACGACCACGGCAAGTCCGAGGATGGTCCCGAATTGCTGCCTGCCGGGAAGTTGGCTCAATCCCTGGAGTGCGCTTCCGAAAGACGCCACGCGGATTGCCCCGTAAATGATTGACCGATGCCGGCAATTATTCGCGCCCGGGGGGGCTGTCAAAGCGGAGATAAAGCGGGCTTTTCCGCGGCTTATCGGTTCAGTTGCGTAAGGGCTGCGGTGCTACCTTTCGAAACGCGGAAAAACAGGAACTATTGGCGGCCGGCGGCACGCCGCGCGGCGTGCGCGACGATAGAGGAGTCGAAATGGACAAAGTGTCGATGAACGCGCTGCTCGCCGAGATGAAGGCGGGATCTGTTCTGGCAGCCGGACGCAAAGGCGCGGCACAGGCCGCTCAGCGGCCGGGGGATTTCGCCGCGCGGCTCAAAGGCGCGCTGGGCGAAGTGAACGATTCGCAGATGAAGGCACAGGCCCTGGCGCGCCAGTTCCAGATCGGCAATCCCGCCGTGAGCTTGGAGGAGACGATGGTGTCGCTGCAGAAATCGTCGCTTTCGCTTCAATTCGTGGTTCAGGTGAGGAATCGAATGGTGTCGGCCTATCACGACATCATGAACATGCAGGTCTGACTCGGCAAGAGCCGTCGCAACAGCTCAGTTAGCTTTCCCATTCCGCAGCTTGGCAAGAACGTCGTCAAGCGAAACCCTGAGCCAATACGTGTAATTGGCCGGATTGCGTTGCATGTCTTCGCGCAAGGAGGCCGGATCGATCCACTTCCAATCGTCGACCTCGGAGGGATTCACCCTCGGCTCGGCATCGTATGAGCCAATCAGGACATGATCGTATTCATGTTCGCTCAGGCCGCCGTCCAGCTTGGCCTGGTACACGAACTGGTAGACCTCCACGAGCGGGCAATCGAATCCCAATTCCTCGTTCAGCCTCCTGTGGGCGGCTGCCTCGGTGTTCTCGCCGGGATTCGGATGGCTGCAACAGGCGTTCGACCACAGTCCGCCGGAGTGATACTTGCCCTTTGCCCTCTTCTGAAGGAGCATTTGGCCGCTCGCATTGAATATGAAAATCGAAAAGGCGCGATGCAGTTTCCCTCCCAGATGGGCCTTGATTTTTTCCGAAATGCCGATCTGATTGTCGTTTTCATCGACGAGAATCACTTCATCTGGCTTGGTCATGACTAGTGCTGCGCGAGGTTTCAAATAATTCGAAACGCCGAAGATACCCGAACGTCGCCAGCCTGGCTACTCGAACCAAACGCTAAGCCGGAAAGCCGGTTTTGCCGTTTATCAATCTCCCCCTTTTCGTGCAGTCGCCTGCAACTGCACGGGGAGACGAATTTAGAAACCAAGGCTTCGCCAAACTTGTTATCAATCAACTTGTAGGCGACCCAACCCCGGATCGCGATTCACCACCGCAGGCGCGCTCGCTCGCGTTCGACGTTGTTGATGAAGCGCTGAATCATGGTCTGCATCTGGCCGGTGAGATTGACGAAGCGGCAGCCGATGCGCCGACTGCGGGTCCCGCTTCGAAGCGTGACATCGGCTACGCTGCAGATTTCGAGCGGCGCCGAGATGGTGCCGATCGACGGCAGATTGATGGTGCAGGCCGGGTATACGGTCCCGACGCTCAGCGGCTCGCCTTCGGCATAGCGAATAATCGCCACGCCGCCGCAGCTGATGTCGAGCAGCTCCGCTTCCACCAGCTCTTTGGGCTGCGCAGGCGAGAGTTGAAGGAGGGCCTTTACGCGTCCGCCCTTGGGGATATCCAGGCGGTAACAATCGCGCCGCTGCAGCCGCGTCAACACGCTCGGCAAGCCCATGCTGAATGCCGTGCGCTTCTCGAATGTCGTCTGCGCCGCCCGGTTCGAAACGAACTCGATCCGGATGCGATCCTGGTTGCCGACCGCATGCACTTGCCTTGCCTCGATCAGCAGCTTGTTGGCGCGCGCGTCGGCGCCGAGATCCAATATCAGTTCGTCGGATTCGGGGTTGACCGCGAGGATGGTCGTAAGTAGAAACTCGCGCCCCGGGTCGAAATAGAGCGTGATCATCGCGCCGTGCTTTTGCAAAGCGCGCAGCACCGACAGTATCTCCGAGCGGGAGCGCAGCGCGTAGCGCTCGTCTGCTTGGACGATGGGCCCGAATGACGATGAGTTGCCCATGGCTATCGATCGAGCGGATCGTTCAACGGGGCATCGCCGCGTTGCTCGCGCTCCAACTGCCAAATCCAGGCGAGCACCTCGGCCACCGCGCTGTAAAGCCGAGGCGGTATGCGCTCATCCAGATCGACCTGCATGAGAAGACCGACCAGCTCCGGCGATGAATGGACGTACACGCCGGCCTCCTGGGCTCGCCGGATGATTTCTTCGGCGATCAGGCCCTGGCCCTTGGCGACGATAATCGGAGCCCCCTGCGCACTGCGGTAACGCAGTGCAGCGGCCGCTTGGCGCAAGTCGGTGCGCGGTTCAGCACGCTGCATGGAGCGAGACCCTGAGGTCGTTGTGCGCGAAGCCCGCTGCGTCGAGCCGCGCGCGCAGTTGAGGCAGATCCGCGCTTATGCGCTCGGAGCTTCTTTCGTCGCCGCATCCGATCGCAACCGATAGCGAGCTCTCGCGCAGGCTCAATTCGGCGCGCACATCGCCAAGGTGCGGCAGGCGCAGCGACACCTTGGCGCGCCAGATGGCCTCGGCGGCCGGCGCTTCGCGGTACGGCGTATCCTCGGTGATCACGATCTCGGCGTTTTGCTCCGGCCAGAGCGCTCCGCGCCAGGCGACGCGGTTCAACTCGAGCGCATCCAGCTGTCGGCGCAATATCGCTTTCGCCTCATCGGGGACGATCATCGCCTGCGGCAGTCCGCGCGTTTCGTCGGAATTTGTCCCTTCGCTTGCGGGTGCGCTCCAATCCGCCTGCGGTTCACGCAGCAGTTCGGCCAATGGCCGCTTGCCTGCCGCCCAAGCGCGGAGATGAGATTCATAGAACACGCCGCAATGCGCCATGACCGCGCGCAGCACGCCGGCGAGTTCCTCTGCATCGGCCGATATTCCGACGAGCGGTGCCGAAGCCAGCGGCTTTGCCGCCGGGAGGCTGTCGGCGAGCACCAGACGGATCAATTGCGCGGCGCCCGAAAACGAAGTTTGCGTCTTCTGCGGGGCTGGTTCCGCCCGAATCAGGTCGAATACGGGTACTGGGCCGGGGCGCAGCAGCCGCAGCGATACTTGTTCGCCCGGGGTGACCGGCGCCGGAATGTTCAACTGCACACGCTGGCCGTCGACGTCCGCGAGGTACAGGCCGGGCCCGAGCTGCGAAACGATCAAGGCGCTGAGCGCTGCGCCCGGAGAGAACTGAGGGAATGCCTGCGCGGCACGGGGAACGTCGGCGCGCTGCGACAGGCCGCCCGAGCCGAGCATTTGCAGGTAGGTCGTGACGAGATTCGCTTGCAACTGCGCGCCCTCCTGGTCGGCGCTCGCTAGGCGAAGCCGGCCGCTGTGCTTGGGCCCCTCAGGGGCGATACGCGTGGTCGACGCGGCGTTGCGCGACGTGCGCCGAAAGCACTCCTTCGAGCTCGCGCATGCGCGGATCGACCAGCCGCCGGATCTCGGCGTCGTTGGCGAGGACGCAGCGGATGATTTCCGCCTTGCGCTGGCGGCCCTGCGCTCCCAGTGAAGCCTCGCCGCCGGCCGCCCTGAGGCGCGAAATGATCTCGGCGCAGCGCTTCTCGGCGGCCACCATCGCGTCCCAGTCGGACCGGCGCGCCGCCTCCAGCATGGCCGCGCTTGCAAGCGCCACCGACTCGTAATACTTCAGGTTTTCGCTCACTAGACAGCTCCGTAGCTCACTGCCCTGCGATCCCGTTGCGCCATCGGCACCGCCACAGGCGCGGCCTGCTGCACGGGGCGCATGCCGATCTGCGCCCACGCGGAGCGCATTTCGCCGAGCAATCCTTGCACTTCGGTCAACATGTCTTCACGGTTATGCAAGTTCGCCTCCACCAGCCGCTTCGACATATAAGCGTAGAGACCGCCCATCTGCGCGGCCAGGGACCCTCCGCGGTCCGTGTCGAGTGATGCCCATAGCCCTTCGCCGATGATGCGGATCGCGCGGGAGATTGCCGCGCCTTTGGCGGCAACGCTGCGCGATCTCATGTGCCCTCGCGCCTCGCCGATCGCGTTCAGAGCGGCGTCGTACAGCATCAAGATGAGCTGGTGCGGGCTGGCGCTGCCGATGCTCGTCTCCAAGCCGATGTCCTGGTAAGCGCGCGCCGAAGTCGACCGAAACGGGTTCATTTGCTTTCCTCCACACGGTGTTCCTTGGTGGAGTTATCGGCGTTTCGTGCGGATTCTGCAGATCCATCGGCTCAGCCGCCGGAAGAATTGTCGCTGAAGCCGGGGAGATTGTTCATCTGCTGGGTGAGGAACATCTGCGTCTGGTTCATGCTGGAGAGCATCCGGTCGAGCGCGGTGAACTGCAACCGGTAGCGCTGCTCGATCAAGGCGAGTCGGATGTTGAGCCGGTCGCGCTGATCGTCGATGTCCGCGATCGAATCGCCGATGCCGTCGGTGCGGTTGGCGATCGCGCCGGATGAATCGAGGTATTCGCTTGCCAGTCGTTCCAGTTGGTCGGCGTAGCCCTGTGAAAAGCTGACGGTTCCGCGGGCGCCGATCGAGCCGCCGGAGATCAGCAGCCTGAGGCCAAATGCGTCGCTCTCGTCATCGGCGGCGGTCAGTGTCTGCCCGGTTCCCGTCGCGGCGAGGCCATCGATAGTTCCGGCGATGTCGACTCCCGCGGTGTTGGTCGGGCTTGCGCCGAGAAGGTTGGCGGCGCCGTTGCCGCCGGTGATCGATATCGCCGACTCGGAACCCCAGGTGGCCGAAGTGAGCGTGATGACCCCCGCTGCGCTGGTCCCGGCAATCGAGCGGTTCTTTGTCGAGAACGCGCCGGCGCTGTTGATCTTCGACTGCACCTCCAGCGCGAGGGCGTCGGCGCTGGCGTAGACACCGGCCGCCAGGGTCACCGTCGCCGTGTAGCCGTCCAGCGAAACCTCCAGCGTGTCGTTCACGCCGCCGGTGATCGTGAGGCCGGCCGCGGAGCCGCCAAGGGCGGTGCCGCGGGTGGCCATTTGCGTGATGTTCACCGCATAAGTGCCCGGTTTTGTGCTGCTGCTGGCCCCGCTATAGGTGACCAGCAGGTCGGTAGCTCGGGCGGTCTGCGCAAAAACCGCCGCCACGTCGGCGGCATCGGACGCAATCGCTTCTTCCAGCTTGTCGGTGTCCAACTCGAGCGATCCATCCCTCTGAAAGCCTATGCCGAGCTCGGTAAGAGTGGTAAATGCGCCGGCGCCCGTCAGCGTATCGGACAGGATGCTGCGGATCGAACTGCGTACCAACCGGGTCGTGCCGTCGCCCTGGAGCGGGCCGGCTATCTTGGTCGCTGCATCGTACGAGGTGAGGGTCTTGAGGGATTTGTCGAGCGCGTTGTAGGCATCGACAAAGGCCTGGGCAGAATTTCGTGCGTCGTCCGACTGATTGGCGACCGTCAGGGTGAGGGGTGAGTTCTCGTTGGTCTGCTTCAGCGTGAGCGTCACGCCGGAAATCACTTCGGTGAGGGTGTTGGTATCGCTGGAAATGCTCAATCCGTCGACCGTGAGAGCGGCGTTTCTTGCCGTGGCCTTCTCCGAGAGGTTTTGGGCGGCCGGGGCGCCTTGCGGGTCGTGCGCCAGCAGGCTGGAAATCGTGGCATCGCCGCTGACCGAAATCTTCATGCTGTTCGCTGCGCCGGTCGAGGCGGAGGTGAGCACCAGCCGGTAAGGCGAGGCGCCGCCATCGTTGACGATGCTCGCAGTCACATCCAATTCGGCCGCATTGATCGCGTCGCGGATGCCGGCAAGCGTATTGTTGGTCGCATCGATGGTCACGCTCGCCGTGCCGTTTCCCGACGATGTGAAGCCGGCGCCGGTGTACTTGCCGGTGCCGCTGTCAAACGAGCCGCCGCTGATGGTGCCCAAATCGAAGGTGAGGGTGGTCGACGCTCCGGTGCCTATCGTGGCGGACACCGAGGCGACCCCGGTGGCGGCGAGTTTTTGCTGCTGAGCCAGTGTGGTGATTTCGATCGAATAGCTGCCCTCCGTCGCCGCGGCGCCGGCACTGGCTGCCAGAACGTCAGCGTCGGAGGCGGCGGCTTTCAGCGCCAGGAATTTCGAACTGCTCGCCAGGGTGCCCATCGCGGACTGGAAACTCGAGATCGCGCTGCTCAGACTGCCGTAGGCGGAAAGCTTGGCCTGGTAGCTGGCCTCCTTCTGGTCGAGCCGGGCGAGCGGCCGGCTTTCCACCTGCATCAGTTGGCTGACAATGCTATTGACATCGAGCGTCGCTCCGCCGCTCCCCGATACGGCTGCCATGGGGTTCTCCTTTCAGTTCCTGGAACTGCCAATGCAAAGCACCGGCACGACGCGCCCGATCGCGCGCTCCGTGCCGGAGGGTGGAAATGCATTCAAGTGCTCAGTCCAATTGTGCCGCAGCTGTTCTCCCAACCCGGGCCCGGCGGAATCCCGCCTGACCCGGTTTCTCAGCTTCTTATCCAGGCGCCTCGTGAGGCGCCGTAGTAGCAGTAACGTTCAGCCCAGGTTCCTCAACAGCGCGAGCACTTGGTTCGGCGCCGAGTTGGCCTGTGCCAGCATTGCCGTGCCCGCTTGTTGCAGGACCTGCGCGCGGGTGAGGGCAGCCGTCTCCGCGGCGAAATCCGCATCGGTAACTTGCGACTTGGCGGCGGCGAGGTTTTCACTTGTCGCCTGCAGATTGCTCACCGCGTTGGTGAGCCGGTTCTGCGCGGCGCCGTAGGAGGCGCGCATGGTGCTGATCGAGTCCAGCGCGTCGTCGACTGCAGACAGCAGCGCGCCGGCGTTCGCGGCGGTTTTAGCGCCGGTGAAGGTGGCGAGCGCATCGGCCAGGCCGTCGATTCCCGCATCGGCATTTCCGTTGACGACGGTCGCGTCTTCGAAGCTCACCGACACCTGGTTGTTGCTATCGTAGTCGGCGCCGACCTGGAAGGTCGCGGCGGCCGAGCCTGCGGAGGTAATCACCGTTTTTGTCGCCAATGCGGCGCCGATTGTGTCCACTGCGTCGCCTGCCACCGAAGAAAGGGTCAACGAGACTCCCAGCCCGCTGAAATTGAGCGTTTGGCTGCTGTCGGCTGCCATGATGAGCAGTGTAAGGTCCTGCGAGTTCGTGCCGTCGCTCAGGGTCAGCGTATCGGTGCCTGCCGCATAGCTTAGGGTGAAGGTCTTGCCGGCCGCGGCACCGCTGACGTCGATATTGGTCACCGACGCGGCGCCGACCTGCAAGCCGTTCGTCACCGTTCCCGTAGCATCGAGGGTTGTGGCGAGGGCGCCGGTCAGGAGCGCATTGCCGTTGAACTTGGTGCGGTTGGCGATGTTGTTCATTTCCGAGAGCAGTTCCTGCAGCTCGGTGTCGATATACCCGCGCTCGGTGGAACCGACGGTGTCGCTCGAAGCCTGCACCGCCAACTCGCGGATACGGGTCATCATGTTCTGCAATTCGGACAACCCGCCTTCGGCCGTCTGGATCATGGAGATCGCGTCGTTCGCGTTGCGGATGCCCTGGTTCAAACTCTTTATCTGCGCGTTCATGCGCGTGGAAATCGCCAGCCCGGCCGCGTCGTCCTTGGCGGTGTTGATCCGCAGGCCCGATGACAGGCGCTGCAGGGCGTTTTGGGCTGCGCTGGACGTAGTGCTGAGGTTGCGCTGCGCGTTCAGTGAGGCAACGTTCGTATTGATGACCATAGCCATGGTGAATCTCCTTTAACGTAGTTGATGGATTCCGGCGGGGTGGCCGGAATTGGATCCAGACCGCCTTAGGTTGGGTTATCGGTGGCTTCCGCAAAATATTTAGCTTTTTGCGAAATCCGCTTCATCAATACGTCTGGGGTATGCGCTCAGGAGAGACAGCTTAGACCGGCCGGCGCTCGTACGGCTGCGGGAAAAGCGGTGGAAAACGCCGTCGATTCCGGGTCTTGACCCGGAATGGTCTCCGGAGTCAGCGGCGCGACCGGCGTTTGTGATTGGACGCGATCGGCTGGGTTTTCAGCTCATTGCGGAACAGCTTCGCGCGCTGCACGTAATCCTCGGCAATTCGCAGCAGCTCGATTCTTTCCTCGCTGGTGAGCTCGCGGACGACCTTGCCCGGGGATCCGAGCACGAGTACCCCGTCGGGAAACGTCTTTCCTTCCGGGACGAGCGTGTTGGCGCCGATAATGCTGCCGGCTCCGATCACGGAGCGGTTCATTACCACGCTGTTGATGCCGATCAGGGTGCCGTCGCCGATGCTGCAGCCATGCAGCATCGCATTGTGGCCAACGGTGACGTTGCGGCCCAAGGTGAGCGGAATTCCGGAGTCCGCGTGCAGCACCGAACCGTCTTGAATATTGCTGCCATCGCCGAGAGTGATCGTATCGTTGTCGCCGCGGATCACGACGTTGAACCAAACGCTCGTCTGATGTCCGATGGACACTGAGCCGATCACCGAAGCGCTGTCGGCGATATACCAATCCTCGCCACAAAAAGTGACGCGCCGATCGCCAAGGGAGAAAACCGCCATGCGTGCCTCGCCGGAAATGCCCGGATCTTAACAAATCGGCGCCGGGCGGACCTGCAGACCAGGAATTGAGCGGCTGCGGGGGCGGTATTCCGCCTCATGAATGGATTGCGGATGACGATAATGCGAGTGTGGGCGCCGGATCGCCGATGCCCCGCAGGCAAATCTCCCCCGGGAGCCGCGATGAAATCGCAACTGACCCTGCCACTGGAAGCGAAGGTTCCAAGCGAATCCGCTCTTCGCGCCGCCTGGATCCGAAGCGGGGTGCGGTTGCCGTTTCACATCGCGCTTCAGGTCCGCGCGGTGGCGATTTGCCTGCGCTGTCTGGCCGATTCGATGCAAAGGAAAGTCTATGAGTAACGTGGCACAGCTCTGGAATACGCGTCGCAACCAACGGTTGCAGCGGCACTGGGTTTCTTTTTCCGATCGGATCGTGATCGCGGGCGAGGATCTCGATCAGTCGGGTGTGCTTTCGGTGCTGCCAACGGGACGTGAAGGGGACCGCGAAGCGTTGCGCGCGCGCCTACGGGTGCTTGGCAGCGAATTCGAAGAGGTCGTAACGCCGGGACAGGACATCACGGTTTGGATTCACGGCCTGGAACTGGTGGTTGCCGTGCGCGCGGTCGAGGATGAGCGCATGCTGGTCGAATTCGGCGTGCCTCCCGGATCCAAGGTCGGCGTTACCCTCGATTCGGGCAGGGTCGAGGAAACTCTGAGGCTCGCTTAGCCGCCCATCGGGGGACTCCCGGGTGGCCCGCGGGGCAGCCTCCCCCTGCTATCATTGCGCGCTTCTGCCCGTCTGCGACACAGCGCGTGAAACCAAGCCGATCCGTTTTTGCCGCCATCCGCGGTCTCAGCTACCACTGCCGTTGCTGGGGTGAGCCGGAATGGCCGAAGCTTTTCCTGCTGCACGGCTGGATGGATGTTTCGGCCTCGTTCCAGTTTCTGGTCGATGCTTTGCAGCGCCGCTGGCACGTCATCGCCCCCGATTGGCGCGGCTACGGTCTGACGCAATGGAGCGGCGCGGACAGTTACTGGTTTCCCGATTATTTTGCCGACCTCGACCGGCTGCTCGATAGTTTCCAGCCGGGGGAGCCGGTCAATCTGGTCGGGCACAGCATGGGCAGCAACGTCGCCGGCATGTACGCGGGTATTCGTCCCGCGCGTGTAGCGCGGGTGATATGCCTGGAGGGTTTCGGGATGGCGCCGGCTCCAAGCGAGGAGGCCCCACGGCGCTACGCCCGATGGTTGGGGGAGATCGACAAGGATTCGCGCTTTCGCGACTATGCCTCCTTCGATGAACTGGCGAGTCGGCTGCGTGAGAACAATCAGCGGCTGACCTCCGCGAGAGCGCTGTTCCTCGCGGAGCACTGGGGTGCGCTCACGCCCGAGGGCCGGGTCTGCTTGCGCGCAGATCCGGCGCACAAGCGGGTGAACCCGGTGCTCTACCGCATCGAGGAAGCCAAGGCGTGCTGGGACCATGTGAGTGCGCCGGCGCTTTGGGTGGAAGGCGAGGATTTCATGGAGCGGACGAAAATCACCGGCGCCGACTTGGCCGAGCGCAAGGCGTGTTTTCGAGACTTGACCGAGCGCATCATCGATGATGCCGGCCATATGCTGCATCATGACCAGCCCGAGAGGCTGGCCGAATCGATCGAATCTTTTCTTCCCTGATTGTACGCGGCGACCCCAATAGCGCCGCCCGTTGTCGCGATGTTGCGCGGACGAGAAGCCGTCCGCGTGGATCGTCGATTGCGCACGGATGATAAGGCCATCCGTACGCAATCGGCGATCTCGTATAAAAACCTAAGCCGTCCTGGTCTTAACCGTAACCGCGCTTTCTGCACGGATGCCGTTTATCCGTGCAGAAAACACGGTTGGCGCGCGCAGCGCGCAACTCCGCTGTGGCATGAGACAGGACTTACTAAGACGC
>JACQTO010000016.1 GCA_016210745.1 Betaproteobacteria bacterium
CTTTTCACCATGACCGAAGCCCTTGTACTGGCGAGTCAGTCCCGATGAGGAAACTACCGACTGGAGAGCCGTGCGCGGGCGAACCGCACACACGGTTCGGAGGGCGGGGAGGGGCCATCGCTCCTTTCCGACCCCTATCAGAGTAGCTCAGCGAAAGTCGCTGGGTCCCCGCTTCCGCGGGGACGACGATAAAGTGTCATCCAGTTATGTAATTCTCAATAGTACCTACAAGTTTGCTGCTGACAGATTTGGCGAAGATTGGGCTTCCATACATGGCGACGTAAATCGCGCCGCCCGTTGTTTGGGGTTGCGATGTTGCGCGGACGAGAAGCCGTCCGTGCACAATCGACGATCTCGGCCAAAACCCTACCAAGTCCCTGCTGTTAACCATAACCGCGCATTCTGCGCGGATGGCGTTTATCCGTGCAGAATGCGCGGTTGGCGCGCGCAGCGCGCAAGTCCGCCGGTGGTATGAGACAGGACTTAAGACGCCGTATATAAATTCGTCTCCCGGCGCAGTTGCTTGCAACTGCGCCGGGAGATTGATAAACGGCAAAACCAGCTGTTCCGGCTCATCCGGCTTAGGAAACTCACCGGCCGGTGCGATATTCGGTGTCTGCGATCCGTGCGTGTCGCATCGGCTTGTGACCCATCGCAGACCAGGCTGGCCTCGGGTGTACTATCATTTATCGCTGCACTGGCGAACGAGACCGCCATGCGCCCCGGACCAGGAGTTGCTTCCGTTGCGCAACGGTTCGTTTGCAGTGACGCCTGTGGATCTCGCTTGGTTAAGGCCGATGCCCGCCAGCTTTGACGGAAAACTCGTTGTCGCCATTTCCTCCCGCGCCCTGTTCGATCTGGAGGAGTCGAACCGCATTTTCATGGAACAGGGCGTCGAGGCCTATTACCGCTACCAGCTCGAACATGAAGACCGGGTGCTCATGCCCGGAATCGCATTCGGGCTGGTCAAGAAGCTGCTCTCGCTGAACGAGCTGGCGCCGGCGCGTCCCCGGGTCGAGGTGATCCTGCTCTCGCGCAACACCGCCGACACGGGGCTGCGCATCATGACTTCGATCGAGCATTATCAGCTCGATATCTCGCGCGCGGCCTTCACCGGCGGCGAAAACACCTATCCTTATGTGCCGGCGTTCGACGCGCATTTGTTCCTGTCCGCCAGTCCGGTCGATGTGCGCAAGTCCCTGGATGCCGGACATGCCGCGGCGACCATCCTGCCCTCCAACGTCGGGCAGAACGTCGAGCAGACCTCGCAGCTGCGCATTGCTTTCGACGGCGACGCGGTGCTCTTTTCCGACGAGGCCGAGCGCGTCTACCAGGCAAGCGGCCTGGATGCCTTCGCCGCAAGCGAAGCCAGTGCCGCCAGGGAGCCGCTCTCCGGAGGCCCGTTCAAGACTATTCTGTCCGCGCTGCACCGCATCCAGTCGGAATTTCCGCAGGATGCTTCGCCCATCCGCACCGCGCTGGTGACAGCGCGCAGCGCCCCGGCGCACGAGCGCGTGGTGCGCACGTTGCGGGCATGGAACATCCGCATCGACGAGGCGCTTTTCCTGGGCGGGTTGGACAAGGGGCCGTTCCTGAAGGCATTCGGCGCCGATATCTTCTTCGACGATCAGCGCGGTCATTGCGAATCGGCACGCCAGCACGTGGCCACGGGCCATGTGCCGTTCGGCATCGCCAACGAGTAGGCGGTGGCGCGCGACCCAGCACGCGGCTTCGCCGCGCGGCTCATGCGTTGGCAGGCCTGCCACGGTCGCCACGATCTTCCCTGGCAGGGAACGCGCGATGCGTACCGGATCTGGCTGGCCGAGATCATGCTGCAGCAGACGCAGGTGCCGACGGTCATCGGCTATTACCAGCGTTTTCTCACGCGATTCCCCGATGTGCTCAGCCTTGCGCGCGCCGACCTCGATGAGGTGCTGCGGCTGTGGGCGGGCCTTGGCTATTACACGCGCGCGCGCAACCTGCATCGCGCCGCGGGCATGGTCGCCGCCGACCACGGGGGTTCTTTTCCGCGCTCGCGCGAGGCGCTCGAGCTACTGCCGGGCATAGGCCGCTCCACGGCAGCGGCGATCGCCGCCTTCGCTTTCGGGGGCAGAGAGGCGATTCTCGACGGCAACGTCAAGCGCGTGCTGTCGCGTCACTTCGCGATTTCCGGCTATCCGGGGGACGCGCAAGTGTCGGCGAAGCTCTGGCGCAGGGCAGAATCGCTCCTTCCGGCACGCGGAATCGAGCGCTATACGCAGGCGCTCATGGATCTGGGAGCCACGGTGTGCACGCGCAGCGATCCGGGGTGCGCCAGCTGCCCGCTGCGCGCCACCTGCCGTGCGCGTGCGTCGGGGCGGCAAGCGGCATTCCCATCGCCGCGGGCGCGCAAGCCGGTGCGGGTGCGCGCGACCGCAATGCTGGTGCTGGAGCGCGCAGGCGAAGTGCTGCTGGAGAAGCGTCCGCCCGCAGGCATTTGGGGCGGCCTGTGGTCGCTGCCGGAAATGCCGTTCGACGGGGACCCGGGGGCGTACTGCGCGAAGCGGCTCGGCTGCGAAATCGCCGGCGTGGAGCAACTGGCGCGGCTGCGTCATGCGTTCACGCATTTCACGCTCGACATCCAGGCCTACAGGTGCGCGGTGAGCCGCGTCATACCGCGGGCACGCGAGGCCGGCTCGCTCTGGCTCGGCATCGACGAAGCGCTGAGCGCAGCGATACCGGCGCCGGTGAAGCGATTGCTGTCGCAGGTGGCTGCCGCCTCTTCGCCTCGCGCCACCCCGCTTTAGTCGCTTACGAGTTGACTGACGTTTTCGGCGAAGAATTGGATGTCGTATAGGTCTCGTGTTTTTCGTACAGTTGCACGCAACTGCACGAAAACACGAGATCGATAAACGGCAAAGCCAACTTTGTTGGTTCCGGCTGTGCCGGTGTAGCAGGGGTACCCGAAGGGCGGGGTGGTCAGCTCGAAAGCTGCCGGTGCCGGACGACTACCGGCACCTGGCCGCGAAAATGTGCCGCGAGCCGCTCGACGAAGTACACCGAGCGATGCCGCCCTCCGGTGCAGCCGATCGCCACCGCCAGATAGCTGCGGTTGTCGCGCGTATAGGCCAGCAGCCAGGTATCGAGAAAGCCGCGGATGTCGGCGAGCATCCGGCCGACTTGCGGTTCCTTTTCCAGGAAGGCGACGACTTCCGCGTCGACCCCGGTCATTGGCCGAAGTTTGGGATCGTAATGGGGATTCGGCAGGCAGCGCACGTCGAACACCAGATCGGCGTCGAGCGGAATGCCCTCTTTATAGCCGAAGGACTCGAACAGGAGGATGGTCCGGCCCGAATCGACCTGGAGCAAGTCGAGGATCCAGTTTCGAAGCGCATTGGGTTGCAGATCGCTGGTATCGATGCGGTGGCCTATTTCGGCGACAGGGCCCAGCAGTTCGCGCTCGCGCGCCAGGCATTCATCCAGCGTGATATCGCCGATGGCAAGCGGATGGCGCCTGCGGGTTTCGGAAAAGCGCTTGATCAGCGTGTCGATCTTCGCCTCGAGGAACAGCGTGCGCACGTCGATGCCGGCCGACCTCAGGGTGTCGAGGTGCCAGGGGACGAGATCGATGGTGCGCCCGCTGCGCGCATCGATGCTCACGGCAACGCGCTCGTTGCCGGCCTCGCGCAATAGCTCGATCGTCTCCGGCAGCAGCATTACCGGCAGATTATCGACGCAGTAATAGCCGTTATCCTCGAGGACGTGGAGCGCGACGCTCTTGCCCGAGCCTGAGAGTCCTGTGACCAGTACGAGTTGCATGGTGTAGGCAGGATTTGATCAGTTACAAGTTTACCGTCGACAGATTTGGCGAAGATTTGGTTTCTA
>JACQTO010000139.1 GCA_016210745.1 Betaproteobacteria bacterium
GGTCGGAGAAGAGCGGGTGGCGATCAAGATGGTCGAAGTGCATTCCATCGGCGCCGGCGGCGGGAGCTTGGCCTGGATCGATTCCCTCGGGCTGTTGCGCGTGGGGCCGCAAAGCGCGGGTGCCGCCCCGGGACCGGCGTGTTATGGGCGGGGCGGGGACCTGCCCACCGTCACCGACGCCAATGTTGTTCTTGGCTATATCCCGACCGACTACTTCCTGGGCGGGGAAATCGTCCTGGACGCGGAACGCTCGCGCGAGGCGATCCGGAAAGTGGCCGAGCCGCTGAAGATGAACGAGAGCCAGGCCGCGCAGGCGATGTTCAACATGGTCAACTCGCTGATGGCCGATCAGGTCATCGAGCTCTCGACCAAGCGCGGCTACGATGTGCGCGATTTCGCCCTCATCGTCGGCGGCGGCGCGGGCCCGGTTCACGGCGCTCATATCGCCGAACAACTGGGAATTCCCAGCGTCGTCATCCCGAAGTATTCGGCCCTGTACAGCGCCTTCGGCATGTTCGCGATGGATGTCGGCCGCGATTATGCCCAGAGCTATATGGTGCGCGCCGACAAGCTGGACCTCGAGCGCCTGGAAGACCTGTACCGCGGTCTCATCGAGCAGGCCAAGGCCGATCTCAGGGAAAGCCATGCCGAGGCTTCCGAACTGGTCCTGACTCGAACCGCGCAGATGCGGCACGTCGGCCAGTTCCACGAAATCGAGATTCCGCTGCCGGGGGAACTCAAGACGCTCGATGACGTGCAGTCGGTGCTGGCCACGTTCCATGCCCGGCACAAGGAGCTGTACACGTTTGATCTTCCCCAGCGAGCGATCGAGTTCAGGACCTTCTCGCTCAGGGCGACCGTCATTCGAAAGCGCGATCTCAAGATCGTTTCGCTCGCGCGCGGCGCTGCGGAGGCGAAGCCCGCGCTCAAGCGCACCCGCCGCTGCCTGTTCGGCAAGGACTGGATCGACACGCCCTGTTATGACGGCGCGCGGCTGCTGGCCGGGAACGTAATAGCGGGCCCGGCGATCATCGAGGAACAGGCCACCACGGTTGTCGTTCCCGAGAAATTCGTCTGCACCGTCGACAAGACGGGAAGCTATCTGTTGAAGCGGAGGTAATGCGATGGACGCGAGCACTTTGGAATCGAAGGCGATCGCTGCGGGGGCGGATGGGGCTGCAAGGCAAGCAGCGGAAGTGGACCCGCTCACCTTGTCGACGGTCTGGCATTCGCTGCAGCGGATCTGCCGCGAAATGCGGCGCCTGATCGAGCGCACTTCGCAGAGCTATCTCATTTCGGAGATGAAGGACATCTCGGTCGGCATCTGGGACGGGCAGGGGAACACGGTCGCCATCCCGGTCGGGCTGCCGGTTCAGTTCATCGGCGCAAAATATTCCGTTCGCTACATCATGAAGGAATACGGCGACGATATTCATCCCGGGGACGTGTTCCTGGCCAACGATCCCTACAAGGGATACTCCTGCCATCCGCCCGACTGGGGTTATTTCCGCCCGGTTTTTTACCAGGACCGGCTGGTTTTCTGGACCCTGGCGCGCGCCCACATGGACGATACCGGGGCGGCCTATCCCGGGGCCTATTTTTCCAATCCCTACGACATCCATTCGGAGGGGCTTCTCGTTCCGGGTATCCGGGTGATCGAGAAGGGCCGCGAGCAGCGCGACATCGCGCGGCTCATATTCAACAACGTGCGGCTCGCCGACGGCGCCCGCACCGACAGCGCGGCGATGATCGGGGCCACCAAGCTGGCCGAAAACCGCCTGCACGACTTGATCGCCAAATACGGAATGGACACGGTGAGCGATTGCCTGGCGGTGATGCAGGAGCGCACCGAAAGGGCGGTGCACGCCTCGATCGAGACCATTCCGGACGGGACCTATTACGGCGAGTCCGCCACCGACGACGACGGCGTGGAGTTCGATGTTCCGGTGACGGTTCGCTGCGAAGTCACGGTCAAGGGCGAGCGCATCGCGATCGATTTTTCCAAGAGCGACGGTCAGCGCAAGGGATTCGTCAACTGCAGCTATCCCACCACCTACAGCTTGGCCATGGCAGGGGCCATTCTCTTTCTCGATTCGGAACTGGTGGATTTCCACAACGAGGGCACGATGCGGTGCATCGACATCATTGCCCCGGAGGGATTGGTGGTCAATGCGAACTACCCCTCGGCGATGGGCGGTGCTCCGATCAGCATGGGCCACGCCATCCTCGAGTCGGTGATGATGGCGATGTCCGCGGCTGTCCCCGCCAAGGCGGCTGCCGGCTGGGGGCGGCGCTACGGGCAGTACATCTACGGCGTTCACCCGCGCACCAACGGTCTTTACGTATTTCCGGGCTATCACTGCGAGGGCGGGGCGGGCGCGGTCAACGGGTATGACGGCTACAAGGGCGTCGCTTCCATCGGCAGCCTGGGCGAGATCGCGCGGCCGAACAACGAGGACTGCGAGATCAAGTATCCCTGGCAGTTCGTCTGCCGCGAATTCCGCAAGGACTCCGCGGGAGCCGGCAAGTGGACCGGCGGTCCCGGCTTTCACTGGGAGATCGTGAACCTCGGCGGCGAAGCGGGAATGCACACCGGTGCCGGCCAGGGCGAGACGACTTTCAGCCACGGCTGTCTGGGCGGAAAGCCCTCGCTGCCCAACTCGTGCTTCATCGTGCGCGCGAAGACCGGCGAGAAAGAGCTGGCGAAGGTCCACCGGCTGCATCCGGTTTTCGCGGGCGACCGCGTCATCAAGGACACCAGCGGCGGCGGCGGCGTGGGCCGGCCCGAGGAGCGCGATCCGCAGAAGGTCTGGGAGGACGTCTATCTCGACGAAATCGTGACCGTCGATTACGCGCGGGAAGCCTTCAAGGTCGTGATCGATCCGGCGACGCGCCAGATCGATTGGGACCGCACCAAGGCGCTGCGGGCTGCCGCAACGAGAGGATGAACGACAAACTCCGGTAGAACGCATCCGGACATCGCCCGGATGCGCGAGCCTGGCTAATCCGGAATCATCGGTGTTGCTTTTGCCGTTATCTCAATCTCCTCTTTTCCTCAGTTGCATGCAACTGAGGAAAAGAGGAGACCTATTTAAAAACCAAACCATCCCCAACTGCGTCAGCACTCGAGTTAAAAGTGACTACAGCAGTCCACGACGGTTGCTCAACGCGATCAAGCAGCCGTCACGGCGTGGTTTGCGGCGGCCGTCGATGCTTGGTCGCCTGCTCGTACGCATAGGCGAAGCGAATCATGTTCGCGTCGTCGTAGGGACGTCCCAGGAAAGTGATTCCCGCGGGCAGCTTGTCGCTGGTAAATCCCGCCGGAACGACGATCGAGGGCACGAACACGAGGAAGGTGTTGATGTGCGGCGCGCCTTTCTGGTCGACGTAAGGCGGGTTGACGCCGTCCTTGATCAAGGTGGGCTGGTGCTCGACCGCCTTGTGCACGATGGCATCCAATTGGTGGTCTGCCATCACCTTGAGCATGAGCGTCATCAGCCGGTCGCGCGCCTTCAGGTACTCGTAATGCGCGCCGGGCGGCGTGACCTTGGTCCAGCGTGTCTTTACGCCCCGCAGGGTGTCGGCGAATAACGGTGAGGCCATCACCTCGGCGCGCGAGCGGAACGGGGCATTGGCGCATCCCTTGACATAGGCGGCGAAGGATTCGTCTTCCTCGTCCGGGTTGCCGGCCCGCAGCGCGAGCAGGGCCTGGAGTTCCGGGATCACGATGGGATCGACGAGACTCGCGCCTGCCTTTGCGAGGTCGGCCACCGCCCGGTTGAACACGGCGTCGACTTTGGCGAAATCCGCCGAATCGGGTTCGACGTGAAAACCCATGGGCTCGCGCAGTATGCCGATGCGCGCGCCTTTGAGTCCGTCGCGCGAAAGCACGTTGGTGTAGCTCTCAGGAATCTGGCCCACGCCGCGCGCGGTGATCGGGTCCGCGGGATCGTAGCCGACCATCACGTCCAGCACTTTCGCCAGGTCGGTGACCGTGCGCGTCATGGGCCCGAGCGAGCCGTTGGTCGCCGGCCAGCCGGCGTAGACGCCGCCGCGGCTCACCAAACCCGCGGTCGGGCGCATGCCCACGGTGCAGTTCCAGATCGCGGGCCTGCGGATGGATGCAAAGCCTTCCTGGCCGATGGCGATGGTCGCGAAATTGGCCGCGACGCAGGCAGCCGATCCGCCCGATGAGCCGCCCACGGTGCGTTCCAGATCGTAGGGGTTGCGCGTGGAGCCGAACAGCGAACCGTGCGTGTCCCCGGCGCCCATTTCGCCCAGCGTGGCCTTGCCGATGACTATCGCCCCGGCTTTGCGCAGTTTGTCGACGACGAAACAGTCGCGATCGGGATTGAAATTCTTGAACACCACCGAGCCCAGCGTGGTCGGCATCCCCTTCACATCGCACTGGTCCTTCACGATCAGCGGGATGCCGTGCAGCGGACCGACAAAACCCGAGGTCTTGAGGGCCGCATCGAGCCGCTCTGCGTCTTCCAGCGCGCGCGCGTTCAGGTTGGTGATGGCGTTGATCGCCGGCCCCTTTTTCTCGTAGGCGTCGATGCGATCGAGATAGATCTGCACCAGTTGCCGGGCGGTGACTTGCCCCGACTTGTATGCAGCGTGAATGTCGCCGATCGTCGTCTCGACCGCGTTGAACGATTCATGTGTCTTCATGGCAGCGATTTCCCTGCGTAAATGTCGATATTCAAAGTGGAACACTCCCTCTCCCGCCCGGGCGGAAGAGGGCTGGGGCGAGGGCTGGGCTGCATTATCGCGCAGAACGGGCAGCGAGCGCTTTGCGCCGCGCCGAGCGCTCCCCGGCCCTTAGGGTGAGCAACATCAAGAGCGGTACCAGCGCCACGAGGACTGCCATCAGGCCTGCGGCGGGCAGGCCGCGCCACTGGATCAGCGGTCCGGTCAACAGCGCCATGGCCACGCTCATGGCGCCGGCGAAGCTGTCGTTGACCCCGATTGCCCGTCCGCGTTCGATCGTTTCGGCGTAATCGGCGATCGCCACCGTCGCCGCGATGTTGGCTGCCGACCAGCCCAGCCCGACGAGGAAGGTCCCGAGGGTGATGGCCCAATACGGCTCGGTGAATGCGACCATGCCCGCTCCGATGAGTGTGGTCGCGACGCCCGGAAACATGACCGCTTCGCGCCCGAGGCGATCGGCGAGCTTCCCGAACGGGATCGAGAACGCATACATGCCCGCGGAGTGAAATGCCATGGAGATCGCGATCATCCCCAGCGAGTGCCCCTGGTGGTCGAGCGCCAGCGAGGTGAGCACCATGACGATCGACATGTTGCCCTGCGCCGCACAGTTGGTGACGATCGCCATGCGGGTCGGGATATGGCGCAGCAAGGCGACGGCGATGAAGCGCGAGCGCTTTGCACCCGCCGGCGGCGAGGGGGGCGAGTAACTAGGGTAATAGCGCTCGAGGTGCATGCCGATCTCCTTCGGATCGGGACGCACGAATGCAACCAGTGCCATTCCCGCCACGATCAGAACCGGCAGCAGCAACCAGGGCAGGCCGAGCGGTTCATGGCCGATGCGCTGGGCGAGTGCCTCGGAGATGTGGATGAGTATCGGACTGAGCAGCACGCCGACCATCGAGCCCATCGCGAGGTAGCCCAGCGCCTGTCCGCGCAGGTGCGAGGGGAACATGTCGGCCGCGGCGACGCGAAGCTGCTGGGCGGCATTCATTCCCATCCCGAAGACCAGCATGCCGGCGACCAGGACGGGAAAACTGCGCAGGCTCATCGAACTTCCGACAACGATCGTGCCGGCCAGCCCGAGCACCAAGCCGAACAGTACCCCGGGTTTGCGTCCGTACGTATCGGTGATCTTGCCCACGGGGTAGGCGACCAAGAATCGGCTGAGCCCCATAAGACCCACTGCCAGGCCCGACCAGGTTGCCGCACTCATCAGGGAAAGGACCATCAGCGGCACGAGCATGAAGGCGAAATTCATGCCGCTTCCGGTGAACGCGAGGGTCAGCGCGAACAATGCGGTGTTGCGTTTGATCAGCGGCGGGATGCGGGTGATGGCGGGGCTGCGGAGCGTCCTATTCATGAACGAACCTTACCAGAACCCGGTGGGCGACGGAGATCAGCGCGCGAACTCACACTTTCGACCATTGCGGACTGTCACGCAAACTGAATCGCTCAATTGTGAGTTTCAAATACCTCTAATGGAACCGGGTGGATTGGACAATACAATATAATGTCCCAGTCTATTTGAGCAGCTCGGGACCAATAATGTCGGAATTCAGTTTGTTCCTAATGGCACTCTTTGTGGTCTATTTGCTGCCTGGGCCGGACATGATTCTTTTGCTCGAGGCAGGGTCGCGTCAGGGCAAGTTGCATGCCCTTTCGACCGCGGCGGGCTTGGCCATGGCGCGTTCCTTTCATGTAGTCCTATCGGCAATGGGACTCGCGGTGCTGTTCAAGACGGTCCCTTGGACATTTGATCTGGTACGTCTGGCGGGCTCAGCGTATCTGATCTGGCTGGGAATTGGCATTTTCCGGTCAAACACTACAGCAGACCTGGCGATGCCCAATACTCCACAGTCGAACGTTAGCCAATACGGCGTCCGGCAGGCCATCAAGCGAGGGTTTCTAACAAATCTCTTAAACCCAAAGGCTCTGCTGTTTTGTTCCGTGCTCTTGCCGCAGTTCATTAATAAGCAAGAAGGAGAAATTGTTTTTCAGTTCGTGTTGTTGGGAATTGTCCTCGTGGCGGTCGGGCTTATGTTCGATGTTATCTATTCGCTTGGCGGGTCTTGGCTCGGTCGTTTCATGAGACAGAATCCTGGCGTGCAACGACTCCAGTGCTGGTTGTTTGGCACGCTGCTTGTCGGTTTTGGCGTTCGTCTTGGTCTTTCTCGCTAGTTAGGCCGGGCAACGCTCCGAAACGCCGGTTCAACCCCCGCGTTCGAACCGCACTTCGCCGACGAATCGTCAAAAGATTCACCGCGCCGCGCAATTGTGTGCTTGAATCCGCCCGGGAACGCACGATGCATCTTTTGACGATTTTGCGCTGCTGCGCATCTGGGAGATCGGAGCGAGTTTAATGGCAATGGACGCCTCACTGACCATCCGAGCGCGTGACGTCAAGGTCATCAGCCTGATCGGGGTGTCGCATTTTCTGAGCCATTGCTATCAGCTGGCTTTGCCAGCCCTTTTTCCGTTGATCCACCGTGTCGAGGGTATCGGATTCGCCGAACTCGGCGCGCTCTCCTCGGTGTATTTCCTGGCATCCGCGCTGTGCCAGGTTCCTGCCGGCTTCCTGGTGGACCGGGTCGGTGCCCGACCCGTCTTGATCGGCGGCATGCTGCTGCTCACCGGTTCGACGACGCTCATCGCTTTTGCGCCCTCGTATTCCGCAATGCTGGTTCTTTCCGTCTTCGCCGGTCTCGGCAATGCCGTGTTCCATCCCGCGGATTTCAGTATCCTCAATGGCAGCGTCAGCGAACAGCGTATTGGCCGCGGTCTGAGCGTACATGGCTTCGGCGGATACGTCGGCTACGCTGCGACGCCGATCGGTGTCTTTACCCTCGGCAGTCTGGTGGGCTGGCGCGACGCGATGCTGATGATCGGTATCGTCGGGCTGGTGGTCGTGGGCATCCTGTGGGCACAACGGCAAGATCTGCGCGATAGCGTGGTCGACCGCGGAATCAAGTCGCAGGGCTTCATCCACGATATCGGCGTATTGTGGCAACCGCCGGCGATCCTTGCCTTTTCCTTTTTCTGTTTCATGGCAATGGGAGCGGTCGGGATGATGACGCTGGGCGCGAGCACCCTGATCGCGTTGCTCGACATGCCGGCCAAAACGGCGAGCACGATCATTTCCCTGCAGTTGACAGGTTCACTGGTCGGCACGCTGATCGGCGGCGTCATAGCGGACAAATACAGCCGTCATGATCTGCTGAGTGCGCTGGCGGTCATCTTTGCGGCTTGCCTGTTGATGACCGTACCGTTCATTCGGCCGTCCAGCGCAATCCAGCTGGTCCCGATTTTCATGGGTTTCGGTCTGCTCTACGGCATCGCCGGCCCGCTGCGCGACATGGTTGTGAGATCTCTCGCGCCGGCCGGGGCCGCAGGCAAGACCTTCGGGTTCACCTATTCCGGCATGGATGTCGGCTCCGCCATGGCAACGGCCCTGCTCGGGTACCTGCTGGGCAGCGGCAAGCCCTTCTGGGTACTGGTCATGTGCAGCCTGTTTGTTTTCATGGGCGGCCTTACCATCATGCTCACAAGGTCCGTGACGGCCAGACAGGCGGCGCGGGCCGCCGCGTGACCGGCGCCATCACAGCACCGGATCTGGGCATACCGGCCGGGAGCACCCGTTGAGCACAGCGCTGCAACGCGGACTTACGTCAATGCACCTGTTTTTGCCATCTCCGCTTTCCGCGGATACGGGGAGCCGCCGCTCTCGGCCAGAAAGAGACGGTCGTCTCCGCGTTCGGTCCCAGCTTCACGCCACCTGTGCGAGAGGCATAAGGATCTCGACTGATTCGTAGGGCACGAGAATCGTTGATTCTTCCCCGCGCTCGATCAACCCGAGTTCCTCAAGGCGCGAAACATCGGTATGGACGTTTGAGTAATTGCGTTCCGCAGCCTTAGCCAACGCATAAACGCTGCATGGGCCCACGCGGCGGAGTGTATCGAGAAGTTCTAGGCGCGCCGGTGTAAGTTCAGAAAATAGCATTCGAGCTGATTCGAAACTCAGCCGATAATCCAGCGTTTTCCCTCGACGCGCTTCCGCAACCTGCAACCTTGCTGAGCGAATCGCAGCGCCTCTCTTCGCCACCTCAATGATTGCCTTCATGGATCATCTCCAGTTCGCGATGTCACGTTCAAAATCGTCCAACAGTTGGTCGATCGTCGTGAAGGTGTAGACCTCTTCCTTTTCACCAATGTGCCGGTGATCGCCCTTGCCGCGCTCGTTGTCGTAGCGTACGCGGCTGTCACCTTCAGTGCCGTAGTACAGGCGGTACTTGAAGGGATGTGTGCTCAGCGGAAGCGGCTCTGAAAGTTCCCAAACAACCACTTCAACTATGGAGCCGTCGTCGCGAACATCCTTAGTGCGCGCAAGCAAGACTGCCTTCATATATTGCATGGTAGCAATATACGCTGGGGCTGTCTACTGGGACCGAACGATATGCGCCACCAGGCCTGTAGTTGGGTCAGCGAGTGGGGTCTTGAGCGACTGCTATTGAGGAAATCCGGAAGCGACCGGTCATGTTAAGGGTTGTAGGACGCCTGCCCACTGCGCAGTGTCAGCGGCGCCGTGAATTCCGTTGAAACTGGCCGGTTTGAAAAACATCGCTTTCAATGGCAGTGAACGGCACCACTCGTCCTTGGAACGCCCCGTCAAGCGCACAACCGCTTAAGAAAGAGCCGGTCGTCCTGATTAGCTCGACTGTCGGCTCTTCGGGTCAAAGGAATGGTCTCGCACCAGCAGCCAGTCTCGGTTGGGTCGTGGCGCCAATAGGCTAGTACGAGGCAATTTCTCGGGAAAATACGGCCGTGGATCAATGGCACCACGGTAGCGATTCGGGGATAGCAGCGAACTCATGGCAAGCTACTATCCCGTAGAATTCGCGAATGAAACAGGTCTTCCACCGCGCCGCCGATTTTGTCGTTGAATACTTTCGCCGCCTCACGGTTGTCGCCCGGCGGCATCCCCTGCGGGCGCTGCTGGTGTTGCCCGGGCTGGTGCTGCTGTATGTGCTGGCGCTGGTTCCGTTCACCCCCGGTATCGGCGATCTGCGCAAGGCCAAGTCTGAAACGCCCTCCGTGGTGCTGTCCTCTGACGGCATGGTCCTCGCCGAATACAAGCGAATCAACCGCCGGTGGGTGCCCCTGGAGAAGATCGCGCCGAGCGCGGTGCAGGCCTTGATCGCCGCGGAAGACCACCGGTTCTACCAGCACCACGGCATCGACCTGCGCCGCACGGCCGCGGCTTTGCTCAGCACCTTGTCGGGCAATCCGCAGGGCGGCTCGACCATCACGCAGCAACTGGCGCGCAACCTGTACCCGGAGGAGATCGGCCGCGCCGTCACTGTCACGCGCAAGGTGAAGGAAGCGATCACGGCCCTCAAGATCGAGGCGCTTTATTCCAAGCCCGAGATCCTCGAAACTTATCTCAACACCGTGCCATTTCTGTTCAACGCCTTCGGCATCGAGATGGCAGCGCGCACCTATTTCGACAAGTCCGCCGAAGCACTGGATGTGCTGGAGTCCGCCACGCTCATCGGCATGCTCAAGGGCCCCAGCGCCTACAACCCCGTGCTGCACCCCGAGCGCGCACTGAAGCGGCGCAATCTCGTGCTGGCACAGATGGCCAGGCACGGCAAACTCGAGCCCGCCCAGGTTGAGGTGCTGGCCAAGCGGCCGCTGCGGCTGGATTTCGAGCGGCAAGTCGAGCCGCTGGGGTCGGCGCCCCACGTTGCCCAGCAGGTGCGCAAATGGCTGATCGCCTGGGCCGATCAGCGGGACTACGACATCCAGGCCGACGGGCTGGTGGTGCGCACAACGATCGATTCCAGGCTGCAGAAGGCCGCCAACCAGGCCGTTGCCCGGCAGATGGCGCAGCTGCAAAAGCTGGCGGACAGGCGGCGCAGGTCGGTCCATGAGCGCCCCGTGCTGCAGGCAGGCTTTTTGGCGTTGGACCCGCGCAATGGTTTTGTAAGGGCGTGGGTGGGCAGCCGCGATTTTGCGCAGGAGCAGTTCGACCATGTGAGCCAGGCGCGCCGCCAGCCGGGCTCCACGTTCAAGCCTTTTGTGTATGGCGCCGCGTTCATGCAGGGCTTGGGCTCCGACACGACGCTGATCGACCAGCCTGTAGCCATCAGGTTCACCGGCGGCGAGGTGTGGAGGCCCAGCGATACAACAGCGCCCTCCGGCCTTCCCATGACCCTGCGCGACGCTCTGGTGTTCTCCAAGAACACCATCACCGCCCAGCTGATACTGAAGGTGGGGCCGACCCGCGTCGCAGAGCTGGCGCAGGCAATGGGTGTGCGCCAGAGCAAGCTTGACCCGGTGCCTTCGCTCGCCCTGGGCACCAGCCCCGTCACCCTGCAGGAAATGGTCGCCGCCTACGGCACCATCGCCAACGGCGGGCACTATGTCGAGCCGATGCTGATCAGCCGCGTCGAAGATCGCAACGGCCGCCTGCTCGAAGAGTTCGCGCCCATCCGCGACCCGCAGCCGGCACTGCCGCGGCCCCAGGCGCTGGAGCTCGTCAACGTGATGCGCGGGGTGGTCGACGAGGGGACGGGATCCGCCATCCGCCAGCGCTACGGCATCGGCGCCGATGTGGCGGGCAAGACCGGCACGACGCAGGAAAACAGCGATGGCTGGTTCATCCTGATGCATCCGCAGCTGGTGGCGGGCGCCAGGGTGGGCTTCAACGACAACCGCGTGACCATGGGGCCTTGGGGCCCGGGGGCGCGCAGCGCCCTGCCGATGGTCGGCGAGGTTTTCCAGCAGGCCCTGCGCAACCGCTGGATCGATCCCGGCGCCGAGTTCGACATACCGCGTTCGCGGCCTCCTCTGCAGCGGGAGTGGGAGCAGCTGGAGGATGGAGTGAAAAAGATCTGGCGCGACGTGCTGCGCAGGATCTTCAGTCTTTAGCTTGCGCGATACTCACGGCGCTTTGGCGTCCTCGCCTGCAAGTCGAAACCCTTCATACGCAAAGGCTCCTGCGATCGTCACGCAGTCCTTCTCGCAGACGCCTTCCCGGCGGGCAGTTTCGTACCACTGGTTCTTGATCGTCTGCTCCATCGTGTCGATGACTTGTTTCGCCTCGTCTGTCGGCACGAGGAAGCGCGCGCTCTGCGAGAGCAGGTTGTGCGCATGCGCGTAGCGACCCATCCTTTTAAAGCACATTATCGTGGCTAAGATGCTATAAACAGCACGACAAGTCACCGCTGAGGCAGTGCGCGAGCGCGAGCTGCCCCTCGCGACGCCGTGAAGTTTCTCGTCGATAACGCACGGTCTTCCGATGGGCGCCGAGGGTAGAACGTGCATCGGCATTACCCGCTGCATGACACTACCAATTTGGGCATTAGGCAGTGGGCGGCTTCGAAGCGGGCGCGATCGGCCTACCCACTATTCCCAAGATAGCGCAAATGGCTGCCACAGCCGTTCCGGCAATCGGAAGCACCGAAACCTGGAACGACAACCATGCCGACAACCCTTCGGTTCAGGATGCATTCGGCTTCGCGGGAGCGCTTCACTGCCACGACTTTTACCCCCGGCGCCGAGAGCAGCCAGTCGATATGCCAGCGTAACCCTTTCTCCTTGCGCAGATGTCGGGCGATGCGCGCGTCGAGATTTCTTTTCGCACTACCGGTGTAGACATATCGACCCGCCGGAAACAGGAAATGGCCGAGACGTCCGATGCCTATGCGAATCGGCCTTTTGACCTCAATCCCGAGCTGGTAGGAGATCGCTGCGGTCATGGCGCCTTGGTGTCGCGTCCGTCATCATCTCACGCACCGCGATCGCGCAGAATATCGGCATCGCACTCGCGGGCTTGCCCGGCGCTACAAGCCACAGCCGACCAAAAGCGGAAGTTCGGTACCGAAGGGGTAGCCGCGCTCGGCGTATCGATCGCGGCGAGCATTTGGTGCCCGGCAAGCGCGGCTAGTGCCGCGTCCGCGAGATAAACGGTGACGGTGGCGGCGCGTGTCGTCGCCGCGCCGGATGGCCTTCCAACCTTCGAGCTGCGCTCCAGTGGGTTCGGCGAACCGGCTCGCCCACCATTGCCGGAGGACCGGGTGAAAATCGTGGGGTAGCACAGTGGCTATTTGACATTGGATTCGGGGATTGATTGCGCGCCCAACGCGGCTATAGAAAGACCATGACAGCGGCGCGATGCCCGAAACCTCGTCGCTATTCAGGCATTTCCCGGATGTCCTGCGTGTTCATGCCGACCGCCCAATGCCAGAGAGAACTTCCCCGAAGCACAAGGGTCCTGATATCGAGCAAGTCCGCGATTGCCGTCGAGTGTCGCGATGTATTTACGAAAGGAGATTGCGATGGGAAGCATGATGCGAAGGAGCGGGCTGGTTGCGGCCGGCGTGATGGCACTAGTCGGTTACGCAAGTGCCGATCGGGACGATGGTATGACGTTTTTCGTGACGAGCACCGGGCCCGGCAACGGGGCCAACCTGGGCGGTCTCGAGGGTGCGGATCGGCACTGCCAGTCCCTCGCGGAAGCGGTGGGTGCCGGGAATCGCACCTGGCGCGCTTATCTGAGCACCCAGGCGAGCGCATTTGACGATCCGAATTTCGTCGATGCGCACGATCGGATCGGCGCCGGCCCCTGGCGGAACGCCAAGGGCGTGGTGATCGCTAGGGATATCGGAGAGCTGCACTCGGCCTACAACAACCTGAACCAAGGGACTGCATTGGACGAGAAAGGCCGACCCGTGAATGGCCGCGCGGAGACGCCGAACAAGCATGACATCCTGACCGGTTCCCGTCCCGACGGAACGAGCTTTCCGGGCGCTCCGTTCCCCGACATGACCTGCGGCAACTGGACCAACGGCGGGATCGATGGCTCAGCTATGCTTGGACACCATGACCGCGCGGGCCCTGTCGACGCGTCCTGGGCCACTTCCTGGAATTCAGCCCATCCATCGCGCGGCTGCGATCAGCAGGCGCTGCGAAGCACGGGCGGCGATGGGCTGTTCTACTGCTTTGCCGTGGAGTCCTCGCGCAGGCGTCGCTGATCGCGCATCGCGGCGCTTCGGCTAATCGAGCGCGAGCGACACCAGTCCGTCGGCGAGCTTGGGCTCGAACCAGGTGCTCTTGGGCGGCATGATGGCCCCCGAGTCGGCGACCGCCATCAGTTCGTCCATGCCGGTCGGATACATGGAAAACGCCGCGGCCATCCCACCTGCGACCCGCCGCTCGAGTTCTTCCGGCCCGCGGATGCCGCCGATGAAATCGATGCGCGGGTCGGTGCGCGGATCGCCGATTGCGAGCACCGGGCCAAGCAGATGGCGAGCGAGCAGGCTCACATCCAGCCGTGCAGTGGGATCGGCCTCTGGAATCCTCGCCCCCTCGATCTCCAACCGGTACCACTGGCCCGGCAAATAGAGGCCGAATACCCCGCGTCGTTCCGGCACGACCCTGGCGCCGGCGCGCTCCAGCTTGAAGGCGGCGCCGACGCGGCGCAGAAATTCCTCGCGGCCGAGCCCGTTCAGGTCGCGCACCACCCGGTTGTAGGCAAGGATGCGCATCTGATCATGCGGAAACGCGACGCAAAGAAAGCGCTCGCAGCTCGCCTCCGCAGACCCTTGCGGCGCGCCGCGGCGGCGCGAGGCAGCCACGCGCGAGGCGGCCGCGGCACGATGGTGTCCGTCCGCGATGTAGAGGGCGGGCATCGCGTCGAACGCCGCGGTGAGCCGCGCGATGCGATCCTCCTCTCGAATGACCCATAGCATGTGCCGCACACCGCCGCCCGCGGTCAGGTCGAATTCAGGCGCCCCGCTCGAGGCATCGGCGAGGATTGCGTCGACTTCCGGCGCACTGGGATAGGCGAGCATTACCGGCCCGGTGTGCGCGTTGAGCGCCTCGATCTGGCGCACGCGATCGTCCTCTTTTTCAGGACGCGTCAACTCGTGTCGCCGGACGCGTTGCGCTTCATATTCGGCGACGGAGGCTGCGGCAGCGAGCCCGGTCTGCGCATGCCCGTTCATCACCAAGCGGTAGGCGTAGTAGCAGGGCGCGGCCTCGCGTTTAAGCACGCCGCGCTCCAGCATGCGCCGCATATTCTCGGCCGCCTTGGCGTAGACCTCGGGCGAATAAGGATCGGTCCCTTCGGGCAGGTCGATCTCAGGCTTGGAGATGTGCAGGAAGCTCCAGGGCTTGCCCCGCGCCTGCTCGCGCGCCTCCTCGCTGGAGACCACGTCGTAGGGCGGTGCGGCCACCTGCGCTGCGTATTCGGGATGAGGCCGCAGAGCCGCGAAAGGGAGAACGAGGTGCAAGATCGGCTCCGTGAAGTGAAGCCCGTATTTTAGCTGAGCGCGTGATCAGACTCAGCTCAGGCGGTTCGCCTGCGCTGCGCGGATCGCAGCGACGCACGGGTAGCGAGCAGCATGGCGAGCGGCACCGCGGCGACGAAGATCGCGGTGTAGCCGGCGGCCGGCAGCCCGCGCCACTCGATCAGCGGCCCCGTGATCAGCGCCATGGCCACGCTCATCGCGCCGGCAAAGCTCTCGATGACGCCGATGGCGCGCCCGCGCTCGATGGTTTCGGTGTAATCGGCGACTGCGGCCGTCGCCGCGATGTTGGCCGCCGCCCAGCCCAGACCAACGAGGAAGGTGCCCAGCGTTATCGACCAGTACGGCGCGGTGAAGGCGACCATCCACGCGCCGACGAGCGTGATCGCGACCCCCGGGAACATCACCGGCGCGCGCCCGTAGCGGTCGGCGAGCCAGCCGAGCGGAATCGAGAACGCGAACATGCCCGATGCGTGAAACGCCATCGAGACCGAAATGGCGAAGAGCGAGTGCCCGTGGTGATCGAGCGCGAGCGAAGTCAGAATCATCACGATCGACATGTTGCCCTGGGCGGCGGTGTTGGCGACGATGGCATGCAGCGTCGGGACGTGGCGCACGAGGCGAATCGCGATGAGGCTCGAGCGCTGCGCCGCGGCGGTCCCGGACGGCGGCCGGTAGTCCGGAAAGTAGCGCTCCAGGTGCATGCCGATTTCCTTCGGATCGGGGCGCACGAGCGCCACCAGGAACATGCCCGGGATTATCAGCGCGGGGAGCAACAGCCAGGGCACCCCGAGCGGATCCTCGCCGATGCCTCCGGCAAGCGACTGCGCGGCCTGAATCAGGAAGGGAAATATCATCACGCCGAGCATCGAACCCATTGCGAGGTAGCCCAATGCCTGGCCGCGCAGCCGCGGCGGGAACATGTCGGTCGCGGCGACGCGAAGCTGCTGGGCGGCGTTCATTCCCATGCCGAAGACGAGCATCGCGCCCGCGAAGAGGACGATGCTGCGCAGGCTCATCGAGAACCCCACGCCCACTGCGCCGGCTAAGCCCAGGGCGAGGCCGAACAGGACCCCGGGTTTTCGGCCGTAGGTGTCGGTGATCTTGCCGACCGGATAGCCGACGATGAACCGGCTCAAGCCGATAAGGCCGACCGCGAGCCCCGCGAGCGTGGCGCTGCCCATGAGGCTCACCACCATCAGAGGCCCGAGGATGAACGCGAAATTCATCCCCACGCCGGTGAAGGCGAGGATCACCGCGAAGAGGGCGGTGTTGCGTTTGATGACCGAGGGGATTGGGGGGCGCGCGGGACTGCGGACGGGCTTGTGCATGGGGCGCACCTTACCAGAGGCCGCGCGCGGCGTCGAACTGTTGGCGGGCGATATAATGAAGCGGCTCAGCAAGAACAATGGATCGGTGAGCCTCGCATTGCTCTTGGGGTCCAGCCGCTCACCTTGAGCCCGGGTGGTGAAATTGGTAGACACAAGGGACTTAAAATCCCTCGCTGCGAAAGCGGCATGCCGGTTCGATTCCGGCCCCGGGCACCAAATCGCGATCTTGCCGATTGAACGTGCCGTTATAGAGTGTTGGTGCCAGTGCCTGGATTACATCGACCGGACGCCATGATCTGATGTCGGCATCATCCTACAAAGGGCTCGAGGAGCGCTTTGCGCGCCTCGGGCGCCTGCGCGACGCGCAAGGCATTTTGCACTGGGACCGTTCGGTCATGATGCCCTCGGGCGCCGCGGAGGGCCGGGCCGAACAACTCGCGACGCTGGATGTCATCTGCCACGAATTGATCACCGATCCGGAAATCGGTGAATTGCTCGACGCAGCCGAGGGCGAAGCGCTCGGGGATTGGGAACGCGCCAACGTGCGCGAAATGCGCCGCGCCTGGATTCACGCCAGCGCCGTTGATGCGGCACTGGTCGAAGCGAAATCGCGCGCCGCCTCGGCGTGCGAGATGGCCTGGCGCGAGGCGCGGCCCAAGGCGGACTACGCCATCGTGCTCCCGTACCTGGAAGAGGTGCTGCGCCTGACGACCGAAGCCGGCAAAGCCAAGGCGGCCAGGTTCGGGATCCCGGTATATGATGCGCTGCTCGACCAGTTCGAGCCGGACGCGCGCACGGCGTATATCGATCCGCTGTTCGACGATTACGGCGCCTTCCTGCCGGATTTTCTCGACCAGGTGCTCTCGCGCCAGGCGCGCGAACCGGCCGCGGTCGAACCGCGCGGCCCTTTCCCGGTCGAGCGCCAGCGCGAACTCGGCCTGCGGGTGATGCAGATCCTCGGTTTCGATTTTCACCGCGGACGGCTCGATGTCAGCCTGCACCCGTTTTCGGGCGGCGCCTCGGGGGATCAGCGCATCACCACGCGCTATAGCGAGGCCGATTTCACCAGCGCGCTCATGGGCACCATTCACGAGACCGGGCACGCGCTCTATGAGCAGCACTTGCCCAGCCGCTGGCGCCATCAGCCGGTCGGCGGCGCGCGCGGCATGCTCGTGCACGAGAGCCAGTCGCTGCTGCTGGAAATGCAGGCCTCGCGCTCGAGGGAGTTCCTCTCTTTCGCTGCGCCGATGATGCGCGAGGCGTTCGGCGCCGAGGCTAGAGAGGAGGCGTGGCAGCCGGAAAACCTTTTGCGCCTGTACACGCGGGTTTCGCGCGGCTTCATCCGCACCGAAGCCGACGAAGTCACCTATCCGGCACACGTCATCCTGCGCTATCGGCTGGAGCGTGCGCTGATCGCCGGGGACCTCCCGTTGCGCGATCTGCCCGGCGCCTGGAACGAGGGGATGAAGACGCTGCTCGGTGTCGAGCCGCCCGACGATCGCTTGGGCTGCCTGCAGGACATTCACTGGTACGACGGCGCGTTCGGCTATTTCCCGACCTACACGCTGGGCGCCATGGCCGCGGCGCAGTTGTTCGACGCCGCGAGCAGAGTCATCCCCGGGCTGCCGGCGGCGATCAGCCGCGGCGAATTCAAGCCGCTAGTCGATTGGCTCGCGGAAAATGTCCACGCCAAAGCGAGCTATCTTTCGACGCAGGACTTGCTTGCCGCTGCGACCGGCCGCCCGCTCGATCCGGCCGTCTTCAAGGCGCATCTCAAGGCGCGCTATCTGCCGTAATCCCGCTACACCCAGGACCAGACTTCAACCCGCAGAGTATTGAGCAGCCCCGCAGGGGCACTGCGATCACCTTTTGCGAAGACGCGAAGAGCAGTGTCAATTCAGGCATCATACGAGACATGACCCCACGCGTCGTGATTCTCGGCTGCGGCTTCGGTGGCCTGTGGGCCGCGCAGGGATTGCGCGGGGCTCCGGTGGAGGTTACGGTGATCGACCGCACCAATCACCACCTGTTCGCACCGCTCCTGTACCAGGTGGCCACCGCAGGACTGTCGGCGCCGTCGATCGCCGGGCCGATCCGCCACATCCTCGCGCGCCAGCGCAACGCGACGGTGCTCTTCGGCGAGGCGCAAGCGGTCGACCTAGCGCAGCGCACGGTGCGCCTTGAGAACGGCAAGGAGATCGGCTATGACCACCTCATCGTGGCGACCGGCGCGTCGCACAGCTACTTCGGCCACGACGACTGGGCGCCGTACGCGCCCGGTTTGAAAACGCTCGAGGATGCGCTCGAGATCCGACGCAGGGTGCTGCTCGCCTTCGAGCACGCCGAGCGCGAGACCGATACCGTGCGGCGCGCCGCCTGGCTCACTTTGGTGGTGGTGGGCGGGGGCCCGACCGGCGTGGAACTCGCCGGCCAGTTCGCAGAGATTGCCCGGCATACGTTGCGCGACGAGTTTCGCCGCATCGATCCGAGCAGTGCGCGCGTGATTCTGGTGGAAGGCGCCGATCGCGTGCTGCCCGCCTATCCGCCGGAGCTTTCGCACAAAGCGCGGCTGCAGCTCGAGCGCCTCGGCGCCACGGTATGGCTGGGGCGCAGGGTCACGGCGGTAGATGCCGAGGGCGTCACTCTGGGCAATGAGAGAATTGCCTGCAGAACCGCTGTCTGGGCGGCAGGCGTCGCCGCTTCGCCGCTTGGCCGCATGCTTGGCGCGCCGCTCGAGCGCGCCGGGCGGGTGATCGTCGAGCCCGACCTTACCCTCCCCGGACATCCCGAAGTCTCCGTCATCGGCGACCTTGCTTCGGTACCCAGCCACCGGCCGCCTGTACCGGCGATCGCCCCCGCGGCCAAGCAGATGGGAAGGTATGCGGCGAAAAACGTAATCAGAAGAATTTCAGGCAAGCCTTCGTTGTCCTTCCGTTACCGCGATTACGGCCAGATGGCGACCATAGGGCGCAGGGCCGCGGTGGCCGTGATCGGTGCGGTGAGGCTCTCCGGCTTCCCGGCGTGGGCCGTCTGGCTGCTTGCGCATATCTACTTTCTCATCAACTTCCGCAACCGCGTGGTGGTGATGATCGACTGGGCCTGGGCCTACTGGACTTACGAACGCCACGCACGCATCGTCATCCGGGGAATCAAGCAAGACAAAAACGCGTAAACTTCCAGAGCACGGTCCTATTGCCTCCTGTCGGCGCATGAGCTAGATTGCCGCCGAGTCAAGATGGTTCGAGAAGGCAAGCTCAACCCGATCGAGCGCGGCACGCGCGCGATATCCCGAGCAGGGAGAAATCCGGATCGTGCAGAAATCCCATCGTGTCATCGTCACCGTCATAGGCCGGGACCGGGTCGGCATCATAGCCAACGTCTCGGCCGTGCTGGCCGAGGCCGGCGCCAACATCCTCGATATCTCGCAATCGGTGATGGACGAGTTTTTCGTCATGATCATGATGGTGGACATCGAGCGCGCCGGCGTTCCGTTTGCGGAATTGAAGCAGCGTCTCAATGCCAAGGGCGAGGAAATGGGGCTCAAGATCGATGCCCAGCACGAAGACGTGTTCAAGTTCATGCACCGCATCTGAACTGCAAGCCGCGCCAAATGAGCGTATCCCGGTTTTCGCCGCAGGAAATCATCGAGACCATCCGCATGGTGCAGATGGAGAACCTCGACATCCGCACCATTACCATGGGGATCAGCCTGCGCGACTGCGCCCACCCGGACCTTGCGGTCGCCTCGCGCAAGGCCTACGAAAAGATCTGTCGGCTCGCCGAAAAGCTGGTCGCGAGCGGCGACGAAATCGCGCGCGAGTACGGCATCCCCGTCATCAACAAGCGCATTTCCGTGACGCCGATCGCGCTGGTCGCTGAAAGCTCGGAGGCCGAGTCCTACGTCGTCATGGCCGAGCATCTGGACCGGGCCGCGCGAGAGGTGGGCGTCAATTTTCTCGGCGGTTTTTCGGCGCTGGTGCACAAGGGCCAGACCAAGGGCGATGCGGCGCTGATCGCCTCGATCCCCGAGGCGCTGGCAGCCACCGAGCGCGTGTGTGCGTCGGTGAACGTGGGCAGCACCCGGGCCGGCATCAACATGGACGCGGTGGCGCAGATGGGCCGAACCATCGTCGAAACCGCCCGGCGCACCGCGGCGCGCGACGGGCTGGGATGCGCCAAGCTCGTCGTGTTCTGCAACGCGGTGGACGACAACCCGTTCATGGCGGGGGCTTTCCACGGCGTGGGCGAGCCCGAGTGCGTCATCAACGTCGGCGTGTCGGGCCCGGGCACGGTGCTGCGCGCCGTCGAGAAGGAAGGCCATACCGACTTCGGCACCCTTGCCACCACCATCAAGCGCGCCGCTTTCAAGATCACCCGTATGGGCGAGCTGGTCGGCCGCGCCGCATCGGAGAAGTTGGGCGTGCCCTTCGGCATCGTGGACCTTTCGCTCGCGCCCACGCCCGCGCAGGGCGACTCGGTGGCGCGCATCCTCGAAGCGATGGGACTCGAGCGCGTCGGCACCCACGGTTCCACCGCGGCGCTCGCCCTGCTCAACGATGCGGTGAAGAAGGGCGGCGCGATGGCCTCGAGCTATGTCGGCGGGCTCTCCGGCGCCTTCCTGCCGGTCTCGGAAGACATCGGCATGATCGAGGCGGCCGGCATGGGCGCCCTCACTTTCGACAAGCTGGAAGCGATGACCTGCGTCTGTTCGGTGGGACTGGACATGATCGCGATCCCCGGCGATACGCCGGCGGAAACCATCGCCGCGATCATCGCCGACGAAGCGGCGATCGGCATGATCAACCGCAAGACCACTGCCGTGCGCCTGATTCCTGCGCCGGGGAAGAAGGAGGGCGACATGGTGGAATTCGGCGGCCTGCTCGGACGCGCGCCCGTCATCGCGGTGCACCGGGAGTCCAGCCGCGATTTCGTCGCCCGCGGAGGCCGCATCCCGGCGCCGCTGCAGGCGTTGAATAACTGAAATAGGACCCAGGATGCAGGGATCGCCTTGCGGGCAGCGCGGCGAGCTTCGGTTTTCCTCTGCGTACCGCTGCTTGCTCAAGGCGCGGTACAGGGCGTGATGAGCAGCCAGGCGTCGCCCTATGCTATCATTGCTATCATACTGGCCGCTGGACTGATGGAGGACCCGTGGGGCAGCTGATCGTGCGCAAGGTCGAGGACGAGCTCATTCAAGCGCTGAAAATGCGAGCGGCACAAAAGCGTCGTTCCGCGGAGGCGGAGCATCGTGAGATCCTTCGCGAAGCACTCACGACGCGTCGCAAGCGCAGAACGCTCAAGGACCTGTTGTTGGATATGCCGAGCGTTGGCGATGATGCCGATTTCGAGCGACCGAAAGATCTTGGACGCAAGACCAGGCTATGAAGTACCTGCTCGATACAAACGTCATCGCCGAGATCCGCAAAGGATCTCGTGCAAACGCAAACGTCCGTTCCTGGTTCAACGACCTGGATCCCGACGCCATCCTGCTCAGCGTGGTCACCATCGGTGAGATCCGTCGCGGAATCGAAAGCGTGCGCCGGCGCGACGCGGCCGGTGCCCGGTCTCTCGAACGCTGGCTGCGGCGCTTGCTCACCGACCAAGGCGAGCGGATCCTCACCATGGATCTCCCGGTCGCCGAGGAATGGGGCCGCCTGAACGTTCCCGACCCGCTTCCCGTGATCGACGGGATACTGGCAGCAACCGCCAGGGTTCATGGGCTGACTCTTGCAACGCGGAACGTAAAGGACGTAGTCCGTTCGGGCGTCGATCTCGTGAATCCCTTCGAGATCGGCGCGCGCGTTCGTCCACGATCCTGAATATCAGCCCCCGGATCGCCTAGTGCCGCGTGCGCGGGATGAACCGCGACGGCGGCGGCGGTGCGCGGCGTCCGGCGAGAACGGCGGTTTCGCGCGCACTGGGAGGGGTCCTGTCACGGGTCACCGGCAATTTCCGCGAGTGGCTTACGCAGCACTTCGCGAGCACCGTGTCTGGTCTAACGCGAAAAACCGAATGCGCCGTCGGCAAAAGCCTCGGGCGCGAGCGGTGCTTGCCCCGGCGACCAGGTCGCCAGGTAGGCACGCAGCTTCTTCGCCGCTCCCGACTCGCGTTCGAGGCTCAGCACCGGCACACCGAACGATTCGGCGACGAGGCGAGCGTGCAGGCTGGTGCCGACACAGCCGCTGCTGCCTGCGATCAGGGCGCAGATGTCCCACACATCCAGCGATTCGAGTACCCGCATCGGCGGTGACGGGTGCGCCGCGAGTCGGCGATAGGGTTCGAGCGCATCGTGCCACGGTGCGGCGCCGGCGCGGAACAGTACGACGGGCAGGCCGAGGCGATCGAGGCCGCGGGCGAATGCCGCGAGCGTCGCGTCGTCACCGCACTCGGCGGCAAACTGGACGGCGAGATAGGGATCGCTGCGCTGGATTCCGGCTCGGATACGCGCGCCGAAGAGCTTGCCGATCCGCGTCACCGGATCCGGCACGAGCGACGCGTCGATGCCGGCGGCGGCGAGCAGCGCCTGCGTCGTGCGATCGCGCACGCTGACGCTGGCGGCTTCTCGCAATGCGGCCAACACCTCGTCGCGGAATGCTTCATCGCGTTCGGCAAGCTCGACCCCGCCCACGGCCTGGAAGACGACCTCCGAGCCGGGCGGCAGTTCGTGCCGGGCAACCACGTAGGGCGCCTGCCGTCCCCAGCGCGGTGCAGGTTCATCGAGCATGTAAGCAGCCTGCGCCGCATCGCAGTCGAGCAGTTCGCCGCCGACGTGGATCAAGGTCAGGGGCCTCGTCAATGAATCCAGCGCGCAGACGCGCTGCCCGCCCCAAGGCGTCAAGTCCCGCGCGGCCAGTCCGGCGAACGCCCCGCCGCCGAACTCTTCGGCGGCCACCTGCCCGAGCAGGATGTCGCCGAGATTGTGGCGATCAAAGGCACCGAAGAAGACCGGCGGCGGATTCACCGCGGTTCACGCCAAAGGCGAGAGCTTCATGCGGTGGATGATAGTCATTCACGCGGCGAATGGCCAAGCAAGTCACGGTCGACTTGAACCGCGCCTAACGCCTTGGCGTTCAAACCGCTGCTGAGCTTCCAGTCCGATCCCGTCGGCAGCATCGCTTTCGTGCGCTTCACAACCCGCAGCACGAACCTCCGGGCAAGGGCCGTCAAGCGCGACCACTCCTCGCGCCGCAGCTCTGCGGCGCGAGCCCTGGCTGCATCCAGGAAATCGCCGGTCAGAGTGACTTTCTCCCCGGCGCGTTGGCGAGCGCCGGCGGATAGGTAGACGAGAGCCGCGCCCCGAATGCCGCTAATCACAGTGACGCCGCGTTCTTGCACGACGAACTCCTCGCCGGCCGCAAGAATGACGTCATCGATGAGACCTTCTTGCGTCAGCCACGCCTGTCCTGCAATGCAGTGCACGGCGAACCCGACCGGCAGACGAACCGACAAGGGCTGCGCCTCGTCTATTTCCAGGATCCGGCCTCCTAGCTTCCGTCCAGTGCTGTTCATCGTATGTCTCCTTCGGCTAACATGACATGCGTGAATATCGCTCCGCAACGATGCCCCAACAAACGATCTTTGCGCACGCTATGCATGCGTAACGCGTATGCATAACCAACGCGATCTACCCGCCTCGCTTGATCTTCTGCGCGGCTTCGAGGCGGCCGCCCGCCATCTTTCTTTCACCAGGGCGGGTGCGGAACTCTTTCTCACCCAGTCGGCGGTGAGCCGCCAGGTGCAGACCCTCGAAGAGCAACTCGGGATAAAGCTTTTCCAGAGACGCACGCGGGCCCTCGTCCTCACCGAGGCGGGCAGTCTTTATTACCGTGAAGTCGCGAAGGCGCTGCAGCAATTGCGGGAGGCGACTGCGAGCGTACGCGCGGCAACGAATCCGATCGTAAGGGTGACGACGGCGGTCACGTTCGCGGCGCTCTGGCTCGTGCCGAGGCTCGCCGACTTCCAGTCGCGCTTCAAGGATGTCGTCGTCCACGTTGCGGCAGACAACGCCATACTCGACCTCGAACGCAGCGGGCTCGATCTGGCGATACGCTACTGTTCGGCCGAGCGGGCGGGCGAAGGCGCCGTCATGCTGTTCGGAGAGCATGTGACACCGGTGTGCAGTCCGACCTTTGTCCGCACGCAAGGGCGCATCCGGAAGACCGAAGATCTGCTGCGCGCCCCGCTGCTGCATTTCGACGATCCGACCGGATGCTCGCCGTGGCTCGCGTGGAATGTGTGGATGGAAACCATGCATCTGCGAGCGCCCAATTCTCTGGGCGGACTGCACTTCAGCCACTACGACCAAGTGATTCAGGCCGCTGTCGCCGGCAACGGTTTGGCGCTCGGGCGCTTGCCCCTGGTCAAGAGCCTGATCGAAGATGGCCGCCTTATCACCCCGCTTCGGGGCAAGCGATACGCGACGCTGACGCAGAACCGCGCTTACTGGCTCATCGTTGCTCCAGCGGCCGGCAAACGCGCCGAAGTGCAGACCTTCGTGCGCTGGCTGCGCGAAGAGGTGGCGGCGTCGGTGCGCAGAGGCGCGTTGGTCGGAGAGTGACGAGGCCAGCCGCTATGCGGGGAGCGCCCCCGGAAACTGCGGCAGCGCTCCGGTGATCTCGAACCAGAGGGCCTTGTCGGCGGTGAAGATATGCCCCTGCGCCCGCACCCCCGGATCGGTGTCCAGCGAACCCGCGGGCACGTTGACGAAGCCGCGTTCCGCGGACACCTTGGGCACCTTGGCGCCGCAATGCGGGCAGAAGGCCACGGTGTGGAAGCGCGCGTCGGGCACCTTGTACTCCCTGATCAGCTCGTCCCCGCGCAACCAGCGAAACTGGTCGAGCTTGTAGAAGATATTGGTGGCGTGCGCCGCGGCGCGGCCGAGACGGCAGCGGCTGCAGTGGCAGTTCATCATGCGCATCGGCGCGCCCGCAGCCTCGAAGCCGATCGCTCCGCATAGGCAACTGCCCTCGGCAATGCCGGCGCGCGGCGCGACGCTCGAGCGCGGCACTCCCTGGGCGCCGACTCCCGGCGGGTAGGCGTCGTATTGTGGGAGATCGTCCGCGATCATGTCCCAGGGTGCTTTGGAGCCGACGAAGATGTGGCACTGGGGCTTGATGCCGAGATCACCGTCGAAGGCGGCGGCGGGCGCGGCCGCGATCCCGATCTCGGGCAAAGTCGTGGGCCCGGCCGATCCGCAAGCGCCGCAGAAGGTGCGTACGCCGTTCGGCGAGGATTGATAGCGCGCGAGCTTGTCCTCGCCCGAAGTCAGGCGAAAGCCCGCGATCGGCGCCACGACGAAGGTCGCGAATCCCGTCCCGTGATGCTTGCGGCACATCGAGCAGTGGCAATGCATCATGGCGCTGAACGGACGGTCCAGCTCGTAGCTCACAACTCCGCACAGACATCTTCCCTTGGTCATGGCCGTCTCCTTGCGCCCGGCAGGAGGCAGGCGCACTTGGCAAGGGTAGCGCAGGTTGGCGCGGGCCGTCGATCCGGATGCGCAGGTCCTCTCGCTTCGCCGATTCGCGGTGACGGGATATCATTGCGCGAACTAGCGAAGGTTAGAAAGAGGGAGCGAACAATGCAAGTGCAAAAGTACATGAGTGCCCCGGCGCTTACCGTGAGAGCGGACTCCGACTATCGGTCAGGGTTCGACCTGATGCGCCAGAAGAACTTGCATCACCTTCCCGTCGTGGACGGGAAGGGGCGGCTGGTAGGCATCGTTGCGCAGCGCGACATGCTGCTCGCCGCGATGCACTATCAAAACGCGCCTATCGAGATGGCTGAGGTGATGCACCAGCCGGTGATATCGACGAAACCCGACTTGCCGATCGTAGAGGCCGCGCGCTTGATGTTGCGCCGTCAGATCGGCTGCCTTCCGGTGGTCGATGCGAAGCTCGCCGTGACCGGCATCATCACCGAAAGCGATCTGTTCGCCGTGTTCGTGCGCATGCTTTCCGCACGCAGCGCGCGGCCCGCGAAAAAGACCGCACCCAAGAAGGCGCAGAAAGGGGGCAAGAAAGCGGCGAAACGGCGCGCGACCCGGCGCTGAACTCGGGCCTACGTGGCGGAGCTCAGCCATTGGTCCTCCATCCCGCCGGTGCGCAAGCCGCAAGAGCCGCCTCGGCAGGTGTAAGCGATTCGTCCCAGTTCTTCGCTATAAACCGCCGCCCGGTCACGCCGTCGGATTGGTTCGAAGCGATCCAGACGGCCGGCGCTACCATCTTGACTGGCTGTACGAGCGCCGCGCGGTCGGGATAGCGCTTGAAATCAGAGATCATGCGCGTGTTGGCCGCACCGCCGGGGACCAGAACGTTGACAGTGACGCCTGTGCCCTCGAGGTCGCTCGCCATGATGACTGAATGTGCTTCGGCAGCGGCCTTCGAGGGACCGTAGGGCGTAAATCCGCGAAGCAGCATGGTCGCCAAACTGGTGGTGACGTTGATGATCCGTCCCCAGCCTTGCGCGATCAGGTGCGGGACACAGGCCCGCGCCATCAGAAACTGTGACGTGGCATTGTTACCGAGCATATCGTGCCACTGGTCCGGCCTGAGTTTCCAGAAAGGCGTCGGGTCGGAGGAGTTGAACGTGTTGATCACCTGCATGCCCATGCCCGCGTTATTGATGAGCACGTGAAGGCCGCCGGCGGTCTCGAGCGCGTGCGCGACGACGCGCGCGCAATCGGCTTCTTCGGCGACATTCGCGTGGCAAGGGAGAAATTTCCCGCCGAGCGCTTTGGCTGTCCGGTCCAGTTCGACCTCGCCGGGAAGGTCGACGCCGACCACGGTCGCTCCGGCCGCGATCAACCCTCGGCTCATCGCTTGGCCAAGGCCGCGCGCGGCGCCGGTGACGATGACTGTTTTCGAATCAAGTGCGCCCATGGCTCCTCCTCGCGTTCGGTCTTGGTGGATCTGCTCCAACGACGGCAGCGTTTGCGGTATACCAACAATTGGATTTGGAGTCCATCTGCCCGGCTTCATTGACTCCCCTGCCGCTTTCATTAGAATGTAATGGAACCGGGGCGAAGCCAAAACTATGTGCACCGGTCCGGAGCCAATACGGGGAGGAAGCGAAGAGTAGGGCGGTTTTCTTGGATGAGAGGAGGCAGGAAATGAAAACTGCAGTGGGCAAACTGTTTTCCGTTCTCGGTTTGGCAGCCGCGCTGATCGGGTTGCCGCTTTCCACATCGGCGCAGGACAGATATCCGATCGCGACCTTTACCTTTCCCTCGGTCACCAACATCTACGCCGATATCATCTTCGCCAAGGGATTCGACAAGGCGAACGGGCTTCGCGCCGAACCGGTCACTTACGGCACCGGCGCCGCTCTCTGGGCCGGGCTCGCCAGCGGGGAAATCGTCGTTCACAACATGAGCCCGTTCCTGCTGCAGAAGATGCGCTCGGATGGCATCGACATCGAGATGTTCGCCACATTCCTGGGCATGGGATGGACTATCGTCACCACCAACCCGGCGATAAAGAACTTCGCCGACTTGAAAGGCAAATCGATCGCGGCGACGGTCGCGTTTTCGGCCTTCGACTATCTGCAGATCTACTCCAAGAAGGTGGGAATCAACCTCAGGAAAGACATTTCCATCGTCGATGCCACCAACGTGTTGATGCTGGCGCAGCTCGAAGCGGGGCGCGTCGATGCGATCCTGGCCTACGAGCCGAACACCACCATGCTCTTGGCGAAGAACCCGAAGGCGAAAGTGGTCCTGTTCGGCGTCGACGCCTGGCAGGCTGTCGCCGGCGATTCGGGTTGGGACCTTGGCTTGGTGGTGCGGACCGACTTTCTGAAGAAGAACCCAGGGATTCTTCCGCGCATCTTCAAGATGTACCGCGACGCGGCGACGTTCGCCACCAGCAATCCCGAGGAAGCGGACAAGATCGTGACCTCAGGCAAGCATTTCACCAAGGGCATCCCGCCCGGCACGATTGCCTCCGGGCTCAAGGCGAAACGCCTGATTCTGGAAGTAAACCCCACGTGGCAGCCGGCGACCAATGCGCAGATCTGGAAAATGCTGCAGGCCGGCCTCGATGGCGGTTACATTCCGGCACTGCCTGCAAAGCAAGCTGTCGTCAGCGTAGCCCCGAAATGACTTGTACGCACCTCTGGGAGCCCGACGGTGGGCTCCCGGAGGCGGCTGCGGCCGGGTGACTGACGTGGTTCAAGACCGGTTTTCACCTGGCAGGAAGCTATCGAAACTTCTTCCTCGGGAAACCGTTGCCGGCATCATCGCCATAGCGGCGCTGGCGCTTGCGTGGCACCTGGCATCGATCTACGGCCCGTCCTATGCCTTTCCCAGCTGGGGGCGTATCGCGCGCGCATTCATCGCCATACCGCTGTACGACGTCGGTATCACGATCGCAAGGCTGGCGCTGACGATGCTGCTGTCGTTCGTGATCGGCATCATTTTTTCAACGCTGGTATTTGAGCGGCCCACCGTCGAGGCGCTGCTGCTGCCGCTCGTGAAGCTGCTGATGGCGGTGCCCGCAGTATGCTGGGTCATTTTCGCCATTCTCTGGTTCAAGGGCGTGGAGTTGAGGATCTTCTTCGTCATGTGCATCACCTGCACGCCGGTCTTCATCATCGACAGTCTGGACGCCATGAAAGGCGTGCCGCTCGACCTGCGCCAGATGGTCAGGTCGTTCCGGCCGGACCCGGTCCGCTATTACACCAAGCTCGTCTTTCCGTGCATCGTCCCCAACATTCTGACCAGCTGGAAAATCAATCTCACCCTCGCGGTTCGGGTCGTCACCATCGCCGAGCTGGTCGGCGCGGTGAGTGGAATCGGCCACGGACTGGTCATGGCCCAGGAGATGTTTTCCATCGCCGAGGTGTTTGCATGGACCGTGGTGCTGGTCCTGATCCTTCTCGCGATGCAAGGACTGGTCAATGTCATCGAGCGCAGAACGCTGCACTGGAGGACCGCGTAGCGGACTGCCATGGCCGGCGCCAAACCGATAATCTCCCTGGACGGGGTCACCGTGCGCTTTGCCGACCAGGTCGCCGTCAACAATCTCTCCCTTTCGGTGGGCGGCGAGGAAGTGGTCGCGCTCCTGGGCCAGACCGGCGCCGGGAAAAGCACCGTGCTCAATCTCATCCTCGGGCAGATCAAGGCGACCGCCGGCACGGTCGTCGTCAACGGCTGCGATCCGCACGCCAATTACTACGCCCTGCGCGGCAAAGTCGCGGTGAGTTTTCAGACCGATCGCCTGCTGCCCTGGAGGACCGCGCGCGAGAACGTCGAGCTCGGCCTGGAGATTCTCGGCAAGCCGGAGAAGACCAGAAGCGGCCTCGCCGCCGAGTGGCTCAATCGGCTAAAGCTCAGCGCGGCGCATCACGACAAATATCCGCATCAGCTCTCAGGCGGCATGCGCCAGCGGGTGTCGCTCGCGCGCGCGCTGGTCGTCGACCCGGATCTGATCCTGCTCGACGAGAGCTTCAGCCAGCTCGACCACGTCACCTCGAAGGCGCTGCGCACGGACTTCCTTTCGCTGGTGAAGGGACTGCGCAAGACCTGTGTCCTGGTCACCCACCGGATCGACGATGCGCTGGAGATGGCGGATCGGATCCTGGTGCTGGCGGTGCCGGGAGAAATAAAGCTCGAATTGGCATTGTCCGAGGCGGCGAGGAACGATCCGGCGTGGCTCGCCTCGGCGACGAAGCAGATTTCGGCGGTGATGACCGCGCACAGCGGCGAGGGCGCTCAGGAACCGGCCGACGCGCTTAATTCACGGATTGATTCCCGATGACCAGGGAATCATCGCCCCGCTCGATGCGGACATAGCGCACGCTTCGCTGTTTGCCGAGTTCGTCGATAAGGTGACCAGAGCGCCCTGCTCAGTCGCTCTAAATCGTCACAAACGGGTTGACCACAGTCAGTTGACCGTCGAACGTGCGTCCGTGCTCCAAGTCTTCGGTGTAGAGGGTGTCGCAGCCGGAGAGCAATGCAGCGGCAACGATCAGGGCATCCCAGTAGGAAATCTGCCCTTGGGCCTCCACTTCCATCGCCTTCTCGACCACTCGGGGTTCAAGCGCGACTACGTTGCAGCCGGCGATGAGTTCTCTCGCAAGTTTGTGCCGGCTCGGGACATCCATGCCGAGCTTGATTCGACAAACGTTCAGGAATTCGCTGATGACCTGGACACTGACGGTCGGCTGGTTCTCAAGGATGCTCTCTGCGACCGCGACCTTGGTATCGTCCTGCCCAAACGCGTAGACGACGACGTTGGTGTCAGCGAAGGCCGGCACGGTCGTAGAGCGTTTCTCTCTTGATCTTCACGCCGTCGTAACAGCCGCGATACTGGCGAAATACCGCAAGATCTACCTGTCGCTGTGCGGGAACAACGGTCGCACGTCGTCCCCTGACGGACTCGGCAAATTTCAGTATCTTGCTCGCCTCGGGCTCGGGCAAGTCCTTTACCAGCTCGTAAATTTTATCGGCGATTCCCATAACAAAGTAGCTTCCGCTATGCGAACATTCTATTCTCTATTACCCGCGTTTGCTCGCAAGTGAGCAAGCACAAGGACGTGAAGCACTTCCATGCGGCGGTGCAGCGAAGAAGGCTCAGGCGGAGAGCGACGTGACCTGGGTTTTCCTTGCATTGGTTTCGGGTCTCGGTGCCATTGCGGTCGGGCTGATCGGCTTTGGCAGCAGCCTGGTGATTCTCCCCACCCTGGCCGTCGTTTTTCCGACCATGTTCGCACCCGAGGTCGCGCTGCGCCTGGCGGCGGGAACCACGATGGCGACGATGACCGTCGGCGCGCTTTCGGCGGGTATCGCGCAGGCGCGCAGCGGACAGGTGGCGTGGCCGCTCCTTCGTCTGGCCGTCTTTCCCTACCTCGCCGGGGCGCTGTTGGGACCGTGGGGGGCGCGATTCCTGCCCGTGCAAGCCCTGCGTCTCTACATCGCGGCCATTTTGGTGCTGCTCGGCCTGTGGGCCTTGCGCCCGCGTGGCGGCGCCTCCGAGCACGGCCGGACTTGGCAGGCACACAGGACAGAGATCCGCGCCGTGCTCTTCGTGATCGGGATCGCAAGCAGTGCCGCCGGCACCGCCTCGGGAGTATTCGCCATTCCCTACTTGAGCCGTTTCGATCTGCCGCTTCGCACCGTGATCGGAACCTCGACCGTCAGCGCGGCGTTCTATTCCGTGTTCGGCATGCTCGGCTACATCTCTTCGGGGTGGGAGGCGGAAGGACTCCCGCCATGGTCACTCGGCTTCGTTTATCTGCCCGCTTTTGCGCTCATGAGCGCAGTCGGCGCGGCGTGCGCGCCGCTGGGCGTGCGCCTCGCGGGCCGGGTGAGCGAGGGCCTGCTGCGACGCCTAGTGGCTATCGTCCTGCTCAGCGCGGCCGTCGTCATCGCCCTGCGTGCATGAAGAAGTCACTGAGCGGTTGAGGTCGGCGGGCGACCGCCCCTGGGCAAGCGGTTACCGGCCAGAAGCAGAACTTCAGGTTGACCAAACGATACGACCGGTATTCGGCCAGTCCAGCCGTTGACTCCACGGTACGCCAAAGTCCCGAATGGACGCCGAACCGGACGCAGGCGTAAAAAAAGCCGTACGGCGGCGATGACGTTCACGCTACGGCAGAACCCGACCCCCTGCTGCCATTGATGGTTACGATGATCGACCGTCCGCTTTTGCCAAGAGAAGCGGTCATTCCCGCTGACCCAAATTCGAACGCTTGGTTCGAGCCCTAGTCGGGGAGCCGTCCCGGTACAAATCTGGGAACCACAGCAGTAGCAACGTTGCCCCACTGCCCGCGTTCTGCGCCTACGTGGGATAGCTTCGCTTTGCAAACCCTTCTACGAATCGCCGCTCCTGCGCCATTCTGGCAAGCGGTTTCCGAAGGGAGTAGGATTGATCACACAGGGAGAATCAATGTATCCGTAGGCCCCCGTGTTACTCAGACGGGGGCGCACGCAAAAGGTTAGGCATTCTTTGGCGGCTCGGCACCAGCGATCAAGATGCGAACCAATTCATGATGCAGGCAAGGTGATGGAACCGATATCCGAACATCAGTTCCTTTCGGTCGCAATCGAGGAACATTGCGCCGCTTGCCTCGATGAGCGCCAATTTGCGGTCTCGCCCACGTACATGCATTACAGATTACGCGCGCAAGACATGATTCGAAGGAAAACGTTTCCCACTTGGCGGGTAAGTACCGATGGGACAAGTTTCATCGGGGCGTTCGAGGTGCCCAAGCAGCAGGCGCATTCGATCTCATTCGACGACCTATCGAAAGCAAGTCACCTGTTCGGCGCAATAGACTTCGATGCAACGCGAGACTATTTTCGTTCCAACAGGATTATTGCGTTTCATTGTTCATCTTGTGGAGTTCATGTTGTGAAGGATGGAAATCACCGCCTCCTTCAATGTGCAGTTCATATGCTAGATCCAGACCTTGAAGTCTATGAGGTAATCAGTGGGGATTGGCTAAGGTGTCAAGTGGACATGAAGAACTTCTGCGAGTGCATTTCGACCCATGCGCTGCAGTCGCGGCCAATCCTGATTTAATTTAGGTGCTTCTTATTTGCTAATCGCGGGCGTCTTGGGGGACCTTTGATATGACCCGACTATTGAGCATCTTTCTGCTTTCCGCCATTTACTCATTTGCTGCTCAGGCCGCCGATCCAGCGGTCGCAAAATTCGAAGGATTAATAAAGCGCGCCTCATTGCAATCTGCAGCCCTAGGGGAACCATATCAAGACAAGGCTGGGAAATGGAGAAAGACTACGATCCGGATAACCGATGTACTTTACGACGTGAAGAAAACGGATTCGTTAGTGAGTCCGCTCGCGGGGCAAGTAGCATTTACGCTGACCACTGAGACCAGTGAATGGGCCGACACCAGGGAACTTGCCAAAACGGCAAAGCCTGACGCGAAATCGCTGCCTCACCGCTATCAGGTTCGATTGAGTTATGGTTGGCGGGATGGTGTTTGGAAGTTTTCGCGAGGTGATTCCGAATTTCGCCTAGTGCACCCCCTGTTCGCGGATGATCCGCCTCTGCGCCAGGAAATTTCCTTGGCGGCTTACGAGAAGGAACCGAATGCCACGCTGTTTGCTGCTCTCCGCGGGTGGCTATACCCGTAAAGGCCCCTTGTTTAGCATCGCGGGCATCGCGCGACCTGGCGCGACACCCTTAACGACCAAGAGTTCTCACTTTTGCCCGGCTTGGGGAGCCGAGCTGGGCTCGAACCGCTCGGTTTATTGGATTGATTGGACCTCTCGCCATTGTCCGGTTTTGCTGGGAAACCTGCGGGTCGGTGCCCTGATTTCCTAGCTTCTCGACCGTCTGGATGTGGCCGAGAGCACCCGTTGAGCACAGCGCCGCAAAGCAGACCTACGTCAATCCGCGCGTTTTTCCCATCGTCCGCTTTCAGCGAATATGGGGAATCGCCGCTCCCGGCCAGAAGCGGGCATAGACCGCGCGATTATCGTGCCTTACTGATCGTCTGGTCCTAGCGGATACCGGACATCCACCAACGTAGGTTCGAGCCCCGGTTAGCTCCGCAACCCGGGCAGAACTGAGAACCGCCGGTTCTTCAGGATGCCACTGATTCGACAGTCCTCATCAGGCGCGCGTCGGTTGCGGCCGGTTGCTAGGCTTTATCGCAGTTCTCAGGCGCCTCGGTGTTGGATTCGATTGTGGGATGCGAAAAGATGCGTAAAGATTTATTGCCGCCGAGTTGCACTTCGTACTCGGTAAATCGACTAACGATACGATGTTCATCCGAGTAATCGGCGACTCGAGATGCCGGGATCTTCTCGGTGCGGCGCCGCGCAGTCACCTCGAACAAGAGTTCTCGGAGTAGTTTAGGGCCCTGGTCCGTCACGACGGACAGTTCCCCATCCTCAATTTCCAACCTCATAGTTCTGCTAACGGGGCTGCCGTCCGCCGGTACTTCTGGAAGATGATCCAAGATAGGGCTTCGGGGGAATGGTGTCGATTGTGAGTTTGTGGCCCCTGTCGACTGCATGGTCGGCGGCACAGAACGAGCTATCAAGTCATTCAAGGTAACCGGATCGCTCGCATCCTTACAGCGGAAGATAGGTGCATCCCAGGCTAACGAATTGAAGAGGTTTTGCGAGGGCTCATCAAGTGCTAGCGACGTATCGCTTACGTCACGGTAAACCAAAACCATGCGACCGGGAGTCAAATCAATAAAGCCGATGATTACCTCAAGCGGGCTGGTTAGATCGCGGATTTCGTCGTTGGTTAACTCGGAAATTCGCCGAAGAGATATGTTGTGCGCCACGCCTGCTCGCAACGCGGCCTCAGTGAAGTCAGTCGAAGAGACTGCGATTGTTCGATCAGCGCCGACGTGTGCACGCTTGGTGGCGAGCTGCTCGATCCATGTAACATCTTGAACGCGTGACCGATCTCGGCATTCAATGGTGATTAGCAGGTCGCAACTCCCCACCGTGTATCTAATTGAGACATCGACCTCGCGGTATTGACCTGTGATTTTGTCGCGTATTCGGTCTGGCGACTTTACCTTGGCTCCCTTCGGCGCAAGAGCGCTTTCAATTCGGGACGCCAGTAGCTCGAACTCTCGCGACCTAGTACGGGGACGGCTCATTGAACTCAACCCTACCTTGAATCGGTTGTCAAAGTGTCAACTAATCCGGCTTCGTTGACACCGTCCTTTTCCCCGATGGAGTACACGGGGGCCTACGGATACGTTGATTCTCCCTGTGTGATCAATCCTACTCCCTTCGGATATCGGCTGCCAGAATGGCGCAGGAGCGCCGATCCTGGAAGGGTTTGAAAAATGAAGCTATCCCGCGTAGGGGCAGAACGCGCGCAGTCGGGGAATGTTGCTCCTGCTGTGGTTCCCAGATTAGTACCGGGACGGCTCCCCACTCAGGGCTAGAACCAAGCGTTCGAATTTGGGGCGATGGGAATGAATGACCGCTTCTCTTGGCAGGAGCGGACGGTCGATCATCGTAACCATCAAGGGCAGCAGCGGGTCGGATGCCGTCCTCCGGCCCCGTAGGAAGCGGTCATCCGCATTGAAATCGTAACCAACGTCAGCAATCAGTTGGACACCGGCCGCTCGATATTGCCGATATAGGCGGCAGCATCGGCCGAATAGGACCCAGTCGGCGTGTGCTGCCGGAACTTCCGCTTTGCGTCGAAAACGGCCGTTGATTTGGGCGCGGATATCAAACAAAGGTCCGTCGCGTCTTGACCTCAATGCATCGATGCCGCGAAGATCGCCTATTAACGCGGAGTTGCAGGCACATCCAAGCTGGCGAGCAATTCGCTGCTCGTGACCTTCCAGCACTATTTTGCCGTTCTCCAGCACATAGCCCCGGTCGGAGATCTTCAGCGCCTGCCTACACCCGGCTCCGCTCCGGCGCGCGCAGCAACGCCCCGTAGAATTCAGGCCGCCGGTTGCGCACCTGATCGGTCTTGTCGTAATCGCGCTTGTCTCTCCCGTACATCGCCGCGAGTCCCGCCGAAACGTGCATGCCATTGCCCGGCGAACATTCCGCTGGAATCGGCGAACGTATCCACCAGTGCGGGAAGCATGGGAAACGATCGGCCTGGATGATCATGCTGCCGCGGGCAACGTCCGAATCTGCTCGGGCTGCCGCGATCAGGCAGAGGCGATTCTCGGCCGCGCGCTCGACCACGCCCAGCCTCGGCTCCCAATCGACCCGCCACGCGCAGGGGAACGCGATGATGTCGGCGCCTTTGAAGGCGAGGATGCGCGCTGCTTCTGGCATCAGGCAATCGTAGCCGATCATCATTCCGATGCGGCCGAACGGCGTCGTGAATACCGGGAAGTCATCTCCGGGCGCCGCCCATCTGCGCTCGGTCGACCACAAGTGCACCTGCCGGTATTTGCCGATCACCTCTCCGGTTGGCCCGACCAAGTACGCTGTGCTGAAATAACGGCCAGCGTCCGCCTCGACGAGGCTCGCTACGATGTGGATGCCGGTCTCGCGGGCCAGCCCCTTAAATCGAGTGAGGGCGTCCGCCGAGGTTCGCGACGATCCGGCAGGGTCGGCGGCGATCCGATCGCGATCGAACAGCGACAGCTCGGGCAGCACCACGACCCGCGTTCCACCCGAGGCCACCTCGCGGATGGTCTCGATCGTTCGGTCAAGCGTTTGGGAGACCTCGCCCTCGAAACTCACCTGGACCGCCGAGACCCGAACCCGCGGCAGGATCTCGTCTGCCGGCAACGCGCAAACGGGGACCTCTTCGTTGGTCGCCGTCAGCAGGCCGTAGAGCTCCGGCCGCCGGTCCGCCAGCAGATCGTTGTCGCGGCCGACGCGTTTGTCATCGGCTTCTTCCGGCACGATGGTCGCGTACACCACCTCTTCTTCGTTTTCGCTCGCCTTGGCGACGATGCGCCCCATGGGGTCGACGATCTCACTGCCACCGACGAAGTTGCGCGCGTGTCCTCCGGGTATCGGTCCGACGTTGTTGCAGCTGATCACCCAGAAGCGGTTCTCCGCAGCCCTGGCCGGAACGTGGAGTGCTCCTTCATCCGGTCCGCCCGAGTTGAGCGGGTTCAAGAGGATTTGGGCGCCTTCGACGGCGAGGCAACGGCTTGACTCGGGGATCAAGCCTTCCTGACAGATGTAGAGACCGATCCGGCCGATGGCGGTCTCGAAGACGCGCCCCGGGTTCCGCCCGATACTGATGCAATCGTTCTCGTGTCCGAACAGGTACTGCTTTTCGTGCGTGCCGATGATTCTGCCGTCAGGCCCGATCAGGATGGTCGTGTCGAATACCCGCGGCTGGGGGCCCTTGACGGTCGCGTTCATCGCGATGTGCGTGGCATGAGTCCGCGCTCTGGCCGAGACCGCGTCTACAAATGGACCAGGAATCGAAAGAGCGATCTCGTACGCGTGATTCTGGTCGCGGTACCGGCTCGGGTGGTTGCAGAGTTCCGGGAGCAGGATGAGTGAGGGCTTCGGGCCGTCCGCGGGAGCACAGGCCAAGTCGATGAACCGAAGGCACTTAGTCAGATTCTGCTCGACGTCTTGGCCAATAGCATACTGGACGGTCGCGACGCGTACTGGTGGCATGATGAAATCCTCCTCTATTCGCCAACCAGCAGCGGTGCTTGCGGGCTGGATTCGGATACTATACCAACCTGCCAAAGTGATCGTATTTCGAAGTCGACAGGGGCGTTCTTTGGACCCCGGTCACCGGCGGCTTTCACCCTGCTGGACAATTCGGGCATCAATAACAGTTACACGACGACACGGAGCCACCCCATGACCGCGATCAATTTCAAGCGCGAGATTGCCGACACCCTCGACCACGCCATCGAGCGCGCGACCAAGGCGCTGACAGCCGAGGGCTTCGGCGTTCTCACCCGCATCGACATGCACAGCAAGATCAAGGAGAAAATCGGCAAGGACATCATTCCCACGGTGATCCTCGGCGCGTGCAACCCGAACCTGGCGTACGAGGCCTACGGTGCGAACCCCGACGTCACGAGCCTGCTGCCGTGCAACGCGGTACTCCGCGAGCTGGCGCCGGGGAAGATTTCGCTGGAGTTCGTCAAGCCGACCGCGATGATGCTGATTCTGGGCGATGCCAAGCTCGCCGAATTGGCGCGCGAGGCCGATGCGAGGATAGAGCGGGCGCTGGGTAACGCATAATTGCGTTTTGGCAGGCGCCGCTTGGCGTCAAATCATTTGACGAATCGCGGCAGCCTTTGCGTCAAGATCTCGTGCGCTTGACGCGCGATGCGCTCGACGATTTCGCCTGCGGGCGGGATGTCGTGGATCAGGCCGGCGTCCTGTCCCATCGACAATGGCGCCTCCTCGGTGTCGCCGCTCTTGCGTGCGGCGAGCACTCCGGCGAACGCTTCGGCCCGGCGCTGGCGCAGCGCCCATTCGCGTCCTGCCCAGCGTTCGATGAACCGATTGCGCTTCGCGCGCGACATTGCGCCGGGCCACACCTTGCCTTGGGCGATATCGGGAATCTCGGTCAAGAACGTATCGTGGCCGTCGCTATCCACGATCGCTTGCTTGAAATTCGGGTGCAGCGGTGATTCCCTGCTGGCAAGAAAGCGGGTTCCGAGCAGGACGCCGTCGGCACCGAGCGAGAGCGCAGCGGCGAGCCCGCGCCCGTCGGCGATTCCGCCTGCCGCCAGGACCGGCAGCGGCGCCACCGCATCGACTACCATCGGCACCAGCGCCATGGTCGCCTGCCAGCCGACATGCCCGCCGCCTTCGGTGCCTTGGGCGATGATGACATCGGCGCCGGCCTCTGCCCCTTTCAGGGCTTCCGGAACGCCGCCGGCCATGAACGTCACCTTGGCTCCTGCTGCGTGGGCGCGGTCGATGAACGATTGGATGTCCTGATCGGGACGCGGCCAGGCAAATGCCATCACAGGAGGCCGCAGCGCGAGTGCCGCGGCGAAGCATTCTTCTTTTGCGTCGAAGACAAGAAAATTCAAAGCGAACGGCTTGTCGGTGCCGGCGCGGATTGCAGCGGTTCCGGCGCGAATCTGCTCCGGGCTCAAGTTGTGGCAACCCATCGCGCCGAGGCCGCCCGCCTGCGACACGGCGGCCACCAGATCCGGCGAGTAAACGCTTCCCATGCCTCCGAGTGCAATCGGAAGCTCGATTTCCAGCAGGTCGCAAACAGGCGTCCGAATCATTCTCTTCTCCGCTCGTCCGCGAGCGAGGCTACGACGCCGATGGCCTTCCGGCGAGGAGCCGCTCGCGCAGGTCGGTATCCGTGTCCGCGGACTTGTAGACCAGCAGACCTGAAACCATCAATATCACCGCCATCACCAGCATGAATCCGTCATAGCTGCCGGTCCGGTCGAAGGCGATGCTGGCGATCATGGGGCCGGTTGCAGCGCCGATCTGGTGAACGATGAAGCTCAGGCCCAGCACTACCCCCGCCAGTCTCGGCCCGACAATTTCGTAGAACATCACGTTTTGCACGGCCACCGTGCCGAATGTCGGACCGATCGCCACCGCAACCGCAGCGTAAAAGTAAAGTTCGTTCGTAAACCCGAGCGCCAGGAACAGCGTGCCGATGCCCCGCACCAGATAGCTCAAGGAGAGCATGCTGGCCCGCCCGTAACGATCGGAGAGCCAGCCAAAGAGCAGCGCCGCGGCGACCGCGGTGGCGCCGAATACGCTTACCGCCGTGGCGCCGGAGGCCAGACTGAAGCCCTTGCTCATGGTGAGCGCGACGAGATGGGCAATCTGGAAAAATGCCACGCCGCAGGACAAACGCGCGGCGAAAAGCAGCAGCATCGAGCGGTTGCGCAGGTAGGGCAGGCAATCTCCCCAGCCCGCGCGGCGATTCCCGTGGCCGGAACCCGCCTGTGGATCCCGGGCACCGATCCACGCCAGCGGCAATGCAACGAGGCCGAGCATCCCGCCGGCGGCCAGGGCGGCCGTGCGCCATTCGAAGGCTTGGATCAGAAAGTAAAGGACGGGCGCAAACAGCAAAGCGCTGAACGACGGGGCGGTCTGAATCATGCTCACCGCGAACCCGCGCCCTTCGGCCTCGAAATGCTTGGATACGAGCAGCGACACGATCGTCAGGCCGCAGGCTCCCATTGCCAGACCGACCAGCACGCCGTACGAAAGCATGAGATGCCAGAGGTTCTGCGACAAGCCCATGCCGAGAAATCCGACCGCCATGAGGGCGATTCCCGGCAGAATCACGCCCCGCGCGCCGAAATCATCGGCGCGCTTTCCGAACAGAACGGCTCCCACGGCCCAACCGATCATGCTCACCATGTAGGGCAAAGTGGCCGTGGCGCGCGACCAGCCAAACTCCCTCTCAATGGGCGGGAGAAACAGGGGGAACGAGCTGATCGCGATCGACGTCATGGTCACGACGGCGACGCACATCAGCACCATGGCGGTGCGGGATATCGGCAAGGATGGCGAACTCGCGTGCATCTTGCGATCGGTTATGGGGATTGTTGTTTCAGACTCGAGCTTGTGTTCCGGCGCAGGCGACGGGAGCGACCCCGTCGCTCCGTTCACTCCCGGGGCGCGGCCGGAGCGTCAATCGGAGCGGATGTTTGCGGCGCGGATGACCTTCTCGTAGCGCGCCGACTCGCGCTGCAAGCGCGCGGCGCTTTCTTCGGGCGTGGAGCCGACCGGCTCGATGCCGAGCGCGCCGAGGCGTTCGCGCACGTCGGCGGCGCGCAGAGCCCGGGATACCTCCGCCGCGAGCCGCGTGACGATGTTGCGCGGCACGCCGGCCGGCACCGCCATACCAATCCAGATCGAATCGTCCACGCCCTGCACTCCGGTCTCCTCCACCGTGGGCCAGTCGGTGTAGCCGGGGACGCGCCGCGAGCGCATGACGCCAAGCACCTTGGCCTTGCCGCTCTTCACGAACTGCAGCACCGAGGACATCGCGATCAGGCTCATCGCCACCTCTCCCGTGGCCACCGCCGTCGAGGCGGGCGCGCCGCCCTTATACGGAATATGCAGCAGCTTGATGCCTGCCTGGCCGGCGAGCAACTCGGTCAACACGTGGCTCGTGCTGCCGGTGCCGGCGGTCGAGTAGGCTATGCCACCGGGTTTAGCCTTCGCCGCCGCGATCAACTCGGCCAGCGTGGCGTAGGGACTGCCCGCGCCGACCGTAATCAGCATCGGCTGTTCCGCGACGATGGATACGAGGACCAGATCGCGCGATAGGTTGTAAGGAAGCTTCGAATATATGGCCGGGTGCATCGCGTACTCCGCGTTGGAGGCCATGAGCAGGGTGTAGCCGTCCGGAGCCGATTTCGCGACGGCGTCGATGCCGATGATGCCGCCGGCGCCGGTGCGGTTCTCGATCACAAAGGGCTGGCCCATGAACTCTGTAAGCTTGGGCGCGATCAGGCGCGCGGGCACGTCGGTGGCTCCCCCGGGAGCGAAGGGCACGATGATGCGCACCGCCCGCGACGGGTAATCTTGTGAGAGCGCCCAGTCCGGCGCGACAACGAGCAAGAGAGCGATCAGAAAAGGGCTTACGACCCGCATGGTGAATTTCCCTGGTGATGTTCGTTGAGGCGCCGGCCGGAACCGACCGGCAAAGCGAGGCCATGTTCGCACGGTGAAAATCAAATTGTCAATTCTCGGTCTATTCCGATACGGTATAAGCCTGCGTCCCTGGCCGGATATCAGGCTAAACATCATTGGTACTAACCGAGTGTGGGTATTGCTTGGCACATTTCAGATCGCCTGAATCCGGTGTATTCATAAAGAACGCCGTCTTCGTCACTGCGGGAACGCTGTTTCTCATTCTGGGCATCGCCGGGATTTTCCTGCCGCTCCTGCCCGCGACGCCTTTCCTGCTGCTTGCCTCGGCGTGCTATCTGCGCGGCTCGGAGCGCCTGCACCGATGGCTGCTCAGCCACGGCAAGCTCGGGGCCTACATCCGCGCCTTCGAGGAAGGCAAGGGGATTCCGCGCCGGGCAAAGATAGTCACCCTCGCGATGTTGTGGACTTCGATGAGCGTCTCGATCTGGTGGGTGGCCCATCCCTGGGTGCAGGCCGCGCTTCTCGCCATCGCCCTTGCCGTCACGGTGTGGATCGCGCGCATGCCCACCGCGCGCAGGCTTCGCTGAAAACCGTCCCCGCGCGAAGGTATGGCCGGAACTGAAAAAGCTGGTTCTGCCTTTTATCGATCTCCCCCTTTTTGCGCAGTTGCTCGCAACTGCGCAAAAAGGGGGAGACGAAGTCAGAAACCAAATCTTCGCCAATTCAATTTCTCAACAGTGACCTTCTAAGCGCCTAAGGCGCCAGAGAGCCGGAACTTCCTGCGGGCCCTGTCGCCGTCTTATCGCCAAATATCTGTCGAGCCCGCTCCTCGAAAGCGTCGATCGTGGCGCCTACGACCTCGTCCAGAACGGCGTGGGAGATCAGCTCGAGCGCTCCCGAGCGAAGGCTGAATTCGTAGCTGTACCCGACGACGGCGTGACCGTGATCGTCGGTTGCGAACTCCCATCGCTGCCGAAACAAGTCGAACGGTGCATCGTTGCTTGTAATTTCAATGCTATGCGGCCGATGGAGCTCCGCCCGCGAACCGAATTCCAGCTGCAGCGGCCCGATTCCCAGGACCATGTCGACCCAGACGGCAGTCGGCTCGCGCCTCAGAATGCGGCTCGAATGGATCCAGGGCATGAACTCGGGATATTTCTCGACATCCGCCACCAGATCGAAAAGCTGCTCGGCCGTATAGAGCGAATAGCGGCGTTCGATGCGGGCTGACATGTCCTGGCGATTCCTTGGACGCAATTCCATTCTATTATTTCATGCGCAGCGCGCCGCCGGCGATTCGCCCAACGACAATTACTGATCTGCGACAAAAGCAAGTCCGCGTGCGCGCCGTAAGCTGCCTCGGATGACCATTTCCCGCCGCTTGGCGGGCGCTTTGGCTGCAGCCGCAGCGATCTGGCTTGCGCCCGCCGGTGCCAACGAGGCCGATTGGCAGCGCGCCTACGACGCGGCGAACCGCGCCTGGCGGCAGGGCGATTTGCGCGCGGCTGAGCGCGAATTGCAGGCCGCCGAGCGCGAGGCGCAACGACTGCCTCAGGGCGAGCTGCGGCTTGCAAACACACTGGATTTCCTGGCGGTGCTGCTGCTCGAAGAGCGGCGCTACGCCGAGGCCGAAGCGGTGACGCTCCGGGGGCTCGCGCTGCGCGAGGCGGCGAGCGGACCGTACCACCCGCGCGTCGCGGCGCAATGCACCAACCTCGGGCTCGCGACCGCCGGCCAGGCGCGCTACGAGGAGGCCGAGGCGCTGCACCGGCGCGCACTCGAGATTCTCGGCAGCGGTCCAGGCACCGAGAGCATCGACTACGCGCTCGTGCTCAACAATCTGGCCGAGCTCTATCGCGCGACGGAGCGGCTCGCTGAAGCAGAGCCGCTGCAGCGCCAGGCGCTTGCGCTTCTCGAGCTGAAGCTCGGCGCGCGCCACCGCTACACGGCGGTGGTGCAGAACAACCTCGCCCTGCTGCTGGCAGCGCGCGCCGCGTATGACGAGGCCGAATCGCTATACCGCAGCTCGCTCGCAGTGCGCGAGGCTGCGCTCGGCGCGGGTCACCCCGCGGTGGCCACCACCCTGGTCAACCTCGCCGCGGTGCTCACCGACCGTGCGCGCTTCGCCCAAGCCGAGCAGGCGCTGCGCCGCGCGCTCGATCTGCGCGAGGCGGCGTTTGGCCGCGAGCACGCGCTGCTCGCGAGCCCGCTGCTCGGTCTCGCCCGTCTGTACGCAGGGCTCCTTCGCGACGCCGATGCGCAGGCCGCATACGCGCGGGCTCTCGCCATTCTTGAGCGCGCGCCGGGTCCGGAGCAGCAGGAACTCGCCTCGGCGCTCATCGAGCTTGCGGCACTGCATGTGGCCGCAAACAGACCGCACCTGGCCGAGCCGCTGCTCGAGCGCGCGCTCGATCTTTGCATGGCCGACGGCGGCGCGGCACGCGGGCAGACCGCCCCCGCCTATGCGGCTCTGGTCGCGCTGCGGCGCGCGCAGGGACGCGACCGCGAAGCCGAACGGATCGCGCGGGAAGCACTGCGCCGGCTCGAGGCAAGCCGCGGCGAGAGCCACCTCGACGTTGCCGCGGTCCTCGAAACCCTGTCGACGCAGTTGCGCGCGATGGATCGCAACGCCGAAGCCCTGGCGGCCTCGGAGCGCGCGCTGGCGATTCGCAAGAGCGCGCTCGGCGGCGAGCACCCTCTGGTTGCGGCAAGCCTGGAAGCGCTCGCCGAAGCGCGCCGTCAGCGGCGTGAGTTTCTGCTTGCCGAGCGCGAATCGCGGCGTGCGCTTGCGATTCGCGAGCGCACGTACGGCACGGCGCATCCGGAGACGGCCTGGAGCCTGCTCAATGTCGCTGAGGCTTTGCTCGGACAGGGCCGCTATGCGCAGGCCGAGTCGGCCCTGCGCAGCTCGATCGAGATTCTGGAGCACACCTTCGGCGAGAGTCATCCGCTGCTCGGGGCAGCGCTCGGCGCGCTCGCCCGCCGCAATGCCGCGCAGCAGCGCGACGCCGAGGCGCGTCGCCTGCTCGAACGCGCGCTGCAAAACGCCGAGCGGGGCCTCGGAGCCTCGCATCCCGAAGCCGCGAACCTGCACATGCAACTGGGCGACCTGGCCATGTTGGCGGGCGACCATGCCGAGGCCGAGCAACGCTACGGCCGCGCACTGGCGATCCGCGAGGCGGCGCTGGGCCCGCACCATCCACAGCTTGCGCCGCTGCTCACTGCGCGGGCCGCCGCGCTGCGCGAACTCGGCCGGCATGACGCCGCGGAGCGGGCCGAGAATCGCGCGCTCTCGATCCTTCGGGACGAACGCCGGTAAAGCGAAAGGCCCGGCCGCCCGCGCGTAGGGCGGCCGATTCACTGCTCGGCTGACAAGACTCGGCTGGGCCACTTCACGCTCCCCGCATCACCCGGAATCTGCAGAAAACGGGAACGCCGCGACGAGCGCTTTCATCTAATGCACGAGACCGAACATGAGGACACCGCAATTCAAGCAGCGTTGTCATGCTCCTATCGAACAAGAGGCGCCGAACTCGCGGCGCGCACAGCGGCACTCGAGGCAGTCGATTGGCCGCAACAGCGAACTCTTGGACTCAAACAAACTGTTAGTGGAGAACTCGATGAAACCGATCAAACAATCCCTCATCACGGCTTCGATCCTGGCCGCGTTCCTGGTGCCGGCCGCCCCGGCGATTGCGCAGCATCCTGCGCATGCGGCAGCTGTTCAGGCACCGGCTGCCACGAAGGTCGCGGAAACCGGTGCGGCGCTGCGCGACTTGTGGGTGGGCCACATCTTCTGGGTGCGCAACGTGGTCGTCGACACCCTGGCCGGCAACAAGACGGCAGCGGCTGACGCGGAGAAGCAAGTCGTCGCCAACGCCAAGCAGATCGCCGCCGCGATCGAGCCGTACTACGGCAAGGAGGCTTCAGAGAAACTGTTCGGGCTGCTCGCCGGCCATTACGGCGCGGTCAAGCAGTACCTGGAAGCGAGCGCCGCAGGCAGCGCGGCCAAGCAGGACGCTGCGCTCAAGCGCGTCACCGCCAATGCGGGCGAGATCGCCAAATTCCTGAGCGGCGCCAACCCGAACCTCCCGTTCGACGCGTTGAATGGATTGCTGCTCGCGCACGGCGCCCATCACATCCAGGAGATTCAGCAACTGCAGCGCAAGCAGTACGCCGCAGAGGCGCAGACCTGGGAGGCGATGAAGGCGCATATGTACTCCATCGCCGACGCGCTTGCCGGCGCCATCGCCAAGCAGTTCCCGGCCAAGTTCATTTAATCGCTCCATAGGTGAGCAGCGGGCCTCGGGCCCGCGCAACGGGGTAGGCGAAATGACCAATCACGACGCCCGGCGCGAAGGCCGCGACGTAATCGCGGAAGCTGTTGGTCGATCACCTGTCCTCGCTTGCCGCACCCATCGACAAGGAAAAACTGGTCATGACCTATTTTCACGAAGAAGAACCCTCTCGCATCGCGGATCCAACTCCAATAAGACATTCGCGAAACGGCCATCAATCGCTTGCCGCGTTGCGCAGGCTGGTGGCGCTCTGCGCGGTAAGTCTCCCGGCTGTGTTAGTAACGGCCTGCGGCGGATCCGGGCAATCGGGGAGCGATGCCGCCCCGGATGCTTCGGCGATAGGCTCGGCCCTGACTGCACCGGCCATCGATCCCGTCCTGGCTGCCGAGGGCAGGCAGATCTTCCGCTTCGATACCTTTGGCGATGAGACCCAATGGACCGATACGCTGCGCATGCATGAAGTGATCGCGGCGGCAGTCGATCCCACCACCGCATTGTCGGTCGGCCTCAAGGTGGACGCGGAAGCGCTGCCGGCGGCGGTGGTGCAGGGGATTCAGAACGGGAGTATCTCTCTGACGAGCCCCGATACCACGATAGCATTGCTGAAGCTCAATGCCGTGGTCGGTCTCCAGGGCACGGTCGAGACGATCGGCGGCAAGGACACGCTCACTCGCGTGGGCGTCACCTGCGCCCTGTGCCATTCGACCGTCGACGATTCGTTCGCGCCCGGCATCGGCAAGCGGCTCGACGGCTGGCCCAATCGCGATCTCGATCCGGGGGCGATCATCGCACTCTCGCCTGCGCTGGATGCAGCGACGAAGGCGGTCTACAACTCCTGGGGCAAAGGCATGTACGATCCTCGCTTCAATCTCGACGGCATCAGCGGGCCCCAGGTCATCCCGCCCGCCTACGGCCTGAACGGTATCAATCGCATCACGTCGACCGGCGACGGCGAAGACCTCGCCTACTGGAACCGCTACGTCGGTGTCACGCAGATGGGCGGGCACGGGTCGTTCTCGGAGCCGCGCACCGGCGTCAATGTCACCCATGGCACGGACGACTTGATCAGCTCGAAGCTGCCGGCGTTGCAGGCGTATCAGCTCAGCTTGAATGCACCGCTGCCGCCGGCCGGCAGTTTTGATCCAGCCGCCGCCGCTAGAGGGCAGCTCGTCTTCAACGGAGCGGGCACCTGCAGCACCTGCCATAGCGGAAGCGAGTTCACGGACGCCAATTTGCGGCTGCACCCGGCAAGCGATGTGGTGAGCGAGCCGGAACCGAATGGGGCCCCCAGCTACGCCTCACGCAGCGCGACCAAGCAGTACCGAACCGCGCCCTTGCGCGGGGTCTGGCAGCATGCTCCCTATTTCCACAACGGCAGCGCGCCAACGCTGGATGCGGTGGTGCAGACCTACAATGCGAAGAAGTCCCTGGGGCTGAGCGAAAGCGAGATTGCCGATCTGGTCGAGTATCTCAAGTCCTTGTAGATCTTGTCCGGAGATCTCGTGTCTAAGTCATGACGGGGTTACCACATATGAAAAGCGCCGAAAACCGATCAGCCAAAGAACCGCCTGACCTAGAAACCGACGCGGGACTCGCGGCGCGCGCCGCAGCGGGCGACCAACATGCGTACGAGAGGATCATGCGGCGCAACAACCAGTTGCTGTTCCGCACCGCGCGCAGCATCCTCAGGAACGACGAAGATGCCGAGGACGCGGTGCAGGAGGCCTATCTGAACGCCTTTCGCTCGCTTGGCAGCTTTCGCGCCGACGCAAAGCTGTCGACCTGGTTGGTGCGAATCGTAGTCAACGAGGCGCTCGGGAGGCTGCGCCGGCGCGGCGCCGACGTGATCCCCCTGGATACAGCAATGGACCTGACAGCGTCACATGTGGAGGCATTTATGGACCAAGACGCCAACGGACAGCCCGAACGCGCCGCCGCTCGGGCGCAGGAGCGCAAGCTGATCGAAGCCAGGATAGACCTGCTGCCGGACGCGTTCCGCACGGTCTTCGTATTGCGTGCGGTCGAGGAATTCACGGTCGAGGAGACAGCCGCTGCCTTGGGCATTCCGGAGGCGACCGTACGGACTCGGTTCTTCCGCGCCCGCAGCCTGATGCGCGAAGGCCTGGCGCGCGATCTGGAACTGGCCCTCGATGAGGCTTTTGCATTTGCCGGCGAGCGCTGCGATCGCATCGTGGCACGCGTGATGGCAAGACTCAACGAAGGCGGGAGCGGTCCCCGCCCGTGATTTGAGCTGGATTTGACCCATGAACCTCCTGCTCAGCGCCCTGGGCAGACGCCTGGCCGATTATTTATCGGCGCCCAAGCGCCAGGGCTCGCATGTGGCGACGGTGGCGCCGGAGCTTCTCGGCGCGACCCTGCGACCCGGCGACGTGCTGCTCGTCGAAGGCAACACCCGGATCAGCGTGGCGATCAAGTACCTGACCCAGTCCACCTGGTCGCATGCGACGCTGTTCATCGGCGATGCGCTGGGCCCCCCGGAACCAGGAGAGGAGCCCAAGGTATTGATAGAGGCCGACATACGCGAAGGCGTGCGCGCGGTCCCGCTCAGCATGTATGCCAATATGCACACGCGCATCTGCAGGCCCGTCGGACTTTCGCCCGAGGAGCTGAAGAAGGTCGTGCGCTACGCAGTTGGGCGCATCGGCCACCAGTACGACATGAAAAACGTGCTCGACCTTGCACGCTATCTTATCCCGACTCCGCCGGTGCCCGCGCGCTGGAGGCGGCGCATATTGGCGCTTGGCAGCGGCGATCCTTCGCGGGCCATCTGCTCCACGCTGATCGCGCAGGCGTTCGAGTCGTTGCGTTACCCGATCCTGCCGGATGTGGCGCTGGAAAAATCCGGCGACCCGGTGTGCAAAGACTGCTACCGCGAAGTTCTGCGCATCCGGCATTACAGCCTATATACCCCGCGCGATTTCGATATCTCTCCATACTTCGAGGTGGTAAAGCCGATCCTCGCCTATAACTTCGACTATCGCGGCCTCGCGTGGGCCGAGGATTGGGCGGGGATGCGTCCGCAGCTGCATTGAGCCTTTGGCCGCCTGCGGATGTCGGCCATCCTGTTCGTTCTCGGCATGCTTATGTCAGAATGTCTCTGGCTGCTCTCGGCCACCGGCGTGGCTCGAAGGCATGCCAGCATAAACACGGAGGGCTCCCAATGGAGACAATTGCTTCTGACACCGGATTGCTTCGCCAACAGCGTCTCAAGATGTTTATCGGCGGCAAGTGGCTGGAATCTTCCACCGCGCGAACCCTCGAAAGCCTCAATCCGTATCAACAGAAGGTTTGGGCGAGCGTCCCTGACGCCTCCGCCGAGGATGTGAAGGCGGCTGTCACCGCGGCGCGCGAGGCCTTCGACAACGGTCCGTGGCGGCGCACTACGCCGCAGCAGCGCGCGGTCTTGATGCGCAAGCTGGGCGACCTGATGGCGCGCGATGCGGAGCGCTTGGCGCGCATCGAGTCTTGCGACAATGGCAAGCTGCTGCGTGATGTGCGCGGGCAATCGCGCTACCTGCCGGAGTGGCTGTATTACTTCGCCGGCCTTGCGACGCAGTCTTGGGGCGAGGTTCTGCCCAGCGACCGGCCGGAATTCTTCGCCTTCACCAAAAAGGAGCCGGTCGGTGTCGTTGCAGCGATCACCCCATGGAACGCACCGTGCCTGTTGATGGTGATGAAGCTGGCGCCGGCGCTGGCGGCAGGGTGCACCTTCGTCGTCAAGCCGTCCGAGCACACGCCGGTCTCGACCCTGGTGTTTGCCGAACTGGTGGAGGAGGCTGGGTTCCCGCCCGGTGTGTTCAACGTGGTCACCGGCGGTCCCGAGGTCGGCAAGCAGTTGGTGTCGGATCCCCGGCTCGACAAGATTTCATTTACCGGTTCGGACGCCAACGGCAAGTCGATCGCCCACGCGGGTGCTGATCATCTGACGCGCGTGACGCTGGAGCTGGGCGGCAAGTCGCCGCAGATCGTGTTCGATGATTGCGATCTGAATGCGACCGCCGCCGGCGTCGCATTCGGCATTTTCGGCGGGACGGGTCAGACTTGCCTAGCCGGCTCGCGCCTGATCGTCCAGCGCTCTATCCATGACAAGATCGTCGACCTCCTGATCGCTCGCGCCAAGACGCTCAAATTGGGCGACCCGCTCGATATGACATCCGAGATGGGCCCGGCCGCGACCGAGCCGCAGTTCAACAAGATCCTGTCGATGGTCAAGGCCGCGCGGGAAGAGGGCGCGACCGTCGCGTACGGAGGCGAGCGGGCGCCACAAGGCGGCTTCTTCGTGCTGCCCACGGTGCTGACCGGCGTCCAGCCCACGATGCGCATCGCCCAAGACGAGGTGTTCGGCCCCGTGCTGTCGGTTCTGAGCTTCGAGAGCGAGGAGGAGGCGATCAAGATCGCCAACGACACGCGCTACGGGCTTGCGGCAGGCGTGTGGACGCAGAACCTGCAGCGGGCGCACCGCGTCGCGTCCCAGCTGCGCGCGGGCACCGTGTGGGTCAACGCCTATAAGGTTACCGCTCCGTACGGGCCATTCGGCGGTTTCAAGCACAGCGGTATCGGGCGCGAAAACGGGCGCGATGGCCTGAACGAGTACCTCGAGACCAAGACCGTGTGGATCAAGATGAGCTGAGACGCCGCAATGGGGTCAGCCGTCTGTGGAATCTCGGAAAAACCGTTGCCTTGTCATTCCCGCGCAAGCGGGAATCCAGTTACCTTCAATCGCTTGCTGGATGCCCGCGTTCGCGGGCATGACGTTGTCCGGTATCCCCTAATCGCAATAGGCGACCCCTTGAATTTCGATCAGCAGGCGCGGGTCGGCAAGCTCGTGAATGCCGATGGTGGCGCTGGTGAAAGCGGTGTTGGGCATCAGGCGCTTTCTCAAGGCCCAGAAAGGCGGACCGTTTCTCAGGATGTCCACGATGAAGCAGGTCATCTGCAGCATTTTGGACAGATCGGAGCCCGCCGCCGCGAGGCTCGCCTGGAGATTATCGAAGACCTTTATCACCTGCGGCTCGAGCGCGTCTGAGACGCACACGCCCTTTTCGTCGCATCCGACATGCCCTGTCAGATACACCATGTTTCCCAGCTTTACCGCTGGGGCAAAGCCAAACTCCTTTTCCCAATCGCGCGAGCCCGGAACCTTTATGAGCTGTTTCTCGACCATGGAGCGCCTCCTCGAAGGTTATGAATTCAAGCCTGCATGACCATGTTAGCGCAATGAGCGCCGGACAACGCGTTCGCCCGGTCAAAGTGCCAGTAGCAAGCTTAGCAACTTACGGACGGGTTTACTGTTGACAAATTCGGCGAAGCTTTGGTTTCTAAATTCGTCTCCCCCTTTCGTGCGGTTGCTTGCAACCGCACGAAAGGGGGAGATTGATAAACGGCAAGACCAGCTTCCTTGGTTCCAGCTTGTCCGCCTTAGGTGCGGCGCCGCTTTGCCTTGACAGCCGCTGCGCTGCGGAGCAAAGTGCACTCGCCATAGGAGGGCGGGTGCTTGAACCGAAAGCCCCATTTCAGTCGGGTAATGGAGGAGGAAACCATGATCGGAAGAATCCGCGAGGCGCTCGCGTTCCGGAAATGTGTATTGGCTTTGGCCATGCTGGTATGGGCGAGTCCGGCCGCGCCCGCAACGACAAAGCTGACGATCATCGCGGGCATTCCGCCGACGGCATTGTCGGTCAAGGTGACCAAGGAATTCTTCATTCCCGAGATCAACAAAAGGCTTGCAGCCTCGGGGGTCGACTTCAAGATCGAGTGGACCGAAGCCTGGTCCGGCACCGTCGCCAAACTGCCCGAAGTATTCAGCACGGTCAGCGAGGGTGTCGCGCACGTCGGGGTGCAAGTCTGGGCTTTCGAGGGTTCGAAGCTTCCCCTCGAGAGCATCACGTTCAATGTTCCCTTCGGCATTTCCGACGAGGTCGCGCTGACTCAGGTGATGCGCAACCTCCACGCTGCCATACCGGAGATGAACGAGCAGTTCGCCCGCAACAATCACGAACACCTGGTGAGTTGGGCGACGGACCCCGATCAACTGATCAGCAAGTTCGCGGTAACACGGCTGGAGAGTCTGAAGGGCCACAAGATCGGAGCGAGCGGCACGCAGGCGCAGTATTTCAGGAACACGGGCGCGGTGGCAGTTAGCTCGGGCATGGACCAGGCGATGGAAGCCATGCGATCCGGACTCTACGAGGGCTATCCCGCTCCGGTATCGCTGATGATCCCTTACAACATGCATGAGTCCGGCTCGCACCTGACGAAAGTGAAATTCGGCGCAACGATCTCATCCGGGCTGTCGATGAACAAGAAGGCGTTCGATGCGCTGCCGGCGCATGCGAAGAAGATCTTCAAGGAAGTGGCATGGGAAGCCGGCTTGCTGCACGCCAAGACCGCCAGGGAACGCAGCATTGCGTTCGAGCAGGTGATAAAGAAGAAAGGACTCGTTGTCGCCGAGCTTCCGGCAGAAGAGCGCAAGCGCTGGGCAAACGCCATGCCGAACGTCGCCAGGGAATGGGCGCAGCGCACGGACGCACGCGGCCTCCCGGGAACGCGGCTGGTCAAGGCCTACATGGATGAGTTGCGCAAGGTTCCGGGCGCCGACAAGGAAATTGCCCGGCACTGGGACCGCGAATAAGCATCGATAAGACATGGCTGTCGATCCCGCGGGCGCAGAGGTGCTAGGCGGTCCGCGCATCGAAAAATCTATTTCCGGGACGGTTTCGCGGGCCATCGATGCTGCGGTGACCGGGCTGAACGCACTCGGTTCGATCTGGGTGTTCGTGATGATGGCGATGATCGTCTCGGACGTCACCGCGCGGTTCCTGTTCAACCAGCCGATCAGGGGCGTGCCGCTTCTCATCGAGCTGTCCATAGTCGCCATCGTCTTCCTGCAGTTGGCCTCGGTGCTCAGGGCGGGACGACTCACCCGCTCCGACATCATCATCGGCAAGCTGCTCTCGAGAAAGCCCGCAATGGGCGCCGTGGTGCAGTCAATCTATTACCTCGCCGGTTTTCTGCTGATGGCGCTCGTGTTCATCCACAACTGGCCGCTATTCGAAGCCGCCTGGGTGCGACGGACCTATGTCGGCGTCGAAGGGGATTTTTCGGTCCCTGTCTGGCCGCTGAAGCTGCTGATCCTGGTGGGATCGGCGATTTGCGGCATCCAGTTCCTGCGGGGGACGCTTGGCGACTTTTGCACGCTGCGACAAGAGTTACGCTTGGTGCCGTCGAGCCGGATGGATGCTGCGGTCGGCGCGGCGGCGGTGGCCGGTGCGATCTTCCTGATGTACCTCGCCCTGACTTATGCGGTGTCCTCACCGGTTCTCGTAGGCCTGATTTCGGTGTTGTTTGTATGCGTCACCGTATATGCCGGCATGCATATCGGCGTGGCGCTTGCGCTGCTTTCTTTCTTTTGCCTGGCGGCGATACGGGGAGACTTCGAAGTCTCGGGACGGCTGCTGGCACTGGCTGCCGGAACAAGCCTGCAGCGATATGATTTTGGCGTGATCCCGCTGTTCGTTCTCATGGGTGTCTTCGTCACGATTTCCGACATCGGCAAGGACACCTACGAAGTGGCGAACCATCTGTTCCGCAGGGTGAAGGGCGGGTTGGGGATGGCGACGGTGGGCGCAAACGCCGCGTTCGCGGCGGTGACCGGTTCGAGCATCGCTTCGGCGTCCGTTTTTACCAAGATATCGATCCCGGAGATGCTGCGGCATTCCTACCAGCCGCGATTCGCGGTCGGTGTCGTCGCCGGAAGCTCCGTCCTCGGCATGCTGATCCCCCCGAGTCTTCTCTTGATCATTTACGGAATTCTGGCCGAGACTTCGATCGGAGCGCTCTTTCTTGCCGGCATCGTGCCCGGAATCATTCTCTCTGCGGCGTACTGCATTCTGATCTGGTTCATGGCCAAGCAGTTTCCGAATTTCGTCGCCAAGCCCGAGGGATTCTCCAACCGGTCGATGAACAAGATGCCGGTGATGGAACTGCTCGGCAAGACGCTGCCGATCGTTATCCTGATCGGCGCAGCTCTGGGGGGAATTTACGGCGGAGTATTCACGGCCACCGAGGCAGGCGGAGTCGGCGCATTCCTCGCATTCGTGCTGACCATCATCAGGCGCAAGTTGAGCTGGGAAAGTCTCTGGCGCGCCTTGAAGGAAACCGGCCACGTCTCGGCCGCCATCTGCTTCCTGTTGATCGCGGCCCACATCTATTCGCGCATGATCGCCATCACCGGCATCCCGAACGCCATGGAGCATTACCTGCAAGGTGCGGGAATGGGCTTGTGGAGCCTGATTGCCATCTACCTCATCGTGGTACTGATACTTGGAACGATTCTCGACGCGGGCTCGATCATGCTCATCACGGTGCCACTGATGGTGGCCGCCGTTGCGCCGTTTCAAGTCAACATGGTCTGGCTTGGGATCATCACGGTCGTGGCGGTCGAGATCGGCTTGCTTACGCCGCCGTTTGGATTGTCCTGTTTCGTGATCCATAACAATCTCAGTGACGCGAGGATCACCCTGGAGGACGTGTTCTGGGGGGCGGCCCCATTTGCACTGGTGATGGTCGTCGTGCTGGGGTTGCTCACGGCTTTTCCGCAGCTCTCGCTGCTATTCGCCAGATGACGCTGTGAGGAAAGGGGTCGGGTTCGAATTCGAACCCGACCCCTTTCTCGCTTATTTGCTGAAGACGCCGTAGCCCGTTCGTTCGAGCGGATCGACGATGACGTCGATCAAGCAGGGCCGATTGGCCTTGAGCGCGGCCTCCAGTGCAGGCTTGATTTCGCCGGGCTTCTCGACGCGGAATCCCTTCGCGCCGCATATGTCAGCGTACTTCGCGAAATCGGGATTGGTGAAGTCCACGCCAAGGTTCCGGCCATAGTGGCGATGCTGCAGTATCTTGACGGAACTGTATGACGAGTCGTTGAAAATGACCGTGACCAGGTTGACCTTTTCGCGCACCGCCGTTTCAAGACCCTCCATGGACTGGGAAAAGTCGCCATCTCCTACAAGACAGAGCACTTGACGGTCGGGACAGGCGAGCTTAGCGCCCAAGGCAGCGGGGAAGGAGAATCCAATGGCTCCGAAACCGGTCGATCTGAGCGTGCACCTGGGGGTAAGAATCGGCAATTGCATGCTGACAAAGTGAGAATGGCGCCCCCCGCCGACAGATATGATGGCATCGTCACGCATTACGGCGCCGATTTCCTTGAGCAGTCTGCGCTGCTTGATTGGAGCGGAGTCCAGATCGACATCGAGCAGCGCTTTCAATTCCGCCGCGAATTTTCCGTTCAGTGCCTTGGCCCGGGAACCTGCCGGCGACGATCCAGCCTTGCCCACGAGGGGCCGGATGACAGGAATGATGTCCCGGAGAAACATCCTGCAATCCGCGACCACGCCGATATCAACGGAATACTGCCGGGCGATCTCCTCCGGGTCGATGTCCACCTGCGCGAGCTTGGCCGAAGGAGAAATGAGCTTCCAGTTCTCCGTCGTAACATCGGAAAACCTGGAGCCTATCGCCAGGACGAAGTCGGATTCCTTCAACGCCTCGGAGGTGGTGCGGTGTCCCCAGCGTCCGGGCACACCGACGAAAAGCGGATGGTTCTCGGGAATAGCGCCGCGGCCGCCGGTGGTGTTCGCCACGGGGACTCCGGTCAGCTCGGCAAATTGGACCAGTTCCGGCGTCGCTTTCGAACGGATGATGCCGGCGCCGGCGAGGATCAGCGGCTGCTTCGCTTTCAGCAACTGCTCTGCGAGCTTGACGATCAGATCGGGATCCGGCCTCACCCTGCTGGAGTACGATTCGTAGGCCGGAGCCTTCACCGCGGGAATATCCCCGGCTTCTTGTTCGGCGATATCGAGCGGCAAATCCACCTGCACAGGCCCGGGCCGGCCGAGACGGGACCGCACAAAAGCCGAACGCATGATTCGCGGTATGTCTTTGGCCGACGTTGGCCGCTCGCTCCACTTGGTGATCGAACGGAAAGGTGTGAGTTGATCCCACCCGTTCATTACGTCACGGGTCAAGTGGGACTGCTCTTCGTTGCAGGTGATCATGACGAGTGGCGAAGAATCCCTGAAGGCGCTCCCGATTGCGCAAACCATATTTGCCGCGCTCGGTCCCGAATGTGATATGCACACAGCCGGCGTATCCGTGACCCGAACGATTCCGTCGGCCATCGACACGAGCGTATTTTCGTGTTTGGCCAGAATAAACCGAATACTCGGCTCCCGACTGATCGAATCCAAGAGCGCGGAGGTCGAATGCCCTGACATCCCGAACGCATACTTGACACCGGCTTGAACCAATGACTGCACCAACAATTCTGACCCTCTCATGCAACCTCCTTCTCTAAATCGGGTTAGCCAATGAACCTTTCCTGCGGGCCTCTACTACGCAAACGTCGGAAGACGAATTGTCAATTTCCGCCAAGAATGCTCTCCGTCATTCCCCGTGTGCCAAGGAAAGTTGGAGAGTCAGGACGGCTTCCAGCGCCAGCGCGGCATGGTTCGGCGAGGGGCCGGCGACTGGATTCGGGGATCGCAACGCGCCGCGGTTCCGATCAGTCGAGCTTCAGTTTAATGCCCCTGATGACTTTGCCATAGCGCTCGGATTCCGCGCGCATTTTCGCTCCGAGTTCCTCGGGCGTCGAGCCTACGGGCTCCGAACCCGCCTTCGCCAGGCGCTCGCTTACCTCCGCTGTCTTGAGCGCGCGGTTGGAATCGGCATTGATCTTGGCGATGATCTCCCGTGGCGTGCCCGCCGGCGCCGCGAGAGCCGTCCAGTTGGACGCTTCGAATCCGGGAAAACCGGCCTCGGCGACCGTGGGCACGTCCGGGCCCAGCGGAATGCGCTTCGGTGCCTGCACCGCGATGCCTTTTGCCCGTCCCCCTTTGATGTTCGACAGCGCAGAGGAAGAAGCCAGGCTCTCGAACAGGACCTCGCCGCTTGCGAGCGCCGCAACCGCGGGGCCGCCGCCCTTGTACGGCACGTGGCGCAGCTTGGTCTGGGTCTCGAAGGCGAAGCGCTCTGCGGTAAGGTGGCTGAGCGTGCCGGCTCCCGCCGATCCGTATGCCATTCCGCCGGGCTGGGCATTGGCGTACGCGATCATTTCCTTGAGAGTGTTGAACGGCGCGTTGACGTTCGCGGCAAACATCATCGAGGTATCGCTAACCAGCAGGACGGGCGCGAAGTCGGAGAGCGGATTCAGCGGGAACTTCGAGTAAAGGTGGGGCGTGATCGAGTAGTCCCCGACAGCAGCCATCAACAGCGTATAGCCGTCAGGCTTCGCTTTGGCCACCGCCTCCATGGCGATGATGCCGTTGCCGCCTGGGCGGTTTTCGACGATGACCGACTGGTTCCAGAATTCGGTTAGCTTGGCGCCCAATATGCGCGCCGCGAGATCGTTGATCCCACCGGGGGCGTAGGGAACCAAGATTCTGACAGGCCGTGCAGGGTAATCCTGCGCGGTGACGGCGGTCGCGGCGAGCGCCGCGACAAATGCCACTAACAGCGATCTGATTAGACGCATTGGGGAACCCCTCCTCCTCAGGTGGAATCGAGAGGAACGATATATGGCAGAACTGGGGGTGTCAATCAAAACAGGAAATCTTTCTCCTGCCGCAGCTTTGTGCGGGCGTCGCGCCGAGGGCGCCGCGAGTGCGGCGAGAAGCGCTCGGGCGGCCTGTGCTATGCTGATTTGCGCATGCGTTTTCTCAGTCGAGTCAATCTGCTCTTGGCAACCGAGGAGGGGAACATGAGAGTGCAAAGCATCGCTGTCGCGGCAGGCCTGATCGCCGCTTGTATTTCCCCATTGTCAACTGCCGCCTGGCCCGAGCGGCCGATTACCTTCATCGTTCCTTATGCCGCGGCCGGCATAAACGACAACTCCGCGCGCATCACCGCCCAGTGGGTCACCAAGGTGCTCAAGCAGAACGTGATCGTCGAAAACCGGACCGGAGCGAACGGTACCATCGCGGCGGAATTCGTCGCGCGTGCTCCCGCGGACGGCTATACGTTTTTCATGACGGCTTCGCCGACGTTGATGATCGTTCCGCATATGCAGAAGATCAATTACGACCCGTTCAAGAGTTTTGTGCCGATCTCGATCACCGACGCCGGTTATGTGGCCATCGCAGTGAACCCGGCCGTTCCCGCCAAGACGTTTGCGGAACTCGTCGCCTACGCCAGGCCGAGGCCGAACAAACTGGATTACGCAACGGGCGCTACCGGCTCGACCGGCCATCTCAGCATGGCGCTCTTGCTCAAGCGGGCCGAGATCACGATGACCCATGTGCCCTATAAAGGAAGCAGTGCGGCCGTGCTGGCGGTGCTGGGCGGGCATGTGCCCATATACGTCGGCACGCTCTCGGACGGCATGGCGCACCACCGGAGCGGCAAGCTCAAAATAATCGGCGTATCCAGTCTCAAACGCTCAAGCGAATTGCCGGACGTGCCGACCATCGCCGAGCAGGGATACCCGGGATTCACGACCGCGTTCTGGAATGCGCTGTTGGCTCCGGCAGGAACCCCTAAGGACGTGATCGTCAAGCTCGCCGAGACGATCGGCGCGGCATGCAAGGACCCGGGATTCAACGCGAAGTACCAGGCGCTCAGCGTCGAGGCGCTGTGCACCACCCCCGAACAATTCGCGGAAAAAATGCAGACCGACGCGCCGATATGGGAAGAAGCGGTAAAGGCATCCGGCACCGCTTTGAAATGAGGCATGTACGGAGAGTGGTCTTCAACGGGCACCTGGGCTCGCCTCACGGCGAGGTGAAGACCGCGGGCCGGAGCTGAACACGAGGGCGTAATGGCAGGCGCGCTGCGAGGGATCAAGATTCTGGAGATTGCGAATTACATTTCCGGTCCGTTTGCATCCATGCTGCTGGCGGACCTGGGCGCCGAAGTGACCAAGATCGAGATTCCGGGACATGGCGACCCGTTCCGCGGCTGGGGCGACGACGCCTACAGCCCAACGTTCTGCAATTTCAACCGCAACAAGCGCAGCCTCTCACTGAACATGCAGGCGCCCGAAGGAAAAGAGATCTGCATGCGCTTGGCGCGCGATGCCGACGTGCTCATTGAAAACATGAGACCGGGTGTGCTCGACCGGCTGGGTCTGGGCTACCAAGCGGTGCGCTCGGTCAATCCCGGCGTCGTGTACTGCTCCATTTCCGGCTACGGTTCCGATGGCCCCGACCGGGATCGGCCCGGCTACGATACGATTGGACAGGCCAGAGGAGGTTTGCTCAGCCTGCTTACGGACCTCGACAAGGGCGTGGGCTCGCCGCTGTCGGATCTGCTCACCGGCATGTATGCCTGTTACGCGGTCCAGGGGGCGCTCATCAGCCGGGCGCGCGGCGGGACAGGGCAGAAAGTGGAGACCTCTCTTCTCCAGGCCACCGTCGCTTTTGTCGGCGAGAATGCAGCCCGCTATTTGGCGACCGGTGTCGTTCCCAATCGGGACAGCCGGCTGCGCGAGGCCCAGGTGTACGTATTCTCTGCTGCAGACGGGCTGCCATTGGTCATTCACCTGTCCTCACCGCAGAAGTTCTGGCACGGCGTGGTTAAGGTCATCGCCCGGCCGGAACTCAAGGATGATCCGCGTTTTGTCGATCGCAACGCACGGTTCAGGAACTACGCCGAACTCCAGGAGATCCTGAAGGAGGCATTCAAGGCTGCTTCGCGCGACCACTGGCTGAAGCGCCTCGAACAGCATGACGTGCCCGCGGCGCCCATCATGAACCTGAAGGAAGTGCTCGAAGATCCCCAGGTCGCCCATCTGGGCATGCTCGTGGAAATGAATCATCCCAAGATGGGCGCGGTGCGCCTGGTGGGCAGCGGCATCCGCATGAGCGAGACGCCGCCGCAGATGAGCCTGCCCCCGCCCGCTATAGGCGAAAACACACGGGAAATACTCGCCGCGCTCGGGTATGGCGAGGAAGATATCGCGCGCCTGCAGAAGCAAGGCGTCATTTGACGAACGGCGTCTGGGGCACTTGCGGAATGGCTGTTGGCGCTTTCGGCGAAGATTTTGGTGTTGATAGGTCTCGTGTTTTCGTGCAGTTGCGAACGCAACTGCACGAAAACACGAGATCGAGATGAAGGCGAAATCGGCCCCGTTGGTTCCGCTGTGCCAAGGTAACGATCATCCAAGGCGGGCATCGAATGCGTGCAATTCAATCCGGGAATCAAAATGAATGAAGTGAATTTTGTCGATACGACGCTGCGCGACGGCCATTCGTGCCTGTGGGCGAAGAGCATGAGGATAGGCATGATGCTGCCGGTCGCCGCGACGATCGACCAGGCCGGGTTCCAGGCGTTCGAAATCATCTCCAACACCAACCCGAAGAAGATGGTGCGCGACCTGCGCGAGGATCCGTGGGAGCTGCTCGACCTGATCGCACAGCGCATGCCCAGGACGCCGATGCGCGTCATCTGCGGCCGGCATCTGCAGGCGTTCCAGCTTACGCCTCGCGCCATCGAGCAGCTTTGGTACGAGCGGCTAGCCGCGCACGGCGTGCGTCAGGTGCGGATATCCGATTCGTCCAATACTGCGGCCGGCTGGCGGCTGTCGGTGGGTTTTGCGCGCAGAGTGGGGATCGACGCCATCGTCAACCTGATTTTTTCGCTCGCCCCGAAATACTCGGACGAATACTATGCGCAAAGGGCACGCGAGGCGGCGGAGCTGGATGTTCTGCGCATCTGCCTCAAGGATCCGGGCGGGCTGCTCACTCCCGAGCGCATCCGCTCCCTGGTGCCGGTGATTCTGCAGAATGCCGGCGGCAAGGAGGTGGAACTGCACACTCACTGCAATACCGGATTGGGTTCTCAGTGCGCGGTGGAAGCCATCAAGCTCGGCATCCGGTGCATCAACACGGCCATCCCGCCGCTGGCGGATTCCAATTCCAATCCGTCGGTTTTCAACGTGGCGAGAAACGCGCGCGAGCTGGGTTACACGACGACGGTGGATGAAGAGTCGCTCAAACCGGTCGAGGCGCATTTTATTTCCATCGCGCAGCGCGAAGGCCTGCCTCTCGGAGCTCCTTCGCCTTACGACATTTCTCCTCACATCCACCAGGTCCCAGGCGGAATGGTCTCGAATTTGCGGCACCAGCTTGCAACGGTTGGACTGGAACACAAGATCGAAGCCGTCCGGGAAGAAATCGGCAAGGTGCGGGTGGACTTCGGCTGTCCCATCATGGTTACTCCCTACGCGCAGTTCGTCGGAGTCCAGGCGACCATGAATGTCCTCACGGGGGAGCGCTACAAGGAAGCTTCCGATGAAGTCATCCAGTTCGCGCTGGGGTTATGGGGCGACGAAGAGAGAGACTCGATGGATTCGAACGTCAGGGACCGGATACTGGACCGGCCACGGGCCAGGGAGCTCGCGCACTGGCAGCTTCCCCAGCCTTCGCTGAAAGAGGTGCGGGAGAAATACGGGGGCCCGGGCGTATCCGACGATGAACTCCTGCTGCGCTATCTCGCAGGCGAGGACCAAGTGGCCGCCATGCGCGCCGCAGGTCCGTACAAGAGGTATGACGGTGCGGGCCAAGGCCTGGTGAGCCTGATCGAAGACCTCACACGGCGTAACAGCATCAGCTACATCCACGTGCAGAAGGACGCAATGTCGCTGACCTTGCGAAGCAGCTGAGTCGGCGGGCGGGCTCGATTATCCGGCAAGAGGAATCACAGGAGAAGACCATGGTAGAGGGCGGCAAGAAACGTGGAAAGACGGCGATTTGCTACAAGACGCGCGATCAAGTCATCGTTCGGGGGCTCGACCTTTGCCGGGATCTGATCGGCAAGGTCGGTTTTACGGAATTCTTTCTGTTTCTTCTCACCGGCGTTCGGCCAAGCGCCGCTCTGGTCAAGCTCGTCGACGCATCGATGGTGGCGATCTGCGAACATGGGCTGGTGCCATCGGTTCAGGCTGCCCGCATGACCCTTCATGCCGCGCCGGATGCGCTGCAGGGAGCAGTCGCCGCCGGTTTGCTGGGTGCCGGGTCGGTCATGTTCGGAACTTCCGAGAACGCCGGGCGCGTCCTCGCCGATATTGCCGAGACCGTGGCCACGCAGAAAAAACCACTTGACCAGGCCGTATTTGAAAAACTGACTCAAATACGTCAGGCCAAGGAACCATTGCCCGGCTTTGGCCATCGGACCCATTCCAATGGCGACCCCCGCGCGACCCGGCTGCTCGAGTATGCCGATGAGCTCGGCGTGAGCGGCGCCCACTGCGCGGCACTCAGGGAAATCGCCCGCCAAGTCGAGAAAGTCTTCGGCCGCAAGCTGCTTCCGAACATCCAGAGCGCCATTCCGGCAGTGCTGCTCGACGGGGGCTTCCCGGCCGAGGTGTTGCGCGGTGTCCCGATCGTCGCAAGGGCAGCGGGACTGATTGCGCATCTGGCCGAGGAGAACCAGCGTCCGATCAGCAACGACCTCTGGTATTCAGCCGAAGCCGCCATCGACTACGACGGGGTTGCGGCGCGCTGAGGCTGCCGCGGCCGGTGGCGTGCCGGCTGGGTGAGACAGGCGGCAGCCGGGTTCGGAATAGGGCGGCTGGGCAGGTGTTTACGCTCGGTTAGGGATTCGTTCCCGCAATCACGCCACCAGGAGGAACCGCCATGCGCACGCTGTTTCGTCTGTCCCTGGCCATCATCGCCTGCCTCGCATTCGCGCCGGCACTGTACGCCGCCGGGGATACTCCCACCATTCCGACGCGCCCGGCCGATCCCGATTACGAAAACGGCAAGAAAGCCGTCGATACCGGGAACTGGAAGGTCGCTCTGGAGCATTTCGATCGCGCCGCGTCGCGCGACCCCAACAGTGCGGATATCCAGAACTACCTCGGCTACGCCTGGCGCAAGTCCGGCAATCTCGAGCGCGCGTTCAAACACTACGAGGCGGCCCTGCGCCTGGATCCGCGGCACAAGGGGGCGCATGAGTACATCGGCGAGGCCTACCTGATGACAAACAATCTGCAGAAGGCCGAGGAACACCTGGCGCGGCTCGACAAACTGTGCTTTTTCTCCTGCGGGGAATACCGGGATCTGAAGAAGGCGATCGAGGACTACAAGCGCGCGAAAAAATAGCCGCTGCGCGGTTCTCCCGCGCGTCCGATTGTTTGGCAACACCCTAAGCCGATGAGCCGGAACCAAGGAAGCTGGTTTTACCGTTTATTTGCCGACAGTTGCCTCTTAGCCGACTATCCCCGGGAATCTTCCTGACTCTCCCGGCGTAAACCTGTCCTTCGGCCGATGCGTTGTGCCAAAATTGCGCCCCGCGCATCCGATAAATCCATTCGTGCCCGTTCAGCCGACTCCCGCCGCCTCGTCCGCGACATCCCTCGCCATTCTGCGCGAGACCTTCGGCTTCGCTTCGTTTCGCGGCGCTCAAGGGCAAATTGTCGACCATGTCGCCGCCGGGGGCGACGCGCTGGTGTTGATGCCGACGGGCGGCGGCAAGTCGCTTTGCTACCAGATCCCGTCGCTGCTGCGCGAGGGCACCGGCATCGTCGTCTCGCCGCTGATCGCCCTCATGCAGGATCAGGTGGCGGCGCTCACCCAGCTCGGCGTGCGCGCCGCCTTCCTCAATTCGTCGCTCGATGCCAGGGCGGCCTATGCTACCGAGCGTGCTTTGGCCGCCGGTGCGCTCGACCTGCTGTACGTCGCGCCGGAGCGGCTGACCACGCCGCGTTGCCTTGATCTTCTCGCAGGCGCCAAGCTCGCGCTGTTCGCGATCGACGAGGCGCACTGCGTGTCCCACTGGGGGCACGATTTCCGGCCGGAGTATCTGCAGCTCTCGCTTCTGCACGAACGTTTTCCCGGGGTCCCGCGCATCGCGCTCACGGCCACCGCCGACCCGCAGACGCGGTCCGAGATCGTCGGGCGGCTCGCGCTGCAGGATGCGCGCTTGTTCGTCTCCAGTTTCGATCGTCCCAACATTCGCTACACCATCGTCGACAAGGTCGACCCGCGCGCGCAGTTGCTGCGCTTCATCCGCGAGGAGCATGCGGGGGAATCGGGCATTGTCTACTGCCTGTCGCGCAAAAAGGTCGATGAGGTCGCGGCGTGGCTGGTCGCGCAGGGCGTGCCCGCGCTGCCCTACCACGCGGGCATGGACACTGCCATGCGCACCGAGCATCAGGCGCGCTTCCAGCGCGAGGACGCCCTGGTGATGGTCGCCACCATCGCCTTCGGCATGGGCATCGACAAGCCCGATGTGCGCTTCGTCGCGCATCTGGATCTGCCGAAGAGCATCGAGGGCTATTACCAGGAGACCGGCCGCGCCGGGCGCGACGGCGAGCCGGCGGACGCGTGGATGGCCTACGGCCTCGCCGACCTGGTGCAGCAGCGCCGCATGATCGAGCAGTCCGAGGCGAGCGAGGAGTACAAGCGCGTTTCGGCGGCGAAGCTCGAGGCGCTGCTCGGCCTGTGCGAGACCGCAGGCTGCCGGCGCGTGCGCCTGCTCGGCTACTTCGGCGAGGCGAGCGCGCCCTGCGGCAACTGCGATACCTGCCTCGAACCGCCGCAGACCTGGGATGCGAGCGTGGCGGCGCGCAAAGCGCTCTCCTGCGTGTACCGCACCGGGCAGCGCTTCGGGGCGGTGCACCTGATAGATGTGCTGCGCGGCAAGGCCACCGAGCGCGTGGCCGGCTGGGGGCATGACCGGCTGTCCGTGTTCGGCATCGGCGCGGACCTGGAGGAAGCGCAATGGCGCAGCGTCTTCCGGCAACTGACCGCGCTCGGCTACCTGCGCCCGGATCACGCAGCGTACGGTGCGTTGACGCTGGCCGAATCGAGCCGCGCCGTGCTGAAGGGAGAAGCGGGCGTCGAATTGCGCCGGGTAGCGGCCCGGAAAAAGGCGAGCGCCCGGCGCGGCGCACCTGCGCAGGCGCTGCCTGCCCCGAACGCCGAGCTGTTCGAGCGGCTGAAGGCCTGGCGCGCCGCGCAGGCGCGCGCGCAATCGGTGCCGGCCTACGTGATCTTCCACGACCGCACGCTCGCGGCGATCGCCTCGGCCCGGCCGGACAGCCTGGAGGGACTTGCCGGCATCGACGGCATCGGGGAAAAGAAGCTGGAACGCTACGGCGGGCAGCTGCTCGCCCTGCTCGCGCAGCATCGGGATGCGCTCGGGAGCGCTGCGGAATGATCCGGCGGGAGCCTCGAACCGGCGCGCAGCGTGAAAGGCTCTGGTCGGGGACGAGCGAGCCTTTCTTACCGGACTCCGCGGGGCGTTACTTCGCCTGCGCCCCCGGCACCAGGACCTTGTCCCAGGCCGCCTTCGAGTAGTCCTTCTTGGCGCTCTCGGACTGTAGCTGCAGCAGGTAATCCCAGCCGGCTTTCGGCGCGCGCGCCCCCTCGAAGAACGAGGGCAGCGCCTGCTGGTAGCTGTCCTCCCAGATGATCGGATCCATCTGCGGGAAGTACTTCGCCTTCAGCAGCTTCGAGTACTTCGCCGGTTCCCTGCGCAGGGCGCTGGTGGCATCGGCGAGCCCGGCGCGCACGCCCTCCGCGAGCTTGGGGTTCTTCTCCACCCAGGAAGCGAGGGCGAAGGAGGTGACGTAGGGCACGCCGCGGAACTCCGGCACCTCGCCCGCTGCGACGTTGATCCAGCGCACGCCGCTCTTGTCGGCGAGCACGCCGGCGAGCGTGCCGACGGTCCACATCGCGGCGTCGATCTGGTCGTGGCGCAGGCCTTCCATCATGGCGAGCGTGTCGCCCAGCGTGCGGTAGCGGAGGTCCGCCATGCTCATGCCCGCCTTCTTCAGCATGGCGTCCAGCGTGACGTAGTGCGGGGTGCCGGGCTGGGAGCTCACTACGCGCAGGCCCTTCAGCGCGCGCAGCCGTTCGGTTACCGGGCTGTTGGGCCGCACGTTGCCGAGCTTTTCGGCGGCCTTGGCCGAAAGGATGATCTCGCTGATCGGCCCGATGATCACCGCGATGCCCTTGAGGTTCGCCCCCTCCACGATCGCAGCGGTGCCGGAGGTGGTGCCTACCTGGCAAACGTCCGTTGCGTTGCTGATGACCCCGGTGACGCAGTTCGCCGAGTTGCCGCGGAAATCGGTCAGCTCGAGTTTGACGCCGTGCTTGGCGAACAGCTCGGGCGCCACCACGCCCACCATGGCGGGCGCATGGCTCATCGAGATTGCGGCGGCCCCGTACTTTACCGTCTGCTGCGCCGCGGCCGGGCCGACGGCGAGAACGCCGAGCGCGGCCAGCGCCGCGACTGTTGTACGAACAGGACTGTGCGACATGGTTCTTCCCCTCGAAGTTTGAAACGCGATGAGCAGCTATTAGACCAGAAC
>JACQTO010000009.1 GCA_016210745.1 Betaproteobacteria bacterium
GTCTCCCCTTTTCGTGCAGTTGCGTGCAACTGCACGAAAAGGGGAGATTGATAAACGGCAAAACCAACTGCGTCAGGCGCAGCATTCAGCCTTGCGGTTTGAGCTGCAGCGATTTGTATTCGAGAAACTCTTCCAGACCGAAGCGCCCCAATTCGCGCCCGTTGCCCGACTGCCTGAAGCCGCCAAAAGGCGCCTGCAGGTTGAACGGTCCTCCGTTGATGTCCACCTGGCCGGCGCGGATGCGCTTGGCTACTCTCTTGGCATGATCTTCGTCCTTGGACCACACGCCGCCTGCGAGGCCATAGGGCGTACTGTTGGCGATCTTCACTGCCTCGTCCTCGTCCCTGTAGGTGATAATGGACAGCACCGGTCCGAAGATTTCCTCCTGGGCAATGGTTGAGTTCGGATTCACCCTGCCGAACACGGTGGGTCTGACGTAGTAGCCTTTGGTGAGGCCTTCGGGCGCGTCCGGTCCGCCGGCGAGAAGTTCCGCGCCCTCCTCCACGCCTTTCCTGATGTAACCGCGCACGCGGTCGCGCTGCACGTCGGAAATCAGCGGCCCGAGCTTGGCGGCACCCCCGAACGGGTCGCCAACGGTAAAACCTTTGACCACTTCGATCGCGATTTTCGCGATTTCTTCGTACTTGCTCTCGGGCACCAGCATGCGCGTGTGCGCCGAACAGGTCTGACCGGAGTTGAGGAAGCAGGCGTTGACGGTGCCTTTGACTGCCGCCGCGAAATCCGCGTCATCGAGAATTACCGCCGCCGACTTGCCGCCCAGTTCGAGTGCGACGCGCTTCACCGTGGCCGCGGCAAGCTCGGACACGCGTTTGCCCGCCCGCGTCGATCCGGTGAAGGACACCATATCGACATCGGCGTGCCTGGCCATGGCTTCGCCCACCACCGGCCCGTAACCCGTAACAAGATTGAACGCGCCCGCCGGAAGGCCGGCCGCATGAATGATCTCGGCGAGCACGAAGGCGTTGAGCGGTGCGACTTCAGAAGGCTTGAGCACCACGGTGCAGCCGGCGGCGAGAGCGGCTGCGACCTTGGCGGAGATCTGGTGCAGCGGATAGTTCCATGGCGTGATTGCGGCGACCACGCCTACCGGCTCGCGCACCACCAGCGAGTTGCCCACTTTCTCCTCGAAAGCGAAGCTGCCGAGCAGTTTGGCGTAGAGGCCGAAGATGGCGGTCGGTGAGCCCGCCTGGATCATCGTAGCGAGCTTCACCGGCATGCCTACTTCGCCGGCGATCAGCTTGCCGATTTCGTCCATCCGCGCTTTCAGTCCTTCCTGGATCTTGAATAGATAGGCGGCACGCTCGGCTGCGGGCGTGGTGGACCAGGACTCGAACGCGGCGCGCGCGGCAGCCACGGCGGCCTCGACGTCGGCCTCGGTGCCCTCGGGGACGCGCCCCATGACTTCTTCGGTCGAGGCATTGATCACGTCTATGGATTTGTTGCCTTTGGGCGCAATCCATAGCCCATTGATGTAAAGCTTGTCGCGAACCTGCATGATGGTATCCATGGGAGAAAAAATGGGTCCAAAGAAACCATCTTAGCCCATAGCGTCCGCCGGAGCGAAAATGCTTTGGTCACTTACAAGTCTACTGTTGACAAACTTGGCGAAGATTTGGTTTCTAAATTCGTCTCCCCCTTTCGTGCGGTTGCAAGCAACCGCACGAAAGGGGGAGATTGATAAACGGCAAGACCAGCTCCCTTGGTTCCGGCTCGTCCGGTTTGGGTGAAGGCATTCATACATCATGCTGCGCATCCGTTTTTTCACTTGTGGCCGGATCGGATACGATCCTTGCAGCTTCGAACCGGAAATCCCCAGGGGCACGCACGTAGAAGGACCGATCCCCTTCTACCTTCTCGAACATCCGAGCGGCATGGCGCTCGTGGACACCGGCTGCCACCCCGATGTGGTGCAGAGTCCGGAGGCCGCCTGGGGCGGTCTGGCCAAGGCTTTCTACCCGAAAGTGACGGCTGCCGACCTGCCTATGGAACAATTGCGCCGCGCGGGCATCGATCCGGATTCAATCCCGACCGTAATCAGCACCCACCTGCACATGGATCATGCGGGCTGCAACCAGTTCTTTCCCAAAGCCCGCATTCTCGTCCACGCTCTCGAATGGGAGGCAGTGCAGAATCCGGCGATGGAGGGCAAGGGCTACTTTCGCAAAGACTGGGATCATTCGCTGCGCTACGAGCAGGTGCAGGATGGCCACGATGTTTTCGGCGACGGCTCGGCCATCCTCAAGCATTGGCCCGGCCACACGCCCGGCCACATGGGATTGGTGCTGACGCTTGCCGGACCGAGAACCGTCGTGCTGGCGATCGACGCTGCCATCGTGCGCGCCAATCTCGACGGCGCGGTGCCGCGCAACACCCTGGACAAGGACATATACCGGCAATCGATCGCGGCCATCCGCGCCTACCGGGACGCCGGCGCCACGGTCATATTCGGCCACGATCCGCAGCAGTTCACCGAGCTGCTCGCACCGCCCGCGACGTGGTAGCGGGCAGAGCCCTGTAGATTATTACGCGCAAGATGTTGAACAGAACCACTTCAACAACTTTCTTCCTGCTACGAACTCGACGGTCAGTCAGCCGACCGCGGCCTTGCGCGCTGCGCGCGCCAACCGGGTTTTCAGTACGGATAAAAAACATCCGTACTGAAATCCCGGTTACGGATAACAGCACGGACGGCCTGGCATTCTCATATGAGATCGGCGATTGTGCACGGATGGCTTTTTCATCCGTGCACAATCGCCGATCCGCGCGGACGGCTTTTCGTCCGCGCAACATCGCAACACTGGCCCGGGGACTCTGATCCGAACGCCTTCAGTTAGTTGCGCTTCAGCCGCTTATTTATCCGCTGCCGCATTTCCGCGCTGTCCCAGGCCGCGTAAATCGACTCGACGGCCTCGGCGTAGTACGGCTCCCGGGGATGCGCCACCGACAGCAGCACTTTCTTGGCGCTGCGAATCGAAAGCGGCGCCTTCGCAGCGAGGCTGCTTGCCAATTCCTTCGACCGCGTAAAAAGCTGCTCCCGCGGCACCACTTCATTTACTAGGCCGATGGCGAGCGCCTCGGTCGCGTCATAGGTCCGGCCGAAGATCAGCAGTTCGCGCGCGCGCATGGTGCCCGCGAGCGCAACGATGCGCGCGACGTCGGCGTAGGCAAGTCCCAGCCCCACGTCTGCGCTGGGAATGCCGAACTTCGATCCTTCCACGGCGATGCGATAGTCGCACGCACAGGCCAGCTCGAGACCGCCCCCGATCGCCGCGCCGTTGATCTCCGCTATCACCGGGATGTCCAGCGCCTCCAGTTGATCGCAGGCGCGCGAAACTGTTCCGATATATTCCTTGATGGTCTCCCTGCTCTGCAGGATCCTGGGGAACTCGTTCAGATCAGCCCCGGCCAGAAAAGCTCGCTCCCCTGTACCGGTGATAAAAAGCACGCGCAGGCCGGGATCCTGCGAGAGCCGGGCCACTTCATCGCCGATCGACTTCCAGGTGGCCATATCGGCCGCATTCATTATTCGCGGCCGGTTGACGGTGATGCGGGCCCAGTAATCCTCGCGCTGCACCAGCACGGGCGCCTCGGCAGCGGCTCCTGTTATCGTCTTTGTCACTATGCCTTCAACACGCCCAAGCCCTTGAGCACCCTCTCGGGCGTGGCCGGGAAGTCATAGATGTCGCCGCCGCGATGACTGAGGGCATCGGAGATGGCGCAGGCCACCGCGCCCACTGCCCCGGTCTGCGAACCCTCGCCGCAGCCCTTGAATCCGCCCAATGCATGCGACGGCGTATTGGCATGATGGAGTTCCACCCGGGGCATCTCCACCGCGCTGGGAATCAGAAAGTCGGCCATGGTCACCGTGCGCGGCTGGCCGGCTTCGTTGTACATCAATTCTTCCATCAGTATCTCGCCTACGCCCTGGGCAATGCCGCCGATGATCTGTCCCTCGACGACTTTGGGATTGATCATGTTGCCGACGTCTTCTGCGGCGATATAGCGCAGGATCTTCACCTGACCAGTTTGCGGATCCACGTCCACTACCGCAATATGGGCGGCACCGGCAAAGCTGCCGAATTTCGGGTCGTAGAAGGCAGTGACCTCGAAGCCCGGGTTGAACTCGGGAGGGATCTTTTTGGCGGAGAAATAACTGAGTTCCGTCATCTCGCGCAGAGACAACTCCTTGGACCCATCGAGGGTCTGGACGACGCTATCCACGATGGTCAGCTCGTCGATATGTGCAGACATCAGATGCGCAGCCAATGTCAGGATGCGCTGGCGCATTTCGCGCGCGGCCCGGATGACCGCGCCGCTGCCCAGTACCGCTGTCCTGGATGCGAAAGTGCCGAAACCGTAGGGCGCCATGGCGGTGTCGTTGGTGACGCCGGTGATATCGATCAGCTTCATGCCGAGTTCGTCTGCCGCCACCTGCCTCATCGCGGTCGCGATCCGTTGGCCCTGAGTCGGCATCACCGCCATGATGGTCAGCGTGCCGGTGGTTTCCAGCCGCAGCGTCACGGCGTCGCGGCCCGGCTGCAGCAGAGTGCCCGGACCCACCGCCGTGGCGGTGCCCAAGCCGGTGAGTTCGGCATAACAGACCACACCGATGCCGCGCAGCTTGCCCTCTGCCCTGGCCGCTCGCTGCTCCTCGCGCAGCCGTTCGTATTCCGCCTTTGCCGTCGCCAATTTCAGGCAGGGCACGTAGTTCACGTTTTCGTGGACCAGGTTGTTCGCGTTCCGGAACGGCATGTCCTCCGGCTGAATGAGGTTGATCATCCTCACGTGCGCCGGGTCGAGCTTTAGGCGGCGCGCAGCTTCTTCGATGACGAGTTCCAGCGCTGCCGAAGCCGAAGGCCGACCGACCGCTCGATAGGGCCCGACCGGCGTCTTGTTGGTTGCCACGCCGCGCGTGGTGTAGCAATAGGCCTTGATCTTGTAGGGTCCCGGCATCAAGCCGCCGGTCTGCAGCGGCTCCATCCCCGCCGACCACAGGTAGGTGGAATAGGCGCCCACGTCGACCCAAACCTGGGAACTGATGCCGAGAATGAGCCCTTCGCGGTCCACGGCCAGCTTCACTTCGATGTACTGGTCGCGCGAGTGCGTGGATGCCACCATGTTCTCGAGCCGGTCCTCGACCCACTTCACCGGCCGCCGGAGCTGCAAGGCCAGATAGGAGCAGACGAATTCCTCGGGATAGACCGAAGCCTTCTGGCCAAACCCGCCGCCGGTATGCGCGGCAACGACCCGCACCTCGCTCTCGCGAATGCGCAGATGCTTGGAGAGGTAGTGGCGCACCACCGAGGGCAACTGATGGCTGATCCAAAGCGTCAGCGTAAAAGCGCTGTCCCGGTACGCAGCCACACAGCCGCGCGTCTCCATGCACAGGGCCTGCTTTCGTCCGATGCGAAAGCTTCGTTCCACCACCAGATGCGCCTTCTTGAACGCCGCATCCACCTCACCCCGGCTGTATTCGCGCTTGATGAGGTGGTTGTTCTTGCAGGTCTCGTGAAGCAGCGGTGCATCGTCTCGCTCTCCCTCACGCGGGTCGGTCACAGCGGGGAGCGCATCGTATTCGACCTCGATCAATTCCGCCGCATCCTCGGCGATCGCCCGGCTCTCGGCCACGACCGCACAGATTGCCTCGCCGCAGAAGCGCACCTTGTCCACCGCGAGCCAGTGCTGCACCGATTCGCCGCCCGCAAAGCGGTTGGGCATGCTCTGGAACGGATTGACCTTGCCCAGCAGATCCCTGCCGGTGAGGACGGTCACGACGCCCTTCACCGCCAACGCTTTGCTTGCATCGACTGAGACGAGGCGCGCGTGGGCATGGGAACTGCGCAGAAACGCCACGTGATACATGCCCGGCAGGCTGATGTCGTTGACAAAGCGGCCCTCGCCCAGGAGCAGCGGTTTCGCTTCATCCGGAAGCACCGAAGTGCCTACGAGGCCTTTTGCAATAAAACGAGTTCCAGTCATGAAGAAGTCTTCCCTAACGATTCAGAATCAGCGATTCTGGTTTTGCCGTTATATCAATCTCGCCGAACCCGAATCGGCGGCGCTGCTCTTGCCGTTATATCAATCTCCCCTTTTCGTACAGTTGCATGCAACTGTACGAAAAGGGGAGACCTATTTAAAAACCCAATTCCAGCCAAGCTCGTCAATCTCGAACCGGCCTCCCTCTCCCCGCCCCTTCACTTCTCGCTTCGAAGCGGCCAGCCGAGCGTTCCGTACAGGCCATGGGCTATTTCCATGCGATCGCGCTGCGCGCCCCCGAGCCAGAGCTTGACGATCGGGTAATCCCGGGCGTATTTCTCGACCTGGTTGCCGAATGAGTACCCATAGGCGCCCATGAACTCCATGGACGTCTTGCAAACCTTATCCGCCACGTCGGCGGCAAACGAGCGCGCTGCGGAGAACTTGGCCATCATCTCCTTGGACCACGGCCGCCCGTGGTTTCGGCTCGACGCCTGCCAAGTGACACTGAGATAGTATTGCCGCGAGATGTCGATGAGCCGCCACATATCGCCGAATGCCATGGCGAACGCAGAATGTTCGCGCACCGGAATTCCGGCGATCGTGCGGTCGGCTGTCCAATTCAACGCCGTTTCCAAAACGCCTTCGGAAAGCCCCGTCAGGCAAGGCCCGCCGGAAAGCCGGCCGTAGCCGATGACGTAACCTTTTAGCACTTGCGCGGCCTGGCCCGGCTGCGTATCGATGCGGTAGCGCTTGTCGATGCGCACATTGTCGTACCAGATCTCGGCGTTCTCGTCGGTCCAGCTCATTCCCATCTTCTCGATAGGCTTGGAAAAGCTGAGCCCCGGGGCATCCGGCGGCACCCAGAATATTCCCACGCCCTCCTCCCCGGCGGCTGGATCCAGGGTGGCAACGGTCCAATAGCCCATATGACCGGCCAGGTCTTTCGTCTTGAAGCGCTCCATCGGACCTGCCGGGCCGGGCCAGATCTTGTGGCCGTTGATGACGTAGCTGTCTCCTTCGGGTTTGGCAATCGTACGCAGCGTCTTGAAGCTGAACGCCGGGTCCTCGATGTTGGCGCCGCCGCTCGGTTCGCTGATCGCCACGCAGGCGGCGTAAGGCGGATCGGAGACGATTTTCGGAGCGAACTCCTTCATCAGGTCTTCGCGCCGGCACGCCATCATGATCGAGGACACCCATGCCATCTTGGCCACCATGTTGGCCAGCCCGATGTCGCCCCGGGACAGTTCATCGAGAACGATCATCCGCGCGGAAGCGCTGGCGGCCATGCCCCCCAGCGCTTCGGGCACGCTCATCTTGCTGATGCCCAGTACGCCGCAGGCGCGATAGAGGTGATGCAGCGCACCCAAGGCGCGGTGCTCGTCGCGGTGAAAACCGCCTTCGAGGTCGTCCCGGCGCGGCATGACCTCGTTGTCGACGAATTTGCGCACCGTCTCGGCAATGGCGATGTCTTCGGGGGTGCAAAAGGCCTGTGGATATTTTTGCTTTGGCTCGAACAACAAATACGGCTGCTTCGCCCCTGCCATCATCCTGGTGCCCGGTGATTTTTCCATTGGCCGCTCGCCTCCTTTCGGTGCCGACTCCTCGCGCGCAATTCTATCAGCCAAAAAGGAATCGGCCCCATTTCTCCCGCACTTTCTGCATCACCTCGGGCGCGGTCTTGGTCGCCTTGGGGAACTGATCGCGCCAGGCCCAGGGCCGGCACGCGTCGATGATGGCAGTGGAGGTGGTCATGTCTTTTCTCCTCCGCTGTTCCGGGCTCACCCGCGGGTCCGATGCCTGCGACGGACGGTTCCGAAGAAACTCGATTTGGGTCTTGGGATCGCACCTCGTCCCCAGCGCCCACAGGACCTCGGTCATGTTGGTGGGATCGATGTCGTCGTCCACGATGATCACGAACCTTCCCACCCCCGTCGCGCCCCGATACGAGCCGGCAGCGATCAGTGCCGCCTGTTTGACATGCCCCGGGTACATCTGCTTCAGGGAAACCACGACCATGGGGCGCCTTCTGGCTGCGTAGACGAAGGAGACCCCCGTTACGCCGGCGATCTGCTCGTCGAACTCCGTCCACAACTGCGCCGACAGATCGACGCACCAGATCAGGCTGTCGTCGTGCGTGCCGACGAGCATCGGCACGCCCAGTTGGATGGGATCGTTTCGATGCAGGATCGCCTTGACCTTGATCACGGGGTGCGGAGCCCTGACCCCGGCGTAATAACCTTCCCATTCGCCGAACGGGCCTTCCTCTGCGCTCTCCACTTCGGGAGGCGGCATCTCCCCTTCGAGGACGATCTCCGCATCCGCTGGGATGGGCAGATCGACGGTCTCTCCCCTCACGACTTCGACCGCCTGGTTTTGCAACGCGCCCACCCATTCGAATTCGCTCATGCCGATGGGAACGGGCGAAACAGCGGACACCCACAGTTGCGGCCCCTGACCGCAAATCATGGCGATCGGACAACTCAAACCCCGGTCCCAGTACTTCTTCGCGATCGCCGCGCCATGATGGATGGGAACGATGTGCATGGTCACCGTATTCCGATCGACGATTTGCGATCGATAGCACCCGACGTTGATCCAGCCGCTGTCGGGATCCTTCTGAATCACCATCGACCCGGTGCCGATAAAGCGGCCGCCATCGTGTTCATGCCATTTCGGTGTGGGGAATTTCAGCACATCGACGTCATCGCCAAGCAGGACGTTCTCGCGCACCGGCCCCGTCTCCACATAGACCGGAGGGATCGGTTTCAGGCTTGCGAGTTTTTCCTTCCAGGCTCTGATGAGGTTCAGCCCGGTGAGATCCAGCGGCAACCCAAGCGCGAGCGCTGCTCGCCGCGTCGAGGAGAAGGGATTGGCCGCGACGCGGTATCCGCTGGGATACCCTTGCACCTTGTCGAACACGAGCAGCGGCGAATCAGGCACGGAGAGAGACAGTTCTGCGATCCGCCCTATCTCCAAGTCCCAATGCGCCCCTTCGATGACCTTGCATTCGCCCAACTCGCTCGACTTGCGTATGAATTCTCTTAGATCGCCGGACATTGTTTGTTCTCGATTAGCAGTGTTCGGTCAATTGTCCAACATATTTCGGCTGATTGGGCATCTCAGCCACCGCCACCGGTGGCGGATCGACCCCGCGTGCAGCCGCGACAGACGTTGGCCCGGCACCGTGCCCGCGCAATCCTCTGAAATGCTGAACATTTCGCTCCTCCCCGCAGCCTATTATGCCCGCAGCCTCCGCAGCCTATCGGGGTATGCGACAATGCCAATTAGGCTCTAACCGACTGATGCAAAACACAAGATGACAACTACGAGGGGGTCGGCGTCTAATTTACCGATTTTTCGGAAGTTCAGTACACGCTAGCCATCTATCGCAACGTCCCATGAATCTGAAGGTCGCAATCCGGAGCGAAACCGACGCCGATGTAGGCGCAATAACCGAGGTGACTGTCGCCGCATTCAAGGCCCTGGAGATCAGCAATCACACTGAGCAGTTCATCATCACAGCGTTGCGCGCCGCCAAGGCCCTCACAATATCGCTCGTCGCAGAAGTGGATGGCCGCGTGACTGGACATATTGCCTTCTCTCCCGTGGCCATATCGAACGGCACTCGAAACTGGTACGGCTTAGGGCCTGTTTCGGTGTTGCCGGAGTACCAGCGGCAAGGCATTGGCAAAGCCCTGATGCAGGAAGGACTGTCGCGGCTGAAAAATATGAATGCTCAAGGATGTTGTCTTGTTGGGCATCCGGATTACTATAAGAAATTCGGGTTCAAGAATATGCCGGGGCTTGTGCTTGAGGGAGTGCCACAGGAGTTCTTCTTCGCTCTGTCGTTCGATGGACATGCTCCGCGGGGCACCGTCACCTTCCACGACGCATTCAAAGCGAATGGGTAGCAACTGGGTATTCCAGATGGCTGACTTCTCGGTCAACCGGACCGCCCGCAAGCTGCACTTGCGGGTTCCCTCCGCCCTTCGGGCTCCGGCGAGCGGTTACCTCAAGAGTTAGGTGCTCAATGCTCACGCCAGACCATTTCAACAAGCTCGGCGCTGAAAACCTGCCAGGTCATCTCGGCATCACCATCACACATGTCGGCGCATCAGAGGTGCGCTCTGAGCTAGCCGTGCGTAAGGAACTTATGGCGCCCAATGGCTTCTTGCATGCCGGAAGCATCGTCGCATTGGCCGATACTTCGGCAGGCTATGGGTGCATTGCCAATCTCCCGGTGGGAGCAACAGGTTTCACAACAATCGAGCTGAAGTCCAATCACCTGGGCACTGCCCGAGACGGGACGATTGAATGCATCGCGAAGGGAGTGCATCTTGGAAAAACAACCCAAGTCTGGGACGCGGTCGTTAAACACCGAGAGTCTGGCAAGACCATGGCCCTCTTCCGCTGTACCCAAATGCTTCTCTATGCGAAGCAGGGCACCTAAGAGCTGACCGCTCAGGAGGCCGGGAATGTCCAACGACACAATAGAAATTCAAGCGGCTGCCGAACATTTCTTGCGCGTCTTCGACCAGCTCGATTGGGAGTCTTTCTCCGCGTGCTGGTCATCGGATCCGACAGCCTTCTTCCCCGGTGACGATTTCCGACTCGATGGCCGCGCAGCCGTGTTGACGCGATTTCGCACTTTGTTCGATCGAGTCCCGCTTCACACTCCCGGTCCCCCGTATCTTCACCTCAACCCGCGGCACTTGCGCGTCGATCGGTACGGCGACGCGGGACTTGTCACCTTCACGCTGGGCGATCCTCCCAAACCCATAGCCCTCAGGTCCTTGCTGTTTGTCCGGGAGGCCGGCGCGTGGAAGCTCGCGCACGTGCACGCGACCAGCCTGCCGCCGGATGTAGTGCTCGATTGAGGCAAGCAGACCCGAACGCCACAAGATCGTTTCGTCAAGCTCCGTGGGCGATCCGCATACCGTCGAAAAGGAGAGCACGATGACCGTTCATCTTGATCACCTTATGGTGCCGTCCCGAAATAAAGTGGCCTCGGCGAAGCTGTTGGCCGACCTGCTGGGGGTTCCGTGGTCGGAAACAGGTGCGGGGCCGTTTGCCCCCGTATACGTGAGCGATGGATTGACTATGGACTTCGATGAATGGCCCGACCCCTTCCCCGTGCTCCACTACTGTTTTCGAGTGGGCGAGGACGAATTCAACGCCATCCTCGAGCGAATCAAGGCGGCTGGGATAGCGTACCGCAGCAACGTTCATGGACCGGTCGATTTCCGGATCAACACGCAGTATGGCGGCAGCATCGTCTATTGGAACGAACCCGATGGTCATCAATGGGAAATGTTGACCGTCAGCTATGCACGTCAAACGTAGCGAATTCGAGCCGAGACGGCGGCGCCCAAACCCGCGATGAACCATGAAGAGATAATCACGTTCCCGGACATAGCCTGTTGTTGAAGGGGTCTCGATCAAACCCGGTGAATAGCGTAGATTCGAGAGGGACCGCCTGCAAGCCGCCCCCGAGCCAATTCCATCGAGGCACGTCAAATGTACGTTCCGCAGCATTTCCAAGAAACAGACATCGGCGTTCTTCACCGACTCATCCGCGCCCATCCGTTGGGCTCGCTGGTGACACTCACCAAGCATGGCCTCGAGGCGAACCACATCCCTTTTCTCCTCGGTGCCGAGCCGCCGCCGTTCGGAACGCTGCAGGGCCATGTTGCCCGTGCCAATCCGCTCTGGCGCGATTTCTCCCGGGACGTCGAGGCGCTCGTGGTTTTTCAAGGGCCGCAGAGTTATGTTTCACCTTCCTGGTATCCCAGCAAGCGCGAACACGGGAAAGTGGTCCCGACCTGGAACTACGCAGTCGCTCACGGATATGGGCATCTGCGCGTCATCGATGACCCGGCATGGATCCGCGCGCACCTTGAAAATCTGGTTGCCCAGCATGAGGCCGGACGTCCTCTTCCGTGGAAGCTAACCGACGCGCCCGGTGAGTACATCGACACGATGCTGGGGGCGATTGTCGGTCTCGAAATTTCTCTCGGTCGCCTTGTCGGCAAATGGAAAACCAGTCAGAACCGCAGCCCCCAGGACAGGGAAGGCGTAGTTGAAGGATTAACGCGCGAGGGCAGCGAGCCCGCCCGTGCAATGGCGGATCTGGTTCGCCAAGCCCGAGATGTCGGACGCAAAAGTACCTGACGGATGGCGGCGCGCCCTGCCCGGCTGCGTGCGCACCGGCCAGGATCGAGAATCTCCTGGATTCCCGCTTTCGAGCCTGTGTAAAAACTCCGTGTGCGAGTCAATCTGAACGACCTATGCAGTGTTTCATCAGTTTCCGTCTGCTGAAATGGCTGTGATTGCTAGAACATTTTCGCCAGGACCCCCGTTA
>JACQTO010000140.1 GCA_016210745.1 Betaproteobacteria bacterium
TCGTTGATGCCGTCACCCGCCATCGCGACCTTGCGCCCCACGGCTTGCAGCCGCTTCACGTGAGCGGCCTTGTCCTCGGGCAGCACTTCGGCGAGCGCTTCGTCGATGCCGAGCTGCCGGGCGACCGCATCGGCCGTGCGCTTCGAATCGCCGGTCAGCATCACGATGCGCAACATCCGCCAGAACCTCGCTTTCGCGTTCGGCTACAACGCGCTCGGCATCCCGGTTGCCGCCGGTGTGCTCTACCCGGCGTTCGGCTTGCTGCTGTCGCCGATTTTCGCCGGCGCCGCCATGGCGCTGAGCTCGGTGTCCGTGGTTTCTAACGCGTTGCGTCTTAACCGGGTCAAGCTATGACCGGGGCGCAACAACAAATCCCATCATGACTTATCACTATGTGTGGCTGGTCTGGTCGAGCGCATTCCTGCTGCCCTGGGTTTTGCTGTACGCGCTATTCCCTCAGCATCGGGTCGCCATGTGGTGGGCAAGCGTGTCCATGGCGCCATTCGGGTTGACCGAACCGATGTTTGTACCCGAATACTGGAACCCGCCGAGCCTGTTCGAGTTGGCGCAAAGGACCGGCTTCGACATCGAGAGCATTATTTTCAGCTTCGCAATCGGCGGCATCGGCGCGGTACTCTACAACATCCTCGCGCGCAAACGCCTGGAGCCGTTAGGGCCGGAAGAGTGGCATCACAGTCGGCACCGCTGGCATCGATGGGCATTAGCGACGCCGTTTGCATCGTTTCCGCTCCTGTATTTTCTACCGTGGAACCCGATCTATGCGGGAATCGCGGCGATGGTGTTGGGAGCGATTGCCGCGGTCTTGTGCCGGCCCGATCTGAAGTCCAACACACTGGTCGGCGGAATATTGTTCCTTGCGCTCTACACCGTCTTCCTGCTGGGACTCAAGTGGTCGGCACCGGGTTACATCGAACAGGTTTGGAATCTCGAGGCGCTGAGCGGCGTGCGAATTTACGACTTGCCATTGGAGGAACTGCTGTTCGGATTTTCCTTTGGTCTCGTGTGGACGGGGATTTATGAACACTTCACGTGGAAACGCAGTGTTGCCGAATAGCCACGGCATACCGCTAATGTCACCCTCAGAGCCAGCGCACTGAAATGTTTCTCCAGAGAGGTATTCGCTCAATCGGGTGCCTCGTGCGTCGGCCTACGTCCGGAAGCAATCTGCAGCATGCCGGCGTATTCGGCAGCGGCTTTTGCCGCCGCGAAAGCGGAAGTCCTTGGCATCACTGCGACCCGGAAAATCTGGCGCGACTGATGGGCGCGAATCACCTGCCATTGAAAGTGATCGGTTTATGTGCGGCACCGTACAGACCCAATGGGCCAGCAACGACGAGGGCAGCGACCCCAATGTGGTGATGGCCTGCGCCGGCGATGTGCCCACCTTGGAGACGCTGGCCGCGGTGGAGATGCTGCGGCAGCATTTCCCGGAGCTCAAGATCCGAGTCATCAATGTGGTGGATTTGATGGCGCTGCAGCCACAGAGCGAGCATCCCCAGGGCTTAAGCGACAAGGACTTCGATGTCCTGTTCACCAGGGACAAACCCATCGTCTTCGCCTACCACGGATATCCTTCGCTGATCCATCAGCTGACGTATCGGCGGACCAACCATCACAACCTGCACGTTCGTGGCTACAAGGAAGAAGGAACCACCACCACGCCCTTCGACATGGCGGTGCGCAACGACATCGACCGCTTTCATTTGGTCAAGGACGTCGTCGATCGGGTGCCGAGTTTGGGCCCGTGCGCTGCTTATCTCACCCAAATCATTCGAGACAAGCTGATTGACCACCAGCGCTACATCCGGAAACACGGTGAGGACATGCCGGAAATCCGAGATTGGAAGTGGGGTGCCAGGGAAACGGGGAAGACAGGCCCCGCACGCAAATGAGCGTCGTCCTTCCGCATGTGTATCCGGTTCGCCACCGCGTCCTTGAGCGTCCTTGGGTACGATCACGACCTGACCGAGCCTGTCGTCATCCATGCCTGGATTGGCCGCGGCGCAGATGTTCGTGAGCGTCAACACCAAGCACACGTCCGGCGTGTCTGTGTTCACCATGGCTGCGCTCATGCTCGCCGTCTTCACGGTGTCGGTCGGCTTCGGCGTCGTGCTTCCGCTTCTGCCCTACCTGATCGAGCGGCTCCTGGGAGCGGGCGTAACGGCTGCGCAAGTATCCCGGCATACGGGGTTGCTGACCGCCGTCTACACCCTCTCGCTTTTTCTGTTCGCTCCCATGTGGGGTCGGCTATCGGATCGGCGCGGCCCGCGGGGCGTGCTGCTGGTTGGGCTCCTCGGCTTCGGCGTAACCATGCTGGTTTTCTCGTTCGTCGAGAGCCTCGCCGCTGTCTACGCCGAGCGCTTCTTGAGCGGCATGTTCGCCGCGGCGGTGACGCCAGTGGCGGCGGCTGTGATCGGCGGCTTCACTACGACCGAGCAGGGGCGTGCCCGCCGGCTTGCGTTCGTCAGCATGGCCGGCATTGCTGGCTTCCTGCTCGGACCGATGCTGGGTGTGTTCGTTACGCGCTTTGCAGCGGATTTGTTCACCCTCGCCATGGCGTCCGGATCGGCCGCGATTGCGCTCACGGCGACCGCACTGCTTGCCTTTCTCGTGGCCTCTGCCGCCGCGTTTGTCGTGCCGAGTGGCGAGGGTCGCGATCGGTCCCAAAAGGCCACGGGCGCCGCGGGCGATAAGACCGCATGGCTCGTGCCCAAGCTGCTTATTCTCACCTTCATCGTCTCGGCCGGCGTCGGGGTATTCGAGGTCGGGCTTGCACTGCGCGGCAAGCAGGAACTCGGCTTGACCCCGTACCAGATCGCGCTGATGTTCACCGAATGCAGCCTGGTCATGTTTGTGATGCAGGCAATCGTATTCTCACCCTGGTTCAAGCCGGACACCACCCGCTGGCTCATCGCGCCCGCGCTGGCCGTGCTGGCGGCCGGATTGTTCCTCGTACCCTGGGCATCTGATTTTACGTTGATGCTGCTCGTGATCGGTGCGGTCGCGGCCAGCGCCGGCATCCTCTCGCCGATCCTGACCTACTGGATCTCGGCCAAGGCCGAAAGCGCGCAGGGTTGGGAACTCGGCAAACAGACGGCCGCGGCCAGCCTTGGGGTCACCCTGGGCTCGGCAGCGGGTGGACTCCTCTACAATCTTGCCGCTCTCCAGGGTGCCTCCTTCGTCCTGACCGCGGCTCTCACCGTGCTGGGCTTCCTGCTAAGCCTCCGGTTGCCGCGCTTGCTCGTACTTCCCACTGCTTGCGTCCGGTCTGAGCACGATCGGACGAGCAACTAGTCGACCGGATCTGAAGCCAAGTCGCCCGTGGCGGATACATCGGCTTGTGCTCCGGCCGGCGTCCCCTTCGCTGCGGTGGTGACGAGGGCCCCGCTGCCTATGAGGGAATCATCGATGCCGCGAAAACAGAAATGTGATGTGATCTTGATCGCCTCCCAGGGCCGCGGCGGCCCTTCCAACTTAACTTGATCTGAATTGAAGGATTGACCCAGGCAGCCGTGCCATGCGGGCAAAAGCGCCTGCAGACTTGGCTGAGCCGCGTCAACCGTCAGCAAGTACGCTCGGGAGCTGTCGCTTTGCGCTTTGCCCAGGGCGTCGTCTCGGAATCCTAGAATCGTAGTGAATTCAAGGCGTAGTTGTGCTGACAAAAATGTAAACATGGCGACAGCCTCGTGTAAAGAAGCGGGGATCACAATGGCATCACTGTCAGCGTGCTGATAGAAACAGCAACCAAGTCATCGCAACTACGTAATTCAAGGAGATCTGTCATGTTGAATCGCAACCTCATTATCGTCGCCGTCCTCGCCGCACTGCCCACCCTGGCGGTCGCTCAAACGCCCAGTCACAAAATGGGCACCACCGTCAATCCTCAAGACTCCGGATACCACGCTGTGGTAACGGAGAACCCCTATCAGGGCAAAGCGTCCACAACCGGTGCGCCTTCGTTCGCGATGATGCCCGTCACCGTCAACCCGGATGACTCCGGCTACCACGCCGTGGTAACGGAAAACCCGTACAAGGGCAAACCTGCACAGTCCCCCAGTGCGTTGTCCTCGACGTTCCGCCCGGTCGTTAACCCCGAGGACTCCGGATACCTCGGGCCTGTGAACTGAATATCGCTGATTGAGCGCACGAGCACCCGTGGCGCCTCAGCGCAAACGCCGGCACGCGAGCCAACTCCGCCCCGCCGGCGTTTGTCCTTCTACCGCAAGCAAGCCCGCGCGATGATGGATGCAGACACGACTGGGCCGAGCTCCCGGGCAGATTCGAGTTTGTCCACCAGCCCCTTAGGAGAATTACCATGAAGCTGCAAGCTATCCTTTCCGCCCTCCTGCTAGCCGGCACCTCGGCGCTGTCCATGAGCGTCTACGCCGCAACGGAGGCGGACAAGGCCCAGGCCGCCGATGTTCAGACCGACAAGCCGGCGGCCAAGAAAGTTGAGCCCCACTCCCATTTGCAGGAAAAGCACGGCATAAGGCCGCACATGTCTTTCAGAACCGCTTCCGACGAAAAGTCGGCCAACCTGAAGGCCGACAAGGATAGATCCAAGCACTTCCATCCCCGTGACGGCAAATAGGGCTTTGCTCGGCTTGGACGTGACTGCAGCGAGGAGACGTGGTTAAATTGAGATCGGCGGTTCTCTTGGGTACGATCGGTGCATGCCGAGCCCCGGCAAAGTTGATCCAGGTCAAGGCCCGCGTGCGTCGGTCAATTAGGCTTCGGCCCGAACTGGGATAAATAGCATGGTTTCAGGCAAACAGTCGTGGGTCGGATTCCGCCGCCGCGCAGCGATGTGGCTCCTCGCGGCGTGGGCGGTATTCACCGTATCTCCGGTCCTCGCTGCTTGCTGCATGCCTTCCGGCCACCCGGTTCATGCCGCGACGGCGGAGGTTTTGCCCCAGCACCATGCGGCCGTGCAGGATGACTGTTGTGATACCGAAACGCTGGAGCAACCCTGTCTGATGGCATTGGAGCCCGCACCGTCTGCAGCGGCACCGACCACGGATTCCGCCGTGCGGGGGGACAACCAACAGCCGATCGCGCTCCCAGTCCAAGTTTTCCCGCCGGTCCCGCCAGCCGCGATCGTTGAGGGACCGACTCGCGTACCGATTCCTCCGGAATCGCCAGGCCCGATCTTTCTGCGCCTGCAACGCTTCCTGATTTAGCCCTCCTCCGCGTCGCTTTCCGCGGCGCTATTTGCGTGCGTGCCGTGCGCGCGTATTGCGCTTGTTCGCGTGTCACGCGCTTCGCAGCTCCGGCATTTGTATTCGATCTTTTTTCACGGGAGTACCGTAATGCATCAGTCATCAATCACCGCGCGCCGGCGGGTGCTGGCCGCACTGGCCGCCACGCCCTTGGCGCTCGTTTCCCTGCGCGCTTCATCGGCGGCGCCGATGGTTTCGGTCACCAAGCTGGAAGGCTGCGGTTGCTGCGACGACTGGGCCGGACATCTGCGCAAGAACGGGTTTTCTGTTTCGGTGCGCGCGGTTCCCGACCTCGCGCCGGTGAGGAAGAAGTACGGGATGGTCAAGGACTTCGACACCTGTCACACCGCTCTGGTGGAAGGTTATGTCATCGACGGTCATGTGCCGGCAGTCGATATCCATCGATTGTTGCGCTCGAAGCTGAAAGTCGCGGGCCTTGTCGTGCCTGGAATGCCGGCCGGGTCGCCGGGTATGGAAGGAGCGCGCAGCGACCCCTATGAGGTGCTGACCTTCGATCGCAACGGCGCGGTACAGGTCTATGCGCGGTACCGCTAATCCGCCCGGCCTGCGCGAGTCCCCGCGGGCGCGTGGGTCGTCTGCGCACGCGCATGTCGCAGAGCCCCATCATTGATCGGATGATCATCACGGTGATACGGCGAATTCGATCGGCACTGACCTGCAATGCAGCGCGGGGAATGGTCCGCCGGAGTCGGTCAGCGCTGAGGGCTTTTTTGACCACATTTGACGGAGATAACAAAATGAAACGCATGCCATTGGCAACGATAGTTGCGGCCAGCACGGTTCTCGCCACCGCCGCTTACGCAGACGCCGAACACAAACACGACGCGCCCAAGGCGGAAGCGGGTGCGAGTCAGAGCCACGACACGCATTGCTGCAAGCCTGATCCGAGTGACATGAAGGGGATGACGGGGATGCACGACATGGCTGTTCACCAGGACGAGCATGCGCAGGCGCCGAAAAAGCAGGCGGCGAAGAAGTCCGTGCGCAAGCCAGCCCGCGATACGAGCCAGGCGGCAAAGTGAGGGTCCGGCCGCGTCTTGCCGGGCTCGCCCGGATCTCGCGGCCACGACCTGGTGCATAGGGGGTTCATATGGCAACTGAAATCGATCCGAGGAATTCGCTTTGGCGATCGAGAGGCGGTTGGATACTTGTTGCCTTCGGGGCCATCGCGGCTTTTTTCCTTCTCGCCGAGCATCGCGCGCACGTATTCGGTTTCCTGCCGTACCTCCTTCTGCTCGCTTGTCCGCTCATGCACTTGTTCGGACACGGCGGCCATGGTGGCCACGGACATCGCGATCATGAGGACCACACGAGCGGCGACCACGGCGCACACGAGCATGGAGACGGAAAAGGAAAGTGATCATGGATGACACGACACCCGCATACGGACTCTGGTCGCTGGTCGCCATCAATTCCCTGGTATTCATCATCTTCGCCTTCAGCTTTGCCAGGCCGCAAAGCCAGCGCGACTGGCGCTCATTCGGGGCGTTTTCGGCGTTTCTCGTTGCGCTGTTTACGGAGATGTACGGATTTCCGCTGACGATCTATTTGCTCTCGGGATGGCTGGCGAGCCGGTTTCCGGGCATCGATTTCTATTCACACGATGCCGGGCATCTGCTCGAAATGCTGGTTGGCTCGCGCGCCGATCCGCATTTCGGTCCGTTCCATCTGGCGAGCAACGTGCTGATAGGCCTTGGGTTCTGGCTGCTCGCTGCTTCCTGGAACGTGCTGTATCACGCTCAGCGGGCGGGGCGGCTGGCAACGGCGGGACCGTATGCGCGCATCCGCCACCCGCAGTATGTCGCGTTCGTGGTCATCATGTTCGGCTTCCTGCTGCAATGGCCGACGCTCGTGACCCTCGCCATGTTTCCGATATTGGTGTTCATGTACGTACGGCTGGCACGGCGCGAAGAGCAGGAGGTGCGCACGGAATTCGGCGAAGCGTATCGCAGTTACGCGGAGCGGACCCCCGCTTTCTTCCCGCGCTTTGGCGCCGAGCCCAAACACATCTGATTCAAGCAACCGCAATCTATCTGATTCACTCTGGGAGAGAACGATGCAGGAATATTCAAGACCACTTTCCATCGGTGCAATATCCATTGCGGCCCTCACGCTGCTCTCGGCGTGCGGCGGCGCAGGCGGCGGGGGGAGCGGCACGGTGGCGCCGGCCGCGACTGCGCTGAGCGGCACCGCAGCCAAAGGGATCGTGAAGGGCGGAAGGGTTCTCGTCTGCAGGATCGTCAACGGCACGCCGGAACCGGACGCGTCGTGCGCATCGACGGCGACGGGGAACGATGGTTCATTCAGCGTCGCGATGAGCGACGGTTATACCGGCCCGGCGATGGTCAAGATCATGGCCGGTGCTGGCAGCATGATGTCCGACGAATCCACCGGAACCGATATACCCTACGCCATGACCATGCGCGCGCTCGTGCCGGCGATGTCCTCCGGCACGACCGCTTATGTCACGCCATTCAGCGAAATGGCTGCCAGCGCCGTTGGCACGAGCGGCATCGATGCGGGCAGAATGACCCAGGCCATGGCCACGGTGCAGACGATGATGACGAGCCTGGGTATCGACCTGAACGTAATGCCGATGGTCAATCTGAGGAACGATGGCGCTGATTCCGAAATGCTGGGCAGACAGGCGAACATGGTCAAGCAATTGGCAAGAGTCATGATGGCCGCCAAGAATTCGAGCGCCCTCACCGATGTCAACGGCGTGCCCTGCAACGCGCCGGGAACCTCGGCGGCCCAGCAGGTGGCTTGCGCAATCAATTCTATGAGCAGCGTCATGAGCGGCCCGGGGACATTCGATGCAAGCAAATTTGGCAGTGTTCTTGGCGCGTTGAATTCCCAGACTGTCACTTCGGTCGCGATGCCGATTATGCGGGCGGATGGGTCGATAGGCATGCAAACAGCGGACATGAGCTCGGATGCGTCCATCCAGGCCGCCATGCAACAGGCCGGGATGATGACCACCACGGCGGCAACGGCGGTTCCCATCATGATGCAGCGGATGCGTTAGAGATTTTGACTGGGGGCGTGGAGACAATGATGAGTAGATCAGGAGTTGATGGACTGCGGCTCGACTGTCGCAGGGGAGCGGCATGGCTGTCCGCCGTCGCGTTCACCGCTGCGGCGGCGGTTCCGGTGCTGGCGGGCGAGCCGGGTCTGTACGAGCGGGCACCGCCCGGGGGTTGGCGTCCCGACCTGCTGGCTCAGTCCGTAGTGGTCCGCACTCTGCAGGTCGTTCGTGTGACCCCGTTGCAGGAACTGATCGGCGAGGCCCTCAGGAACAATCCTGAAATCGCGGCAGCGGCGCACGAAAGGGACGCTGCGGGCCATCGGATATCCCCCGCCGGCGCGCTCGAGGACCCGATGCTCGAGGCCGGATTTCTCAACTTGCCGACCGATACCTGGCGCTTCAACGCCGAGGAAATGACGATGAAAATGCTCGGCGTCGCGCAGAAGCTGCCTTATCCCGGAAAGCGCGCCCTGCGCCAGGACGTGGCGGCCAAGAATGCGGAGTCGGTCGCCTTCGGTTACCGCGAGTCCGTAAGCCGCGTGGTTCGGGCGGTCAAAGTCGCCTACTACGACCTGGCGCTGGTCGATCGCTCAATCGAACTGGTGCAGAGGAACAAGCTGCTGGTCGAGCAGCTGCTGCGCATCGCCGAAGGCCGCTACAGCGTCGGTCAGGGCTCGCAGGCTGACGTGCTCAAGGCGCAGACGCAGCTCGCCAAGATGGAGGAGGAACTGGTGCGAATGGGGCGCGAGCGCCGCACGATGGAGGCGGATCTCGCGATGGCCTTGGGGCGCGGCGCGGAGTCGGCTCCCCTGCGGGCCGCCATGCCGCAAGTGGAGGCAGTGGCCCTGAAGTTTGAGGAACTGCAGGAGGCTGCACTTCGGCAACGCCCGCAGCTTCTCGGTCTGAAGTCCTTGATCGAGAAGAATCAGAAAGCCTTGGACCTTGCGAGAAAAGAGTACTACCCGGACTTCGATGTCCGCTTCTCCTACGGTCAAAGAGACAAAATGCCCGACGGGACGCCGCGTCCCGACATGATCAGCCTGACGGTTGGCATCAACCTGCCCATCTGGCAAAAGAACAAGATCGACCCGATGATCGCCGAAGCGCAGTCGATGCGCGAGGCCGCGATCAGCATGTACGAGGCTCAGCGCAACGAACTGCTGGCGAAGCTGCGCCAACAGGTGGCGATCGCGCAGCAGAGCAGCGAATCCGCGCGGCTCTTCGAAACCGGTATTTTGCCGCAGGCGAGGCTTTCGGTCGAATCGGCGCTCTCGGCGTACCGGGTGAGTCGCGTGGATTTCCCGATGCTGCTTGACAGTCAGATGGCGGTGTTCAACTACGAAATCAACCATGCGACGACCGTCGTCGCGTTCAATAAGGCGCTCGCGGAGATCGACCAACTCACCGGGAAATCGGTACCGGAGGCGCAATCGGCATCTTCTCAAGGAGAAAAACGGTGAA
>JACQTO010000141.1 GCA_016210745.1 Betaproteobacteria bacterium
ATTTGGCCGCCTCCGTCTGCGGGTCTAGCGTGGGGTCGGCGAGCAGCGCATCGGCAAGTGGCTCGAGGCCGGCTTCCCTAGCGATCTGCGCTTTCGAGCGCCGCTTGGGCTAGTAGGGTAGATAGAGATCTTCCAGTGCCTGCTTGGTTGCGCTGGCCTCGATGGCCCGGCGCAACGGCTCGGTAAGCTTACCCTGCTCGTCGATCGAGGCGAGGATGGCGGCACGCCGGTCTTCGAGCTCGCGAAGATAGTCAAGCCGCTCCTCGAGCGTACGCAACTGCGTGTCGTCTAGATTGTCGGTCGCTTCCTTGCGATAGCGCGCGATGAAGGGCACGGTGGCCCCCTCGTCCAGCAGCGCGACGGCGGCGGCGACCTGCCGCGCCCCTACCCCGAGCTCGCTAGCGATGCCCTGCACGATCTTGGCCTGCGCGGCCGGCGATACGGTAATGCTCATGCTTTCTCTCCACCCAGCGCCTTGACCAGATCGGCGAACATCAGCGCGAGCTCGCCCGTCATCAGCGCAAACTCAATCTCGAACTGCTCGGTCTTGTCCTGGACCTCGGTTGCGGAGTCTTGTCTGAGGATGTCGAGGAAGGTGAGCCGCTTAAGCTGCAGATGCTCGGTCAGCACAAACGAGATCTTGTCGTTCCAGGTGAGCCCCAGGCGCACCACGGTCTTGCCGGCCGCGATGTGGTCGCAGATCTCCTTGCCTTCGAGGTTGTGGCGCGCGTAGCGCACCGTGGCTTTGCTTGCGTCCGCCGAGCGAAGTTCGAGGTCCTGGTCGATGCCGAACGCACCGGGCGCCTCCCCGCGCACCAGCCAATCCGCCATGGCAGAGGCCGGCGCGCGCTGCGTCTCCAGCCTCAGTGCAAGCATGGCGTCTTCGGCACGGCGCAGCGCCTCCATGAATTGCTCGGCCTTGGCGTCCGCTGGCGCGCCAATGGCCAGCAGGCCATTGGCGACGTCGATCCAGCCATACGTGGTACGCCGGCGCGCAAGCGCGCGCGGCAGCAGTTCGTCGGTCACCTGCTCCTTGAGCTCGCGCATTTGCTTGCGGCCGACCGCTCGCCCCTGACGGCGCGCGATCTCCTCGGCGCGGGCCTCCGCCTCCTGGCGAATGACCGAGGCGGGCAGGAGCTTTTGCTCCGCCCCCAAGGCGAGCAACCACTGGCGATGCTGCTGAAAGAGAAAGAGGCCATCCTCATGTGGACAGGTCCAGCCGCGGCTTTCCATTTCCAAGCCGCCGCAGGGCTGCAGCGCCTGGCGCGCGAGATTGCGATCGAGGTTGTCCGCTTCCGGGGCACAACCGGCGGGCAGCCGGTAGATGACGAGGTTCTTGAACCACATGGGAGATAAAAAGGGGGCGATTATACCGGCCCTGCCCCCGAGCGAACAGCAAACCTTGAACGTTTTCGAATCGGCCTTGTTATTGCTCGATCGGGGGCTGTCATCTTTCGGCACACAGGAGCCGCTGGGTTTTCAGCATAAAGGAGCCACCCGATTTTCGGCATATAGACGCCAGTCCGTTTTCGGCGTCATGGCGCCCGTCGATTTTCGGCATAGAGGAGCCAGTTCAAGGGAAGGAAGGGCATCTCGGTATAACGGCGGCACTGCTACCCTGCGGGCTCTTTGCCCGGGGAGGATGCGGTGGCCCGAAGGAGAATCGAGATGTTTCAGTACCGACAGGTCCTGGTGCGGCTACGCCAGGGCGACACCGACCGCGACATCGCGCGCTCGGGCCTCATGGGCCGGCGCGGGGTTCAAGAGGCGGGCTCGAGCCGCGCGAGGACGCCAGGGGCTTCGTCCGTGAGCAGGTAGACGAGCCCGTCGGGGCCGACGCGCACGTCGCGGATGCGGCCGAGCACGCCTTTCAGCAGGCGCTCTTCGCGCACCACTTTCTCACCCTCGAGCTTGAGGCGCACGACCATCTGGTCGCGCAGCGCGCCGACGAAAAGATCGCCCTTCCAGCGCGGGAACCTGTCGCCCGTGTAGAAGGCCATCCCTGACGGCGCGATCGACGGCACCCAGTAATGAAGCGGCTGCGCCATGCCGTGCTTGTGCGTCCCCTCGCCGATCTTCGTGCCGAAGCCGTAGTTGACGCCGTAAGTAATGACCGGCCAGCCGTAGTTCACGCCGGCGCGGATCACGTTCACTTCGTCGCCGCCCTGCGGGCCGTGCTCGTGCGTCCAGAGCATTCCGGTCTGCGGATGCAGCGCCGCCCCCTGCATGTTGCGGTTGCCGAGCGTGAATTTCTCCGGCTTCCAGCCCGCTCTTCCGACGAACGGATTGTCCTTCGGCACGCGCCCGTCGTCGTGCAGGCGGATCACCGACCCGGCGTGGTCGTCCGGGCGCTGCGCGCGGTCGCGCTCGCCGCGCTCGCCGAGCGTGAGATACACGTAACCCGCGCGGTCGAACAGGATGCGCCCGCCGAAATGCTGGCCCGCCCTTCCTTTCGGTGTCTGCTTGAAGAGAACTTGAACGTCTTCGAGGCGATGGCCCACCAGCCGCCCGCGCGCGAGCTCGGTGCCGACGCCGTCGTCGCCACGCGCGGCGTACGCCAGGTAGACCAGCCGGTTCTTTTCGAACTGCGGATGGAGCACGACGTCGTGCAGGCCGCCTTGTCCGTGCACGGTCGTCTGCGGCAGCCCCTCGACCGCTTTGGGATCGAGCTGCCCCTGCGCGATGATGCGCAGCCGCCCCGCTTTTTCGGTGACGAGCATGCGTCCATCCGGAAGGAATGCGAGCGACCACGGCTGCTCGAGTCCTTCCACCACTTTCACGACGCGGAACGAATGCTCGTCGGACCGATAGGTCTGCGCGGCGAGCGCGAGCGGCAGCGAGCAAAGCATTCCGAGTAGCACGCGGGGCATTCGGACATCATAGCCAACGCGATGAGACCGCAGTGACATCACCATGCTCTTCCAAGACCTCTGGGTATTACTGTCCCGCTTTTGCCCAATTACACCCTTCATTTTGTTCTAGCCCTTTTGACGACCGTCAAGGTTATTGCCCGGGCTAGCCCGGGCGTCCTGAAGCTTTCGCCGTTACCGGCATCGCTGGGAACGCAGCCAATCCGGAAGTTCTCGTTTTGGATCTCGGCGCGCTTCCGCCAACGCGTCCAACCGGCGGTCCATTAGAAATCGCCAAAGTGGGGGCACGAGGGCAACGCAGAACATCGTGAAGTAGTTCGCCGGCAGCCGCGGGGCTCCGTACATCGCATGCAGCTCGTAGTAGGGCGTGCCCGACCGCAGATGATGGTCGCTTTGGAACGTGTTGTTGAAGGTAAGGCAGTTCGTGAGCCAGCAGTGGTGCGCCCATGCGTGTTGCGGTCCCGCCGCCTCCCCTTCGCCCCGGACCAGGCCGTAATGGTGAACATACGTTATGACCTCGAAGCAAAAGACTGCGAATACCGCTTGGCCAGCGAAAAGAATGAGGCCTGCGCTTCCAAAGCTGGCGAAGAATACGAGGAGCAATCCGAGCGCCATGGCGTAGTCTTGGAGCATGCGGTTGTGCCACCACCCTACCCTGCATCGGCGCAGGCGCGTGCGCTCAACGGTCCAAGCATTGCGCAGGCCCTGCAGGAAGTCAGCGGGCGCAAAGTGGTAGATCGACATGCCGCGCGGCGAAGTTGCCCCTGCCGCCACCTCGCCGACGGTTGCGTGGTGGTGGAAATGCTCAACCACCATGTGTCCGTACAGGCATAGCGCCGTCATCAGGCGGGCAAGCAGCACGTCGAATTGCGAGCGGCGATGCATCAGCTCGTGCGCCGTACAGATCGCCACCGCGCTTCCGAATCCGACGCTCACAGTAAGTGCGGCAAGACCTGCGCCGCTTAGATTCATGCGGAACGCGTATCCTGCCGCCCAAGCCAGCGTCCCCATCCATACCAAGGCGTAGATCCGCGGGAGAAAGTCCAGATACGCGACCATCAGCGGGGAGCCGCGCAGGCCCACGACCGGTGGTGAGCGGTCCTCCCCGATCAGGAGTCCCAGCACCGGAAAAAGGCCAAATACGACGATCGGCGAGAGCCAGGGCGTGTGCAGCCACACGCTCAGGGGTGCGAGCAACGGCATGCACAGGCAAAGCGGGTAGCCGGCAAGCTTCAGCCTCGAGTTTTCGGCCATTACGCGCCCTTGATCAGGCCCAACGCGACCGCTTTTTCCACGGCGTTTCGCTTGTTTTCCACCCCGAGCTTGGTTGTGATTCGTTCGTAGCGCGCTCTCACGCGTGACAGCGTGATCCCCAGTTCGCGCGCCGCTTCCTCGGCCGTCGCGTGTTCCTGCGCCTTCGTCAGCAAGTCCACGTCCAGCTCGTCGAGATCCAGGGCATCCAATCCCGATTCGCGCAGCTTGGCGTCCCACCATTCGAGCATTTCCAGCGCGAACGCGCGCATGAGGCTTCGATGCTTATGGAAGCTTTCGCGTGCGCGCTCTGGCCCTTCGCTCGTTCCGAGGTAGAGAATCCCGATCCGTATCGCGGACCTGCTGTGCGCGGGAACGACAATGCCGGATCGAAATCCGTGCTCGGCCGCCTCCGCCATCAGCCGCTCCTGGCCCGGAGTGTTCAGCGGTATGTCGGACGCAAGTACCGGGCTGGTATTGTTGAGCGCGTAGTCAATGAAGGGATCAATCGCGTACCACTTGTTCTGGTCATAGAGGAAGCACCACTCCAGTTCGCAGCCGACGAGGTAGCGATAGTTTTCGCGCTCGCCGCTCCGAAACAAGGCGCTGAATACGAATGACCGCAGACCGAAATACTCGACGATCTGCCTTGCTGCGGCCTCTACTTCGACCTCGGTCTCGTACCCGCTAATCCAGGAAATGCGATCGTTCGCGTCCTCGAAGGACCCGATCGCCTTAGGATACTGGCTTCCCATGGTGCTCGCGCTGCACCTTTTCCAGCTGTCCGAGGAGCCGCCACACTTCTCCGCGCACTCGCGGATAGTAGGGATCCGACGTGAGTAAGGTTCGCGCGGCTTCGGTTTTCCTGAACGGCAGAACCATCGTGAACGACGTGCCGTCCCGTTCCACGAGTTCGCGCTCGCAGACAAATGCCTGGCGGTCGCGATAAATGCGAACGTTGAGAGTCTCGCTGCCGAGCTTGCTACTGAAATCCCCGAGCAGCGTCCTGGTTTTCCGTTTCACGCCCCGCGGCATCGAACGGCGCTCCGCAATGCTGACAGGAAAGACCGACCAGCGCGGTGGGCGCCGGCGTGCCCGTCCATGTAAATACGCTCTCTTCGCCGCAAGCTGGGCACTCGCGGACCAGGAACGAAAAATCCTTGGCGCAGTGAAGGTTTTGGCAACGGAGGGTATCAACCCGCCCGCTGTCCAGGCATTCAAGGTCGTCGGTGTGTTCTTGCTGACAGAACGGGCATGGCACCACCAGCACGTTCAGATCCGGAAGTTGTTTCGTCGCGTACATTCGACATTAGGTTTGCGCAAACGTCCAAAAGTTCCCAGCAGCGACGCAGAATGGCAAGCGTGTTTTGCATCCCGCCCGGGCGCAAACCCGTACGTAGCAACCCACAGCGGCCTTTTCCCTTCCATCCCCCGATCCGACCGGTAGGGTTAGGTGGAGCACCAATCTTCGTCAGTCGCGAGAATCGCTGCATGCTTGCGAGCCAGAGCCGCAATTGAGCGCACGACGGGACTTCGGATGGGGACGCTGGATTCGAGTCAGCGTTGCGCACCACTACCTTCAGGTTGACAAGGCGTGGTTTGCCGCAAATGTACGGCCTTTTCTGCCGGTGTTGCAGATATCGAAGCAAGCCAAGGCGTACCGGCGGGAGGATCTGGATGCCCGCGCAGCGCAAATCGAGTGCGAACTCCTCAGCATTGACTTGACCGACGTAGCGCGTGATCATGTCAACGGCGACGTGCGGTCCTTTCACGAGAAAGGAGGTAGTTTATGGGCCGCACCAAGACGAGTGGCATCTGGACCGATGCCACAGGAAACAAAACCATTGACAAGCGATTTGCCGGGGAGCGCATTTATGCGCGACTCGGCCCGATCAGCCACGAAGGAGCCGAGCGTTGGCTCGCGAGTCAGATCCAGCGAATCCGACTCGCCAAGGAAGGTGGCACGCGTCCTCGCGTCACTTTCCGCGAAGCTGCGGCAAAGTACCTGAGGGACTTTCAAGAAAAAATTGCCACGATCGACGTGGCAGCTTGGCATATTGAGGCGCTCGACCCTTGGATCGGCGATCGGTCGCTCGAAGAGGTCCACGATGAGACGCTGCGACCGTTCAAGGAGCATCGCCTTAACGTGGACAATGTAAGCCTGACCACGGTAAACCGTGCGTTCGAAATTGTCCGGCGAATCCTCAACCTGGCAGCCCGAGTATGGCGACACCCGAACGGGATGACCTGGCTGCAGACTGCGCCGCTAATCACGATCGAACGCAATCGTGGAGCGCGAAAGGCTTACCCGCTGTCGTGGGAAGAGCAGGACCTGCTGTTCGCCGAGTTGCCGGAGCTGAACCGGGCCATGGCAACTTTCAAGGTCAATACGGGAACGCGGGATCAGGAGGTCTGCTCTCTTCGGTGGTCGTGGGAATTGAAGGTGGAAGCTCTAGATGCGAGCGTGTTCGTCATTCCGGGAGAATTTGTCAAGAATCGCGAGGATCGTCTCGTGGTCCTGAACAACGAAGCCCGGAACGTGGTGGAGCAGATGCGTGGCCGGCATTCGACGTACGTGTTCGCCTACCAGCGACCGCGTACTCGAAGTCAGGACGTTTACGCGAAACCACAGAAGGCACCACGCGAAATCGAAACGATGAACAACACGGCTTGGCAAAACGCGAGAAAACGCGCGGCTCAGACGTACCGTAAGAAACTGGGTCGCGACGCCCAATGGGGATTCGCCCACGTGCGCATTCATGATCTGAAACACACGTTTGGGCGGAGGCTGCGGGCGGCGGCGGTTCCGGAGGAAACGCGAGCGGTGCTCCTGGGTCACAAGACCCGGAGCATGCCGACGCACTACTCCGTGGCCGAACTCGCGGAACTTCTGGCCGCGGTTAATCGGATCGACCGATCACTTGCGACACCCGCGATCACGCTATTACGTGCGGCTGCGTGAGAAAGTTACGCAATACTCACGCAGAAGCCAGAACGGACAAGGGCCTAGGTTTCCCTAAGCCCTTGAAGATGCTGGCGCGCCCGGCAGGATTCGAACCCACGACCCCTTGGTTCGTAGCCAAGTACTCTATCCAACTGAGCTACGGGCGCGCTGTGGGGCGCAATTTTAACAAAAATTCCGTTTGCAGGAACGTTTGTGTCTTTCCTGCGTTGCGCGGCGACGGTCTGGGGCCGCAGTAACTCCAATCGCGAGTGAACCCGGGCCGGAGGCTGCGGTCAAATCGGGCCGGACGACTGTTTCGGAGCGGGCGCGATCCGTTGGTCGCGAGAGCGATGGATTGGTGGGTTTCCCACCCTCACCCCTGCCCTCTCCCGCCCAGGCGGGAGAGGGAGTATTTCTAATCGCCTAATCAGTGACATTGGCGCTTGCGGATCTGCGCCATGTTGTGCTAGGCGGCTGATTCTGGGATAATTGCGTCAAATAGGCTTCGCCCGGAACCCTGGGCGCTGACCGGTAGTACAAGAATAACTAGCTGATAGAGGACGTGCAGTGAATAGCGCCAGTACGCGGCGTAGTGTTTTTTGCTTTTCCTCGCCCGCTGGCGCAGCCGACCTGCCGGCGCCGTTTGCTCGGCCGCTGACCGGCTATGCCGGCGCCTCGCTCGGTCCCTGTCGTTCGCCGGCAATCCACCCTGCCCGGCACTCCCGCAGCATCGATTCGCCCGGCACTCCTGGTGCGTCGGGCACGCGTGCCCCGGGCCCCACGGTCGATTCAGGAGCAGAACAGTCATGCTGACCATGCCCTCATTGCTGCAGCGTACGTCCCGCGTATTCGGCGCCAACATCGCGATCCGGGACGCCGAAGGCGATCTGACCTGGGCCGATTACGTCGCGCGCATAGCTTGCGCCGCCGGCGTGCTGCGCTCCCTCGGACTGCGGCCGGGCGAGCGCTACGCAATCCTGTGCCGCAACAGCGTGCGCCACGCCGAGCTGATTCACGCCGGCTACTGGATGGGGGCCGTGCCGGTGCCGGTCAACTATCGCCTGGCGCCGGCGGAAATCGCACTCGTGCTCGAGGACGCCGAATGCCGCCTGCTCGCGATCGAGGATGTCTTTGGAAAGATGCTCGAGCATTCATCGCTCCAGGAATGGCGCAGCCGCGCGTTCTGCGTGGCGGCGGCCCACACTGGCGCCGCCCTGCCCCTGTACGACTCCATGCGCGACCAGGCCCGCGCCGTCGAGCCGCACGAAGCGGCGGAGGACGACGATGCCATCCTGCTCTACACCGGCGGCACGACCAGCCGCGGCAAGGGCGTTCGCATCACCCATCGCAACATCGTCTCCAATGCGCTGCAACTCGCGCGCGCGATGTCGGTCGGCGAGCGCGACGTGTATCTGCATGTCTCGCCGATGTTCCACTCCACCGATCTCAAGGCAACAGCGCTGTCGATGATGGGCGCCAGCCATACCTATCTCGCAGAATTCTCGCCTGCCAGCGTGCTCGCCGCGATCGAGCGCTACGGCGTGACCATTTCCAGCCTGGTTCCGACCATGATCATCCGCACCCTGCAGGAAGGCACGGTCAGCCAATACAACCTGGGCACCCTGCGGCTCCTGAGCTATGGCACCTCGCCGATGGCCCCTGAGTGGATACGCCGTACCATGGAAGCATTGCCCGGCGTCGATTTGCATCAGTGCTACGGATTGACCGAGACCGCGCCGGTTCTCGCCATTCTCGACGCGGCGGATCACCGGCGCGCGCTCGAGGGCCGCGAGGGTCTGCTGCGATCCGTCGGCCGGCCTCTTCCTGGCGTCGACATCCGTATCGTCGATGAGAGCCGGCGCGAAGTGGCGCCGGGTGAATCGGGCGAGATCGTCACCCGCGGCCCGCAGATTGCGAAGGGCTATCACAACCGGCCGCGCGAGAACGCCGAAGTTTTCCGCGACGGCTGGTTCCATACCGGCGATATCGGGCGCATGGACGAGGAGGGCTACCTGTTCGTGCTCGACCGAAAGAAAGACATGGTCGTCACCGGCGGCGAAAACGTGTACACATCGGAAGTAGAGGCTGCGATTTGCCAGCACCCCGGTGTGCAGGAGGTGGCGGTGTTCGGCGTGCCGGACGAACGCTACGGCGAGGCGCTGTTCGCGGTGATCGTGCCCTCGCCCGGGCACAAGCTCTCCACCGATGAAATGATCGCGCATTGCCGCAAGCGAATCGGCGGCTACAAGATCCCGCGCCGCATGGCCTTTGTCGATGCCTTGCCCCGGAGCGCGATCGGAAAGATAATGAAACAGGATCTGCGCCGCATCTACGGCAGCGGAGCGCCAACTCTCAAGAAAACCAAAGCGGAGCCAATACATGAAACCCGGATTGACCAGCGGTATGTCGCGTACCCAGCGATATCAAGTCACCAAGGAAAACACCATCGGATTCATGGGTGAGGAGCTGCGCGTCTACGCCACGCCCTACATGGTGCGTGAGATCGAAAGGACCTGCCGCGATTTCATCGGCGAATTTCTCGGGCCCGAGGAGAACTCGGTCGGCGCGCGCGTGGAATTGGATCATCTCGGCCCCACATTGAACGGCATGTGGGTGGAAGTCACCGCCACCGTGACCGGCGTCGATGGACGCAAGGTCAGTTTCGAGGCCGAAGTCCGCGACGCGCTCGATCTGGTCGGCAGGGCCAAGCACGTGCGCTTCGTGGTCGACCTGGCAAAGCAGAAGGAAAGGCTCGACGCCAAGGCAGCCAAGCTCGCGCAATTGAATAAGTGAAGCGAGGACGTACGGGAAGGTCTACAAGACGGTCGTCTTGTCATTCCCGCGCAAGCGGGAATCCAGCAGTGTCAATGGTTTGCTGGATGCCCGCTTTCGCGGGCATGACGTGTTCAGAGGATTATTAGATGAGCGCGGATACCGCGGCGAAGCAGAACGGCACGAAGAAGATCCCGATCTATTGCAATCAGTGCGTCTGCGGTCCCGACCTGTTCAAGGTCGAGGTCGAGGACGGCGTGGCGCTGCGCATCGAGCCCAATCTCGACATCGGGGATGCGCACCCCGCCTGCGGGCGTGTTTGCGTCAAAGCCTACGGCCTGATCCAGAAAACCTACAACCCCAACCGCATCACCCGGCCGATGAAGCGCACCAACCCGAAGAAGGGACGCGAGCATGATCCCGGGTTCGTGCCGATATCCTGGGACGAGGCATTCGACATCGTCGGCGCAAAGTTGAACGAGATTCGCGCCAAGGGCCTCATAGACGAGGCCGGCTACCCGAGAGTTGCAGCAAGCTTCGGCGGCGGCGGAACGCCGACTCGCTACATGGGATCGTTTCCCGCGTTTCTCGCCGCATGGGGCCAGATGGATCTGGGCTTCGGCAGCGGTCAAGGCGCCAAGTGCTATCACTCGGAGCACTTGTACGGCGAACTCTGGCACCGCGCATTCACCGTCACGGTGGACTCGCCCAACTGCGACTACATCATCAACTGCGGCGCCAACCAGGAGGCTTCATCGGGGGTCACCGGAGTGTGGCGTCAAGCCGACGCGCGCGTGCGCGGCATGAAGCGCGTGCAGGTCGAGCCCCACCTTTCGGTCACCGGCGCCCTTTCGGCCGAGTGGGTGCCGATCCGGCCCAAGACCGACGCGGCCTTCCTCTACGGCGTAATCCACCGCATCCTGCACGAGCGCGATTGGCGCACGCTGTGCGACGTGCGTTTCATCACCGAGGACACCAACTCGCCCTACCTGGTCGGCCCGAACGGTTATTTCCTGCGCGATCCGGCGACATCCAAGCCGCTCATGTGGGACCTGGCCGACGCCAAAGCCAAACCGTTCGATCAGTTCCGGGACAGGCCCGGCGCGAGACCCGCCCTCGAAGGCAGTTACTCGGTCGCCGGCATCGAGGAGGGACCCGATGGCGAGCGCTGGGAGCATGCGGCGACGGTGGCACGGCCATCGTTCCAGTTGCTGCTCGACCACCTCGCGACCTGCACGCCCGAGTGGGCCGCGCAGGAATGCGACGTCCCGGCGGCGACCATACGGCGCGTCGCCGACGAATTCATCGCCCATGCCAAGATCGGCGCGACCATCGAGATCGAGGGCAAGATACTGCCGCACCGCCCGGTGGGCATCATGCTGGGCAAAGGCATCAACAACGGCTGGGGCGGCTACCAAACGGTCTGGGCGCGCACCCTGCTCGCCTGCCTGGTCGGCTCGCTCGAAGTGCCGGGCGGCAACATCGGCACCAAGGTGCGCCTCAATCGTCCCGCGGACAATCGGCTGAAAAGCGTCAAGGCCGGTCCCGACGGATTCATGGAATATCCGTTCAACGCCACGACCAAAGAGGAATGGCAGTCCAAGCCGCATATACGAAGCGCCTACAGGATGCTCGTGCCGCTGTCGGCGAATTCGCCTTGGTCGGCGGCGCTGGGGCCGGCGCATCTGCCCTGGCTGTTCCAGAAGAATCCGCCCAATCCGTGGCCGCGCCAGAGCCTGCCGGACATGTGGATCTGCTATCGCACCAATCCGGCTATCTCGTCCTGGAACGCGCCGGAGGTGGCCCAGCGTATCGCCGAGTTTCCGTTCACGCTCGCGTTTGCGTACACGCTGGACGAGTCGAACTACATGGCCGACGTGCTGCTGCCGGACGCCACCGACATCGAGAGCATTCAGCTCTCGCGCATCGGCAGCACCGGATCGGGAGAACAATTCTGGCATCACCAAGGATGGGCGGTGCGCCAGCCCGCGGTGGCGCCGGTCGGCGAATGCATGGACATGACCGACATCGCGACCCAGCTCGCCATTCGCGCCGGCATCCTGCGCAAGTACAACGAGGCGATCAACCGCGGCTCGGCTGCCATCAGACTCAAGACCGACAGCTACGATTATTCGCTCGATCCCGAGGTTCCCCACACGGCGAACGAAATCTGGGACGCAATCGCCAAGGCGGCCAGTCACGACCTTTCCCACGGGGAAGAGGTGCGCGGCATCGATTGGTTCAAGGAACACGGCTTCATGCTGGCAAAATTCTCGCAGCTCGACTGGTATCTCTATCCCGAGATCAAGAAGCAGGGGCTGCGCTTCGAGATACCGTATCAGGAACGCATCAAGCGCCACGGCGAACAGCTCGCGCGGCGGATGCACGAAATCGGCATCCAGTGGTGGAACCACCAGCTCGAGGAATACGAGGCCTTGCCCGGCTACAAGCCGTTTCCGGACATCTGGGCGGGCTACGCGGCCGAGGTCGGGCGCGATCCCGATGAATTTCCTTTCTGGGCGCTCACCGCGCGCAGCATGCAATATGCCTGGGGCGCCAACGTCGGTCTGCCGCTGATTCACGAAGTGGCGCAGAACGTCGCCGGACACGACGGCATCATCATCAACCGCACCACCGCGCGCAAACTCGGCATCGCCAATGGCGACCCGGTGGTGCTCGAGTCCGCGAGCGGCATAACCCGCGGACGCGCCACCCTGCGCGAGGGCATTCGGCCCGATACCGTGCTGCTCGTGGGGCAGTTCGATCACTGGGCCACGCCTTACGCCAAGGATCTCGGTCTGGGCAGCTTGAACTCGGTGACGCCGCTCGCGCTCTCGCTCACCGACGCCACCGGCAGCGGCGCAGATCTGATCCGCGTATCGGTGCGCAAGGACACGAGCAGCAAGGCTGTTTCAGCCGGGCGCGAGGCCGCACGATGAAGCGCTACGGGATGGTGGTCGACCTCAACCGCTGCGTCGGTTGCCAGACTTGCACCACCGCGTGCAAGCACGCCAATGACACGCCGCCCGGGGTGCAGTGGCGCCGCGTGCTCGATGTCGAGCAAGGCAGCTTTCCGAACGTCGAGCGATTGTTCCTGGTCACCGGTTGCCAGCATTGCGCCGAACCGCCCTGCGTACCGGTGTGTCCGACGGGGGCGACACGCCAGCGCGCCGACGGCCTGGTGACCATGAATTACGACACCTGCATCGGCTGCGCTTCCTGCGCCGTGGCCTGCCCGTATCAGGCGCGCACCATCGTGCATGAAATGGCCGGCTACTACGGCGGCGAGCGGACGGTGCAGGAGAAGCGGGTCGCGCACGAAGATCGCATCGGCGTGGCCAACAAGTGCACTTTCTGCATCGAGCGCATCGACGAGGCCGGGGCAAGCGGCCTCGTCCCGGGCGTGGACCCGGAGGTAACGCCGGCCTGCTCGGTTGCCTGCATCGCCAAAGCGATCCGATTCGGAGATTTTGCCGATCCGGCCAGTGAAGTATCCCAGCTCGTAAAGGACAATCGCTCGTTCCAGATGCATGCGGAACTGGGCACCAATCCGCAGATTCGGTATCTGTATGAAATTCCGGCCGGCACGCCCGGACGCAAGGCCGATCCCGATGACATCGACGACGAAGCGATGTCCGATCCTTCCAATCCACTGGTGGGAGCGCGCCAGCCCTTCTGGGACTATCGCGCGGCGATGAATTTCATCATCGGCGGCATGTCGTCCGGCCTGGCGATCGTGGCCTGGCTTGCCTCCCTCGCCGGCATGTTCGATGCGCAAACCCTGCGCTCGGTGCTCGTGGTTGCCGCGATACTCATGGCGGTGGGCCTGTTCTTCGTGTTCCTCAAGCTCGGGCGTAAGCTCCGTTTCATACGCGTAATCTCGCGACCGCAGTCGTCATGGATGACGCGCGAAACCTGGTTCGTCGCCGTGTTCTATCCGGCGGTTGCGGCGAACTTTGTCTGGCCGCATCCGGTTCTCGGCGCTCTGGCGGCGTTCGCGGCGCTCGGGTTCCTCATCTGCCAGGGCCGCATGGTGTACGCCTCCAAGGGCATACCGGCCTGGCGCATGCCCATCGTTCCCTGGATGCTGATCGCAACAGGAGTGTTCGAGGGAATAGGTTTGCTTGCGATTGCACTGGCGCTGAGCGGCGGGCATGAAAGCGCGCTCTTCGCGCTCGCGCCCGCGGGTCTGGTTTTCGCCGCGGTCAACGCCGCGCTATGGCGCCATTATCGTGCGACGGCAAAGGCGAAGGGCGTCGGCCCATTGTCGCGGCGCGATCTCGCGGCGATCTCTCCGGTGCTGCACGTGTTCGGCCATTTGGCGCCTGCCCTGCTCTTCCTGCTGTCTCTGGTAATCGGGCCGGCAGCTTCCATACTCGCCGGCCTTGCCGGCGTGGCTACGCTCGCCGGCGGAGTCTGGTGGAAATTCAATTTGATTACGCGAGCGTGCCACCAGCAGGGATTCGCCGTGCCGATGATGCCGCAGCGCGGATCAGGCACGCGCGCTGCACCGCAGCGTTTGGCGCTCGGTTGACGAGCCCGCACAGGCAAGCCGCGACATTTCCGCTTGACAAAGGTGGTAGGATCGCCTGATCCTACTGCCCCTACCATAAAACAAGCGAGGAGATGTGACAATGCAACGTCTGCTTTCGACTGCACTGACGGCCGCCTTATTGTGCGTTTTGTCTTCGGTTTCGGCGCTAGCGCAACAATTTCCGACCAAACCGGTGCGCCTGGTGATTCCCTGGACGGCAGGCGGCAGCACCGACGTGCTGGGACGTGCCCTGGCAAGCGAACTGTCCAAGGTCTGGGGCCAGCCAGTGCTCGTTGAGAACCCTGCCGGTGCGGGCTCTGTCATCGGTGCGGACAAGGTCGCCAATTCGGCGCCCGATGGCTATACGCTGATGATGACCATCGACACCACCACGGTGCACAACCGCTTCCTCTACAAGCTCCCCTACGACCCGGACAAGAGCTTCACGCCGATCACCATGGTCGCGAAGAGCGGCCAGTTCGTCATCACGAACCCTGCATTTCCGGCGAAGAACCTGAGGGAGCTGGTCGACTACGCCCGCAAGAACCCAGGAAAGGTCGCTTATGCCACTTATGGCCAGGGCTCGCAGCCGGAGCTGTTTTTCGAAACGGTCGCCAAGCGCGAAGGCGTGCAGTTTTTGAGGGTTCCCTACAAGGGCGTCGCCGACTGCGTCATGGCCGTTGTCAAGGGCGAGGTGCAGGCAACGATATCGAGCCCGGCAGCTTCGGGAACCCAGGTGAGAGCCGGAAAGGCCACGCCCATCGCCATCGGCGGCCAGCAGCGGACGAACCTTTTCCCCAATGTGCCGACGATCGGCGAATCGGGATTGCGGTATGCCGATGCAGGCATCTGGTTCGGGCTGTTCGCCCCGGCCGGAATGAATCAGCAACTGGTCGATCGCATTCACCGCGACACGATCGCGGTCATCAAGCGGCCCGACTTCATCGAGAAGTTCATCACGGGTTTCAGCCTCAATCTGGTCGGAAATACGCCGGCGGAATTCACCGCAGCGATCGGATCCGACGTCAAGGTGATCGGGGAAATGGTGAAAGCAGCCGGCGTGAAGCCGCAATAGCAAGCAGGCCGGTATTGCCGGGAAATGGGGCCACGCCCTTTTTCTTCGGTCTGCAACAAAAGGGGGCGAATGCCCCCTTTTCATTTGCCCGGATTGAAGCGAGCTATTTTTGGTAGTCCTCGGGCGGCGTGAGAGTTCCCTGTTCGACCAGGCTCCGATACACCGCAGGCTCAAGCGACCACTTCTCGTCGAGGTCTTTCAGTCCGCGCTCGCGGTTGGTCTTCGGCCCGCTCGGGAAGCACGGCCGCGCTGCGTATACACGAGCATAGAGCTCGCTGCGCACCTGCGTCAGGAAATTGTTGCGCTCGTTCTTGCGGCGCCGGCGCAACCGTTCGATATCGATCAGGGCCATGACGAAGTGCTCGCGCGCGCCGTCGGACTCGGTGAGAATCTGGCCGTTGAAATCGACGATCATGGAATGGCCTTCGGCGACGAGGGACTCCGTCTGCGGCGAATCGGCCCAGTGCGGTCCGATCAAGTAGACATTGTTCTCGAATGCGCGCACCCGGTTGATGGTGCGCCAGGTATCGACATATTCCATGCCGCTGGTGGGCTGCGGCCCCATCGGGCGAATCAGCACTTCGGCGCCCATCAGCGCGAGGCAGCGGGGCATCTCGGGAAACAAGCCGTCGAAGCAGATATAGACGGCGAGGTTTCCTATAGGCGTACGCAATACCGGAAACAGCGTCTCCAGGTCCTGCGGGTAGCGGGCCATGATGTCGCCCGGGCTCGTGGATAGCTCGACGGCGCTGTTGGAGCAATTGATCTTGCGATACTTCAGCGCGACCTTGCCTGCCGGGTCGATGATGAAACCGGTGTTGAAGAAGATGTTCGGGTAGTCGGGGTCGACTTCGAACATGCTGCCGGCGATGTACACGCCGTACTCTTTGGCCTTTTCGCCCAGACGACCGGTTTCCTCGCCGGGAATCCTGCGCGCAAAACTCGAGTTGGTCGCGTAGGAGCGCTTGCGGGCGGGACCGAATCCATGCAGAAAGCTCTCGGGGAAACCGATGAGCTTCGGCGGCTGGCCTTTGGTGGTTTGTGCGGTGCCATCGATCGCCCGATCGATCAGCTCGCATGCATGCGCCAGGTTCTTAGCCACGGCGTCCTTGTCCATACAGCCGCCGATCACTCTCGGCTGGATTGCGGCCGCATAGTACGGCTTCATCGTGTTCTCCTTTTGAAAGACGGGGAAACGGGGTCTGAACCCATTTCTCTTATGATAACATCCGCGCCTGAACCAAAGAACGCTCTTGGCTCTCACGGCGCAATCCGGCGGATCCTGACGATTGCGCCCCTGCAACAATCCAAATCGCTAGCGGGAGATACGATGTTCGATGATTTAAGGGAGTTCGTAGAGAAGGCCCAGGGCCTGGGCGAATGCAAGGTCATAGAAGGGGCGCACTGGGACGTGGAAATGGGACGTATCGCCGAACTGTCCCTTTCCGTTCCCGATTCACCGCTGTTGATGTTCGACCGGATTCAGGGATATCCAAAAGGATTTCGCGTTTGCACCAATCCGTTTACGTCGACGCGCCGTGTGGCCCTGGGGCTCGGCCTGCCTCTGGAGCTCAAAGGACTCGACCTGATTCGAGCGTGGAAGGAAAAAGTCGCAAGTATCAAGCCGATTCCTCCGGTGTACGTGAAGACGGGCCCGGTGAAAGAGAACGTCCTGACCGGAAAGGACGTCGATGTGCTCAAGTTTCCCACGCCGCAGTGGCACGAGCTCGATGGGGGCCGCTACATCGGCACCGGCTGCATGGTGATCCAGAAGGATCCGGATACCGGCTGGGTGAACATGGGGACCTACCGCACCATGATCTCCGACGGCAAGACGGTGACCTTCCACAGCGTGCCCGGTCGTCATGGCGCGATCATCGCGAAGAAGTATTGGGAACGGGGACAGAGCTGCCCGATCGCCATCGTGTGCGGACAAGGGCCGCAGCTTTGGATGTCGGCGGTGTCGCCGATCCCGATCGGAATTACGGAATACGATTGGGCAGGCGGGCTGAGGAACAAGGCGGTCGAAGTCGTAAAGGGCGAGACCGTGGATCTGCCCATCCCGGCTGAGGCCGAGATCGTGCTGGAAGGCCTGATGCCGCCTCCCGAAGTGCAGAACGCAAGCGAGGGACCCTTTGGCGAGTGGGAAGGCTATTATTCCGGCGGCAAGACCCCGCACCCGGTTGCCAATATCACGGCGATCCTGCATCGAAACGACCCGATCCAGTTCGGCGTGCCCATGCTGGTGGGCAGCCACGATGACAACTTGATCATGGCCGTCGATCTGTCCGCACAGCTCTGGGCCGAATTCGATAAACAGATCGCCGGCGTGAAAGGGGTTTCCTTCGTCTATGAAGCCCGCCGGCGCCCCATGGTGGTGGTCTCCTTGAAGCAGATGTATCCGGGGCATGTCAAGCAGGCGGCGTTGATTGCGGCCGGATGTTACCGCGGCGCGACGCTCGTGGGCCGGTTCGTGATCATTGTGGACGACGACATCGATCCCACCAACATGACGGAAGTGCTCTGGGCCCTGGGCACAAGGTGCGATCCCCAGACCCAGATCGACTTTCTTACCAACCGTTTGTCGATGGCCTCGGACCCACGGCTGGAACCGGAAAAGAGAAAAGTCGGCGACCTTACCTGCTCGACCGCAATCATCGACGCCTGCCGGCCCTGGAGCTGGAGGGATCAGTTTCCGAAATCCACCAAGACCTCGCCGGAGGTGATGGAAGAGGTACGGAAGAAATGGGGTGAAGCGCTGTTTGGAAAGAAGTAGCGTTTGCACTCCGAACAGGCGCACCCGACGCGAAACATTCCGCAATGTTCTTGCAACTGGAGGAGACCACAAATGAAGACTTTAGCTAGGGTACTGGGCTTGCTGTTGGCGTTAGCGCTTGTCCTTCCTTCGGGAGCGTCCAACGCGCAGGGCTATCCAAACAAGCCGATAAAACTGGTGGTCGGATTCGGACCGGGGGGCGGAACCGACATTCTCGGTCGCCTCGTCGGCCAGCAGCTGAGCGAGCGCCTGGGCGTGCCGGTGACGGTCGAAAACAGGCCCGGCGCCAATTCCAACATCGGCACCGACTACGTGGCGAAGTCCACCCCCGATGGGTACACCCTGCTGGTGGGCGGGAGCGCGTCGATGGCCCTCGCCTCCGGCCTGCACGAGCGCCTGCCTTTCGATCCGGTCAAGGATTTCATTCCCATCGCCCAGATTGTCGCCGGTGATGCGCTGGTGTTGGCCGTTCACCCTTCGGTTCCGGCAAACTCGGTGAAGGAACTGATCGCTTATGTCAAGGCCAACCCCGGCAAGGTTTTCTACGGCTCGGGCGCGCCGCCGTTCCAGATAGCCGCCGAGTACTTCAACAAGCTTGCCGGCGTGAACATGACCCACGTTCCCTTCAAAGGCGCCGCCGGGGCGGTCGCCGCTACCGTCGGAGGGCAGACGCAGGTGACCGTGGTATCCATCGCCTCGGGACTGTCGCAGTTCAAGGCCGGCAAACTCCGCATGCTGGCGGTGACCGGTTTCAAACGGGATCACGTGCTGCCTGACGTCCCCACCATGAAGGAAGCCGGGCTGGCAGAAAACTTCGTGGTTCCCATGTGGACCGGCCTGTTCGCCCCGGCCGGCACGCCGGCCCCCATCATCGACAAGCTCTCCAACGAAATGGTGGCGGTTCTGAAGTCGGACTTGACCAAGACACGCTTCGCTTCGATGGGCTACGAGTCGCGTCCCCTGACGCGGGCGGAATTCACCCAGTTGCAGAAGGACGACATCGCGAAATGGACCAAGATCGTCAGGGACGACCTGCGCATCCGTCTCGAGTAGTAAGACGCTAAGCCGGACGAGCCGGAACCAAGCAAGCAGATTTTGCCGTCTATCAATCTCCTCCCTTTCGTGCAGTTGCTTGCAACTACACGAAAAGGAGGAGACGAATTTATATACGGCGTCTTAAGTCCTGTCTCATGCCACCAGCGGACTTGCGCGCTGCGCGCGCCAACCGCGTTTTCTGCACGGATAAACGCCATCCGTGCAGAAAACGCGGTTATAGTTAACAGCAGGACTTGGTAGAGTTTTGGCCGAGATCGTCGATTGTGCACGGATGGCTTCTTCATCCGCGCACCGATCCGCGCGGACGGCTGGCTTCTCGTCCGCGCAACATCGCAACCCCAAACAACTGGCGGCGCGATTTACGTCAAGCCTGGTTCTGTATCAGCAGCGAATCATTGCCCCGCTGCACCTGCACATAGCGCACCTGCTTGTGCTTGCCCAGTTCCTGGATCAGCGTGAGCAAAGGCATGTCGGCATTGAAGTACTGCTTGGGCCGGCCGGCCGCGTGCATCGCCCGGATTTCCTCCTCGCCCTTCATGATGTAGCGTAGCAGGAACTCTTCGTCCGAAACTCCGGGTCCGCCCAGTTTTTCCCGGATCTCCTTGAGCGAAACGTCGGGGTGCTTTCGCACCGCCGCCAGCTCCTCGGCCCTGCGCGTGCCGAGCAGCCTGTCCTTCAGGTTCTGGTCCATCCAGGTGTAGCCGGAATCGACCCCGTAGACCCCTTGCGCAAACATGATCACCTCGTCGATGACATGTTTGTATCGCTCTCCCATCATCACGTTGATCGCAGACTGGCTGACCACGAACTGGGAAAGCGGAGTGATCATGATCGGGTAGCCGAGGTCCTTGCGAACCTGCACCGATTCCTCCAGCACTTCGTCCAGGCGATCCAGGACGCGCAGTCCGGCAAGTTGATGCCGGAGGTTGGAAATCACGCCGCCGGGAACCTGATGAATGTACTGCCCGTAGTCGTATTCCAGCGGAGCGCCGATCGGCAGCTTTTCCTGTTTAGCGATTGCGGTGAGCCGCGGAGACACCGGACGCAGCACCTCCAGATCGACCTGCGGCGAAAACCCCATCAGCCGGGCATTGCCGGCCACATTGAATACCGACGGTTGCGCCGAACCGCTGGCGAGCGGAGGAACACCCGTGTGCAGCCTGCGCACGCCCAGCTTCATCGCCTCCAGATAGACGAGCGGCGCAAGTCCCGTCGTGCAGTGCGAGTGCAGTTCCATCGGCACGCCGTTCGCGTTCTGCACCATCACCGGAAGCAGCGTGCGGGCGCGATCTACCGTAAGCAATCCACCCTGATCCTTGAGGTATACGAGGTCGGGCTTGAACTCGAGCAGCTCGCGTGTCTTCTCCCCGTAGTACGCGTCGGTATGGCGCGGAGAAATGGTGTAGGACAGGTTGAGGGCGATCTGCAAACCCATTTTCCTGAACATCGGGATCAGCCAGGGGAATATGCGCTTGCTTTGATCGGTCACGTTGCCCGTCACTTGAACGCGCTGCAGGGCGCCGAGCCCGACCAAGCGCCCCCAGTAGAGTTCGACGAGCGCCTTGGGCGGAGTGGCCTCGAACGGCATGATATAGCCGCCGGCCATGGCGCTCTTGCGCGTGTTGGGCATGGTTCTGGCAAGCATCCGCGCCAGATCCCAGGGGTTTTCCTTAGAATCGCGGAGGAGCTTTTTCACGGCATTGCCGCTCACGGGGACCTCGATCGCCTCGAACCCCGCGCGGTCCATGACCTCCGCGACCGCCTCGATCATCCCGATCCGGATGCCCGATGCCCAAAGGCTCTGAGACCCGTCGCGAAATGTCGTATCGATAAAACGCACGTCCATTGTTTTGCTTACCTTAAGTAGTTTCTAGTTGCCTACAAGTCTATTGTTGACAAATGTGGCGAGGATTTGGTTTCTAAATGCGTCTCCCCCTTTTCGTGCGGTTGCTCGCAACCGCACGAAAAGGGGGAGATTGATAAAGGGCAAAACCAGATGGCCCGTCCGGCTTACGCCTTCACGGCATCGGGCAATTCGATGCCGATGAACTTGGCGAAATTATGCAGCAGAATCTTCGGACGCACCGAATCCTTGAACGGCAGCGTCGCGAATTCGTCCAGCCAGCGCTTCGGTGTGATCACCGGGAAGTCGGAACCGAAGAACACCTTGTCCTGCACCAGCGTGTTGGCGTTATGGACGATCGATTCCGGGAAATATTTTGGCGCATGGCCCGAAAGATCCATGTACACATTGGCCTTATGGCGCAACACGGCGAGCTGGTCGTCGTGCCAGGGCCATGCCGGGTGCGCGATGATGATGCGCAGCTCCGGGTAACGCGCCGCGATATCGTCGAGATAGGGAATCGGCTTGCAGTACTCGAGGACGAGCCCGCCGCCGCCAGGCTCGCCGCCGCAGATCATGGTCGTGCCGCCGTGGAAGATCACCGGCAGCTTCAGCCGATTGCACATCTCCCAGATGGGAAAGAAGCGCGGATTGGTCGGACAAAACGCCTGGCTCGCCTGCTGGAATTTCATTCCGAGCAATCCGAGATCGGCACAGCGCTTCACCTCGTCGACCGCTTGATTGCCCTTCCAGGGATCGACGCTGCCGAAACCCATGAACGTCTTGGGATACTTGCGCACCCAACCGGCCGTGTCGGCGTTGGAGCTTTTCACTCCGGTGCGGGTCTCGTGATCGACGTCGAATATGACCGCCATCACGTCGAGCTTCTGGTACATCTCAGCCATCTCGTCGGGATGCTGCCCCGGCTTGCCGAGATTGTGCTTGTGGCCGGCCTGGCCGACTGTTTCGCCGGTCTTGATATGAACATGCATGTCGATCGCTTTTACCATTTTCGCTTCTCCTGATTTAGATTGTTACGCGCAAGATGTTGAACAGAACCGCTTCAACAACTATTTTTCCTGCAATGCAATCGACGCTCAGTCAGCCGACCGCGGCCTAGCGCGCTGCGCGCGCCAACCGGGGAAACAGTACGGAAAAAAAACAACCCTGCTGAATCACCGGTTACGGATAACGGCACGGACAATCTGGCGTCTTCATATGAGATCGTCGATTGTGCACGGATGGCTTTTTCATCCGGGCACAATCGGCGATCCGCGCGGACGGCTTTTCGTCCGCGCAACATCGCAACACCGCGTGTGAGTGTCATTTCGCTCTCCGTTTTC
>JACQTO010000010.1 GCA_016210745.1 Betaproteobacteria bacterium
CGCGACCGCATGCGCCTCATGCGCGGCCTCGTCGCGGAATTCAATGTCTTCCGCTGGGCGGGCCGGATGCTGATCGACGCGGCCGGCATGCGCCGGCGCGGACGCCTGCTCGAGAAGGCCACGGTGCCCGAAGGCTGGAGAGCGAGTACCGACGGGTGAACGCAAGCGGTCGGAAATGAAGCGCGAGAATAACACCGGTCGCACCGGGGCGATTCGCTCGAGCCTGCCGGATCCCGGATATGACTGGGCTTACTTCTTCGATCTCGACGGAACGCTGGTCGAGATTGCCGATTCGCCCGAGGGCGTGAGCATCGATTTCGATCTGCGCCGTCTCATCGAGAGGCTTTATCGCTCGACCGGTGGAGCCGTAGCCCTGATCAGCGGGCGATCGATCGAGGATATCGACCGGCTTTTCCCGGAAATGCACCCGCCCGTGGCCGGACAGCACGGCATCGAGCGCCGCGACCATCGCGGACAAATCTTTCGCCACGCTTTTCCATCGGTGCAGCTCGATCGGCTGCGTGACCGGATCGCGAAAGCCATCGCGCCGCACTCGCGCCTGCTGCTGGAGGACAAGGGATTGTCTCTCGCGCTGCACTACCGGCGCGCGCCCCGGCTCGGCGGATTCGTGCACCGCCTGATGCGCACGCTCCAGGTCCAGGCGGGACCGGAATATTGTCTCCAGTCGGGCAAGCGCGTGGTGGAGGTCAAACCTGCGGGCAGCAACAAGGGATACGCGATAGGCGAGTTCATGCGCGAACCGCCGTTCCGGGGGCGCACGCCGGTATTCGTCGGCGATGATATAACCGACGAGTACGGGTTTGAGACGGTGAATCGCCTGGGCGGCCACTCGGTGAAGGTCGGGCCGGGTCCTACCTCGGCGCGCTGGCGGCTGCCAAGCGTTCAGGCGGTACGTCAATGGCTGGAACAATCACTGGCAACGGCGTATGCCGGCAACGACGCCGGCAGGGAGGCAAATTCGTGAGTTCGCTCGATCTGGCTTTGATAGGCAACGGCACCATCGGTGCGCTGGTGGATCCTGCGGGAGAGATCGTGTGGGCCTGCTTTCCTCGTTTCGACGGAGACCCAGCGTTCTGTTCCCTTATGCGCGAGCGAACGCGCGAGCAGGACTTCGGCTACTTTTCCGTGGAAATGATCGACCTCGCCGGCGTCGAGCAGGAATACCTCGCCAATACCGCGATACTCATCACTCGCCTCTTCGACCGCTCGGGCGGATGCGTCGAGGTCACCGACTTCGCGCCGCGGTCTTGGCAATACGGCCGCATGTTCTGCCCCATGACCTTGGTCAGGCAGGTCAAGCGCATGGCCGGCAGCCCGCGCATCCGCGTGCATCTGCGTCCCGCCAGCGACTACGGCAGACATCCCGCGGCGACCACCTTCGGCAGCAACCACATCCGCTACATCGGCACCGATCTAGTGCTGCGAATGACCACCAATGCGCCGATCACCGCGGTCCTGGAGGCGAATCCCTTCTTCCTCGAGGACGCGGTCACGCTGATACTGGGGCCCGACGAGACTGTGCAGGGAGCCGTTGCCGACGTGGGACGGCGCTTTCTCGAAGACACGACTGCCTATTGGCGCGAATGGGTGCGCTACCTCAGCATCCCGTTCGAGTGGCAGGACGCCGTGATCCGGGCCGCGATCACCCTGAAACTCAACGCGTTCGAGGATACCGGCGCCATCATCGCGGCCGTGACAACCTCGATTCCGGAGGCACCCGGAAGCGGCCGCAATTGGGATTACCGCTACTGCTGGTTGCGCGACGGCTATTTCGTGGTGAACGCGCTGAACCGGCTCGGGCAGACCCGCACCATGGAACGTTACCTCGGCTACATCGTCAACGTCGCCGCGGGCGCCGAGGGCGGGCGCCTCCAACCGGTCTACGGCATCAGCGGCGGCTCGATCATCGAAGAGCGGGAGATCGAGTCGCTATCGGGCTATCGCGGCATGGGCCCGGTGCGGGTGGGCAATCAGGCCTATCGGCAGGAGCAGCACGACGTGTACGGTTCGGCCATCCTGGCTGCGACCCATGTGTTCTTCGACCGCCGTCTCATCCGGAAGGGAGACGAAGTGCTGTTCCGCCGCCTGGAGGTGTTGGGCGAGCGGGCGGTCCAGGTGTTCGACCAGCCCGACGCCGGCATCTGGGAACTGCGCGGCGCGAAACGCGTGCACACCTTCTCCAGCGTGATGTGCTGGGCGGCTTGCGACCGGCTCGCGAGGGTCGCCGCGCATCTGGCGCTGGGCGAGCGCGCCACCTACTGGCGCAGCCAGGCCGATCGTATCCACCGCGTGGTCTGCGAGCGCGCATGGAATCCGCAACGGGGCAGTTTCGCCGCCACCATCGACGGCAACTCCCTCGACGCGAGCCTGCTGTTGTTGAACGAGGTGGGTTTTGTGAAGGCGGACGACCCGCGTTTTGCCGGCACCGTGCACGCCATCGAGCGCGAACTGCGCCACGGCGATTTCGTGTTCCGCTACGTCGAGAAAGACGATTTCGGCGAGCCGGAGAACGCGTTTTTGGTGTGTACCTTCTGGTATATCAACGCGCTCTCGGCGTTGGGGCGGCGCGACGAGGCGCGCGCGATGTTCGAAAACGTGCTTGCCTGCCGCAACCGCCACGGCCTGCTCGCCGAACATATCGATCCGCGCAGCCGCGAGCAGTGGGGCAACTTCGTGCAGACCTACAGCATGGTGGGCCTGCTCAACTCCGCGATCCGCCTGTCGGTCCGCTGGGACCAGGCGTTTTAGTCACTTACAAGTCTATTGTTGACAAATTTGGCGAAGATTTGGTTTCTAAAATCGTCTCCCCCTTTTCGTCCAGTTGCTTGCAACTGGACGAAAAGGGGGAGATTGATAAACTGCAAGGGCAGCTTCCTTGGTTCCGGCTCGCCCGGCTTAGAGTGCTTGCCTGAGCTTGCCGATCGTTGCTCCTTACACTATAGTAAGGCATGAAACGGAGGGCAACCGCCTATGGCCACCGCCACCCTAACCAGCAAAGGTCAGATCACCGTCCCCGCCGCGGTGCGTGAAGCACTTGGCGTAGACGCCGGCGACCGCGTCGAGTTCGTCGAAATCGCGCCTGGCCGCTACGAGTTCATCGCAGCCACCCGATCCGTCACGGCCTTGAAGGGCATGTTTGGCAAGTCACGCAAGCCGGTGTCCATCAAGGAAATGAACGCTGCCATCGCCCGGCGCGGCGCATCAGCCAAATGATCGGGCTCGATACCAACGTGCTCGTGCGCTACATCATGCAGGACGACGCCAAGCAGTCGCTGCTGGCGACTCGCCTTGTCGAGTCGTTGTCCGCCGAGGCGCCAGGCTTTGTGCCGCTGGTGTCGGTCGTTGAACTCGCCTGGGTGCTGTCTTCCGCGTATGAACTGAAAAATGCACAACTCGTTGAAGCCTTCGAGGGGCTGCTGCGCACGAAGGAGATCGTCGTCGAGCGGGCAGAAACCGTCTGGAAGGCGCTGCGTGTCTTTCAGAGCGGCAACGCAGACTTTGCCGACTGCCTGATCGAGCGATCGGCGGCATCAGCCGGGTGCGACCGGACCATGACCTTCGATCGCGGCGCCGTGAACGGATGCGGCATGATGCTGATAAGCTGAGTTGCAACAGGCCGAGTCAGGAGGATGGCCCGAATCCAAGGAAACACTGATAGCTCATCCCCGCGAAAGCGGGGATCCGGCAACTGGCTGAGCTTCCTAGATTCCCGCTTTCGCGGGAATGACAGAATCTCTCTTAATCAGCGCTTCCCTAAATCGGCCGACCAGGCGTTTTGAATTGCTTACAAGTAGTACAACACCAGGTACGCCGCGAGCAGCGCGCTGATCCACAGCGCCATGGTCCCCGTCGTTATCGTGCGCGCGAGCGGCCCCTCGGGACCGTGCCAGCGCAGGATCCAATGAAGGAGCTGCACGCGCCCGTCTTGCGCGGCGGCGCCGAGTGCGAGGAGACTGCGCGACAGGCCGGCGGCGCAGGCTCGCACGAGTACGCGGCCCGGGCGGCGGTAGAACCAGTCTGCATCGAGGTTGACTGCGCGCAGCTCCGGCGGATACACCCCCGTACGCATCAATACCGCGAATGCGAGCGCTGAAAACAGCAGCAACTGCAGCTGCGCCACCACGTGGGCGGCGGTATAGGGCGCAAACGAAATGGCATGGGGCAACAGGCTGTAGAGCGCTTGCGGATACACGCCGATGCCGATGCATAGCGCCGCGGTCAGTCCCATTGCGATCAGCATGTTGCGCGGCGCCTCCGCGCAGCGAATTCCGGAATCGTGCGCGAAGAACGCAAAGAACGGAATCTTGATGCCGGAATGATGGAAAACCCCGGCCGAGGCGAACAGCAATACGAGCCAAGTGACGAGATGGCCCTCCGCCGCGACTGCGCTCAGGATCAAAGCCTTGCTGACAAAACCGCTGAACAAGGGAAAAGCCGAGATAGAGGCTGCGCCGACCATGCAAAAGCCGGCGGTCCACGGCATGGACTTGTACAACCCGCCAAGCTGCGAGCCATTGACGGTCCCCGCGCGGAACAGCACCGCTCCCATGGACATGAACAGCAACGCCTTGTACAGAATGTGCGAGAAGGCGTGGGCCACCGTACCATTGAGCGCGAGCTCCGTGCCCACGCCGATGCCCACCACCATGAAACCGAGCTGGTTGTTGAGGCTGTAGGCGAGCACCCGGCGAAGGTCGTTTTCGATCACCGCGTAGAAGATCGGAAACGCGGTCATCAGCGCGCCGATCCATATCAGGATCTCCGTTCCAGGGTAACCGCGCGCCAAAGCGTAGACTGCCAGCTTGGTGGTATAGGCCGACAGCCACACGGTACCCGTCTCGGTGGCTTCCGGGTACGCATCCTGAAGCCAGTTATGCAGCAGTGGGAAAGCGCATTTGACCCCGAACGCTAGAAAAATCAGCCATCCTCCGGCGGTATCGAGCCCGAGCAGGTCGAACCGAATCGAGCCCGTCGCTTGAAGGTGCATTACGGCGCCCGCCATTAGCAGCATGCCGGAGCCAAACTGCACCACGAGGTAGCGCATGGCGGCGCGCTCGGAGCGCTCGGTGCGCCGCGCCCAAATGAGCAGCGCCGACGTCACCGCGGTGAGTTCCCAGTAAATGAACAGCGTCATGAGATCCCCGGCAAACACCGCCCCCAGCGCGCTGCCGGAATAGGCCAAGCTTGCGACGTGCTGAACCGTGTCCTCGACGTGAAAGGAATATATGACGTTCAACAGCGCAGCGATCGTGAAGATGTAGCCGAAAGCAAGGCTCAATCGGTCCACCCGCATCACGATCAGCGTATTCCCAAGGAACTCGAGCTGCGAGTACTCCCCGGTGGATAGAGTAAGCAGATGGGCAAATGCCAGAGTCGGCAGCGCAAGCAGGTACGCCGAGCGCACCCGGCCACTCAGCAGCGGCACGCCCAGGGCGCCGAGGATCAGGATCAGCGCCGTGGGAAACTCAGCGCTCATCATAGTAATTCTCGGGCCGCTTGAGCAGGCGGCGCAGCGCCTTGGCTGTCAGCACGAGGCCGACGCAGGAAAAGAAACCGAAGAATCCGAAAAATCCGAGCCATTCGGCAAATTCGTAGGCTTCGTGCTTGTCTATGAGCGGGTCGATTAGGAGCAGCACTGCGCACAGCACCCACAGCGCGCCGTACACCTTGGAGACATTTTCCCTGCGATCCAACCAATAATTCTTCGATCCAGCCATCGGTCGCCTCCCGGTGGTTCAAATTCCTGCCAACTGCCGTGCCAGTGCAAGCGGCACGTGGGGGTAAAAAAACATGACCACGACCAGCGTCGAGGTAGCGACAAGCGCGAGCACCATCGAAAGCGGCGCCTCGCCATGATCGGCACCCTGCGGCGCGGCCCTGAAGAAAGCGGCGTAGACGATGGGCAGGAAATACGCCGCGTTGAGCAGTGCGCTGGCTCCTAGCACAGCCATTGCCCAATACTGCCCGCTCGCGGCGGCTCCCTGAAAAATGAACCATTTGCCCACGAAGCCTACCGCTGGCGGCACGCCGATCAACGACAGCGCGCCCACCGCGAACGCGCCCATGGTCCAGGGCATGCGCCGGCCGATGCCGTCGAGCTGGCTTACCTCGGTCTTGTGCGAGGCGGTATAGATGGCGCCGGCAGCGAAGAACAGCGTGATCTTCCCCAGCGCGTGCGCGGCGATGTGCAGCGCCGCTCCGACCACCGAAAGCGGCGTGAGCAGCGCTGCGGCGAGAATGACGTAGGAAAGCTGGCTCACGGTGGAGTAGGCAAGCCGGCGCTTCAGGTTGTTCGAACGCAGCGCGATGATCGACGCGGCGATGATGGTAAAGCCGGAGGCGAACGCCAGCCATTGGACGCTTGCCAGACCGGCGATTGCATCCACGCCAAAGACATACACGATCACCTTCACCACCGCGAACACCCCGGCCTTCACCACCGCAACGGCGTGCAACAACGCCGAGACCGGCGTCGGGGCGACCATGGCCGCGGGCAACCAGCGGTGGATGGGCATGAGCGCAGCCTTGCCGATACCGAACACATAAAGGGCTAGCAGAGCGCCGATAGCGGCGTTCGAAAGCCGTCCACCCAGAATGCCCCCGGGGGTGAAATCCAGCGTTCCGGCCGTGATCCACGTGGCGGCCACCGCGGGCAGCAACAGCATGATCGATGTTCCAAGCAGCAAGGCGAGGTAGGTCCGCCCGCCCCGGCGCGCCTCCTCGTCGCCGTGGTGTGCCACCAGGGGATAGGTGATCAGCGTCAGCCCTTCGTAACAAATGAATAAGGTCAGCAGATTGGCGCTGAATGCGACCCCCATCGTGAAAGCGAGCGCTAGTGCGAAGCAGACATAGAAGCGGGTCTGGTGCAGCTCGCGGTTGCCGCGCATGTAACCTATCGAATAGAGCGAGTTGACGATCCACAGGCCCGAGGCGACCAGCGAGAACAACATGCCGAGGGGCTCGACGCGAAAGGCAAGACTGGCTCCCGGCAGCACCTGGAGGAGCGAGACTTCGGGCCGCGCGCCTTCGAGGACGGGCCCGAGCAGCGTCAACACACTCAAAAACAGTGCAGCGGCGCTCGTCAGCGTCGCTGTTTCGCGCAGATTCGGATACCGCCGGCAGGCAACAATGGCGAGCGCGCCTAATACCGGGACGAGAAGCGCAGCCAACACCGCCGATTCCGGCTTCATCGGACGCTCCCGAGCAGGGCTTGGGCCGCGGCGTGCGCCCCTCCCAATGAAAACGACGTTTCGAGGCCGAAATAGACGCAGCCGGCGACCATGATCCAGGCCGGCACCAGCATTGCCGCCGGGGCTTCGATCGGCGCGGCCGCATCAGCATCCGGCGCGCGCAAATAGGCCATTTCCACGAAGCGCCAGACGTAGGCCACCGCGATCAGCGAACTCGCCACGATCAGGATCGCAAGCCACCAGTTGCCGCGCTCGATCGCGCCCACGACGAGATACCACTTGCTGATGAACCCGGCGGTCGCCGGAATGCCGATCAGGCTCAGCCCCGCAAGCACGATCCCGAACGAGGTGAGCGGCATGCTTCGCGCGAGTCCGGCGACCCGATCGATGCTGGTCGAGCCGAGGCGCAGCGCAACGCCGCCGAGCAGCATGAACAGGGCGCCTTTGGTAAGTCCGTGATTGAACAGATGCACGATCGCCCCGGTCAATCCCGGCTCATTGACCAGGCCCATCCCGAGCGTGATGTAACCGATCTGCGCCACGCTCGAGTACGCCAGCATGCGCTTCAGATCGCGCTGGAACGCCGCCACCAGCGACGCGATCACGACGGCAGCCACCGACAGCGCGATCAGTATTTCCGCCATCGGCAGCCGCTCGAAAACCAGCGACGCTCCGAAGACCGTGAAGTAAAAGCGTATCAGGACATAGATCGCCACCTTGGTCGCGGTGGCAGCCAGAAAAGCAGTGACGGCCGACGGCGCGAATGCGTAGGCGTTCGGCAGCCAGAAGTGCAGCGGAAACAGCGCCAGTTTCAAGCCCATGCCGACGGTGATGAAAGCCAGCGCCGCGAGCACGGGGCGAATTTCCTGGACATCCCGCAGCCGTGCGGCGAGATCGGCCAGGTTGAGCGTGCCCGTTACGAGGTACAACAGACCGACGCCGATGACGTAAAAGGTGGCGCCGATGGTGCCGAGAACCAGGTACTGGTAGGCGGCGAGGAGTGCACGCCGGTCGCGGCCCAGGGCAATCAGCACATAGGTGGAAAGCGAGGCTATTTCCAGAAACACGAACAGGTTGAACGCGTCGCCGGTGATCGTCATGCCGAGCAGGCCCGCGAGGCACAGCGAATACATGGTGTAGAAAAGATAGTGCTGGTCCCGGGGAAGCTCGGAGGCGACGCTCGCGCGCGCGTAGGGCGCAAGAATCGAGGCTACCAGGCTGATAAGCACCAGGACGAAAGCGTTGAGGGCGTCCACCCGGTACTCGATGCCCCAGGGCGGCGGCCAGTTGCCGATGGCGTACGAGATCGCGCCAAACGCGTGCACTCTCAGCGCCAGCGCGATCGCGATTGCCAGCGAGGTCCAGCTCACGGCCATGGCGAGAAGCCAGGCGAAGCCTCCCCGGCGCACCAGAACCATGAGCGGCGCCGCCAGCAGCGGCAACACCACCTGCAGCGCCGGAAGATGCGCGCCGATCACCGCCTCTGTTCCTCGGCGCGGTCCTTCTCGAGGATCTCGTCCTCCTCGATGGTCTGATAGGCCTCTCGAATGCGAACCACCAGTGCCAGCCCGAGTGCTAGCGTCGCGACGCCGACGACGATCGCGGTGAGAATCAGCACGTGCGGAAGCGGATTGGAGTAGATCTTGAACCCATCGGCCAGGATCGGCGCGGTGCCGCCGATCAGCTTGCCGGGAGCGATGTAGAGCAGATATACCGAGGTCTGGAAAATGCCCAGGCCGATCAGTTTTTTCATCAGATTGCCGCGCGCGATGACGATGTACAGGCCGGCGACCATGAGAAAAATCGTGACCCAGTAGGTGTAATGCCCGGCGAAACTCATGCCCGGTCCGGATCGCGTCGCCGGCCGGCGAACTTGTAGAAGATCTTGACCATCACCCCGGAAACGGTAATTGCCACGCCCACCTCGACCCAGAAAATGCCGCGGTGCTGGCCATGCACCGGATCGTGATCGAGCACGAAGTAATCGAGATAGTTGCCTCCGAGCAGCATCCCGACCACGCCCACCCCTCCGTACACGAGCACGCCGGCGGCGACCATGCTCTCGACCAGCCAGTCCGGCGCGAACCGGCGCGCCGCGGGCAGCCCGAAAATGATGGCGTAAAAAATCACGGCGGCGGCGGCGATCACGCCGGCCTGAAACCCGCCGCCCGGACCGAAATCGCCATGAAACTGCACATAGAGGGCAAATAGCAGGACAAACGGGACCAGCAGCTTGCCCAACACCCGCAATATCAAGTCCCGCCTCATTTACGCGCCTCCCCGCGACGCCGGCGCAGCAACGCAATTACGCCGGCGCCGGCCGTGAACACCACGGTGGTTTCGCCTAGCGTGTCATAACCGCGATAACTCGCCAGCACCGAGGTCACCACATTCGGCACGCCGGTTTCCCGCAGCGATTCGGCCAGGTAGCGCGGCACGACGTGCGTGTGGATCGGCGCCAGCGGATCGGAGAATGCCGGCAGGCCTAACGTGCCGTAGACCAAGGCTGCGCCGATCACGATAGCCACGGCGAGCGGAACCAAGGGGCGGCGCAGCGGCTTGACCTCGTCGCCGCGCACCAAATACAAAGCGCCGAGCAAGAGCACCGTGGACATGCCCGCGCCGACCGACGCCTCGGTCATCGCCACATCCACTGCATCGAGCGCCACCAGCACCGTGGCCATGAGAAAGCTGTAAATGGAGCCGAACACCACGACCGCGAACAAATTGCGTTGAACCGCGATGGCGAGGGTCAATACGGCCATCATGGTAAGCAGCACCATGATCGTCAGCGTTTCGATGGATCCTCCTCGGACGCGAGCAGCGGTTGGAGCCCCCGCTCGCGCGCCGCTTTAGCCAATGCGTGTGTCGCCGCCGGGCTGGTGAAAAATATCAACAGTCCGATCATAATGAGCTTGACGCTCACCAGGTTCGGGCCAGCCTGCAGCAGCATGCCAAGGAGCATCAGCCCCGCGCCCAGCGTGTCGGTGACGGACGCCGCATGCATGCGCGTGTAGAAATCGGGCATGCGCACCAGTCCCAGCGCGCCAATCGCGCAAAACGTGCCGCCGGCCAGGAGACAGCCCCAACTCAGGACATCGACGAGTGCGCTCACGCGCTGCGCTCCTCGTCCTCACCCGGATCACCGAGGTCTCCGTAGCGGAAGAACTTCAGAACGGCGAAAGTACCCAGCACGTTGAGCAGGCCATAGACCAGGGCCAAATCCAAGAACTCCGGGCGTCCGGTGAGAAAACCGATTAGGGCAAGCAGCAGCATGGCTAAAGTGCCTATGGTGTTCGCAGCCTGCAGGCGGTCAAAAACCGTGGGCCCGAGAATTGCGCGCGCCAGAACCAACGCGAGCGCGACCAGCAGCGCAACGGTGCCGGCGGCGAACATCAGCGGTATCCCTCCACCTTCGCGACGCGACGGTCCATCTCGCTGTCGATCACGCCTTCTGCGCCCGCCCGGGTCAACGCATGGACCAGGAATTCCTCCGGGGCCGCCTCGACGGTGATCGTGCCGGGCGTGAGCGTGATCGAGTTGGCATGGGTGGCAAGTCCGGCCTGTGTCTTCTGCAGCGGCTTGAACCGCACCAGCGTCGGGCTGATGGGCAGGCGCGGATCGAGGATGATCCGCGATACGTCCCATGCCGACTTGGCGATTTCCTTGACCAGCCAGGGCCAGTACAACACAACGGCCGTGGCCATCTGGATCGGGTGTCCTTCGCGATCCACGATCTTCATCCGCTGCGCCAGCAGCAGTACGCCGATCGCCGATCCGGCGCCGGCAACAAGCAGGAACGGCGTGAAGTAACCCGACAGAAGCAGCCAGAAAATGTACAGGACGACGCCGAGGCTGGCTAAATGAAGCACCCGATCGCTCCCTTGTAGAATAGGTAGTGCGGCCCCTTTAATTGGTCTTGCAGGGGGATTCCGCCGTCAGCGCATTTTACGGGTCCCTCTTCGCACCAGCAACCTGAACGGTTCATTCGGTGGCGCCGGTGAACGCGAAATCCACGTTAATCGTGAGGCGGCGAATCGCCCGCGCCCACTGCCCGGCCGGCCTCCTGCTCCTCACACCATTCGCACCAGACGGTGATTAGAACCGCCAGGATCACAGGACCCACGAACAACCCGATCAGACCGAATGCCAGCACACCGCCCACCACACCGAAAATAACGGGCAGAAACGGAATCCGAGTCGCGCGGCTGATGACGAGCGGCCTGATCAGGTTATCCACTCCGCTCACCACCAAAGCGCCCCAGAGCAGCAGGCCGACTCCCGCGAGCGTCTGCCCGGTGATCAACAGCCACACGCCGATCGAACCCCATGCGAATGGCGTACCGAAAGGGATCAGGGCAATCAAAGCCGTCACGGTACCGAGCAGCACCGGGTTCTGAACGCCGGCCACCCAATAGCCAAGCCCGGCAAGCACGCCCTGGGCGAGCGCGGTCAGCACCAAGCCGAACAGGACCGCCTTGGTGGTGCGCCCGACCGACACGAGATAGCCGTCCACACGCGAACCCAGAAATCGCCGCAGCACGCGGCGCACCTGATCCAGGACGCTCTCCCCGTCCCGATAGAGGAAAAATACGGTGAGCACGGCAAAGCCCAACTTGGCAGCGTTTCGGCCGACACTGCCCACCACTTGGCCCAGTTCGCTCAGCCACTGCTCGCCCCACTGCGTAAACTGCGCCCGCAGCGATTCGGGGTTGCCCGCTATGCGGTTCAGCAGCTCCTGCAACCACTCGCCGACCCACGGCAGTCCGGCAATGAAACCCGGCAAGGGCTGCGGCCCCTGGGCGAGATACGCAGCGACGCTTCGGTACGCCACCGCCAGTTCATCGCGAAGCAGCACCAGCAGCCAGAGCCCGGGCAGCGCGACCGCAGCCGCAAGGATCAGGGTCATCAACAACGCGCTGCCATTGGCGCTGTTCCAGAACAGCGAGCGCACGCGCCGGTACAACGGCCAGCTGACGTAAGCGAGGATGATCGCCCAAGTTACGGGCACGATAAACCACTGCAGAACCGCATAGCCGAGCCAGACCAGACCTCCCAGCATCAAGCCGAGTATGATCCGGCGCGCCAACTGCCTCGCGTACTCGTCATCCATCGTCCACCTCGTTGCGTGGTTTGATCTTCGACATCACGTCAGTTTCAACGCTTACGCTGCGGACAGTCTACATTCTGCGCAGCTCAGCCACCGAATCGGAACAAGACATAAGCATTCGTCAGGTAAATCCATAGCAGCAGGATACTGATCCATCCCACGGTCCGGAAGAGCCTGCCCGGCGGGCGGTACAGGAGCCCGACAATCACGGCGCCGATCATCGTCAGCGCCGACATCACGGAAACCGTGTGCGCTGCCGATACGTGCGAGAGCAGCGGGCCGCGCAGGTAGAAGGCGTCGTCAACGGCCAGGACCAGCAGGTTGAACAGGTTGCTCCCGAGGAGGTTCGCAATCGCCATGTCCAGGGCGCCCAGACGCACCGCCGAGAGCGTAACCGCCAGTTCCGGCAGCGAAGTAGCAGCGGCGATGAACAAGGTGCCGACGAAGGAGGCATGCCAATTGTGCAGTTCCGCGATCTCCTGGCCGATGAATGGAAGCCATGTTCCGGCCCCCACGACCACCAGTGCTGCCAGCGAAAAGCGGATGACCGCCTGTCTGAGCTTGAGGTGGGGATATCGCTCGGCGGCCTCCTCGACATATCCGGCCATCTGCTTCTTTTCGTAACTGTAGACCACGCGCATGGAGAGCAGGTACAGAGCGACGATCACCGGAGAGTAAATGCCTATGTGCCCCAGCGAAACGCCATCGATCCTTTGCGCCAGCAACAGGCTAAAACCGACGAAGCCGAGCAGCAGCACGCAAAAGCCGGCGGACAGAATGTGTCCCTGTCTCGCCTTGGTGTAGATCGATTCCTCGCGATGAATGAGATCCAGCACCACAAGATAGGTCAGATTGAGAACGCAGGCGCCCAGTACGTTGCCCACCGCGATATTGGGCTGGTTCGCACCGGCGACGGCGCTCACCCCGGTTACGAGTTCCGGCAGCGACGTGACCGACGCCAGCAGCACCACGCCGATCCAGGTCCTTCCCAGCCCGGTTTTTTCCGCTATCACGTCGCCGTACAGCGAAAGACGCCAGCCGGCCACTGCAATGAAGGCCGCGCAGATGCCGAATTCGAGCCAAACGAGAATTGCCTGGTTCACGATGCAGCCATCCTTCCCGCGTACCCGGACACACGGCAATTAGAGCATGATTCGAATTCGATGACGGTCGCGGAGGAGGCTGGTCGGACCCCCGGTTGCGCTCAACAGCCACGCCCCGCTTCATCGGTGCAGTTGATTGCGTTGCCCGGGCTGAACCGTCGAGATACGCGTTGCGTTAGTCACAGCGGAACTCGATCAGGTCAGCTGCGGCGTGCTTATGGCCGCAACCGATCGGGCCGCGCGCTACCGCGCAAACCGCTGCCGAACCGCCGAAACCCGGAATTCAGTCCCTGACAATGATGATGTGCACCCGGTACGGACCGTGGGCGCCGAGCACCAGCTGCTGCTCGATGTCGCCCGTGCGTGACGGGCCCGAGATGAAGGTAACCGCGCGCGGCAACCGCCGCAGTTCCGCGCGCACCATGTCCCATGCCTCCTCCATATGCGCAACGATCCGGCTCGCTCTCAGGACTGCGATATGCGTCTCGGGGACAAGGCTGACGCTCCCCGGGGTCTTTGGTCCGGATACCAACACCAGCGTACCGGTCTCCGCGAGCGCCGCAAATGCCCCGGTGACTCCGACCAGGTCGTCGCCGCCATTTTCGCGGCTCGCTGCGCGCGGATCGAGCGACAGGCCCGCACCCTTCCAGTCCAGCTGCGCAAGCTGGGGCCAAACGCACCCGGCGAGGGGCAGATTGCCGGCCCTGAGATAGCGCGCGACCGCGGCGGGAACGGCAACTTCGTTCGCGACCTCCTCGGTAGTGCTCTGCATCGACTCGGCGCGCTCGCGAAAACGCGCCACCAGGTCGCCTTCGATCACGGGTAGCGACCCGCGCGGATGCGCCCTCAGGTAAGTCTGCACCGCCTCCAGTTCCGCCTGAGAGGTACCCGAGGCGGCGCGGCTCTGCGCCTTGCGTATGCGCCCAAGGATTTTCGCGCGGGCTTCGTTCGACTTGCCGATGGTCACGCGGCTGCTCCGGGTTGCAAAAATGGGGTCAGAGTAACATTTCACCAATGCGATGCCGAGCGGACTTGATGCGTTTGGGAAATGTTACTCTGACCCCATTTTTGAAAGCAAACGGCCACGCTCCTGCGGGCGTGGCCGTTTGTCCGTATCTCGCGCGTTGCGCGCGCAGAAAACCCGAACTGCCTTGGGTCCGCCGAATCAGGCTTTCAGAGCAACAAGCACCTCGTCCAGCATCTTCTTCGCATCGCCGAACAGCATGCGATTGTTCTCCTTGTAGAAGAGCGGATTGTCGACACCGGCGTAGCCAGAAGCCATCGAGCGCTTCATTACGATCGAAGTCTTCGCTTTCCACACTTCCAGCACCGGCATGCCGGCGATCGGGCTGGTGGGGTCGTCCTGCGCGGCCGGGTTCACGATATCGTTGGCGCCGATGATCATGGCGACATCGGTATCGGGGAAGTCCTCGTTCAGTTCGTCCATCTCGAACACGATGTCGTAGGGCACTTTCGCCTCGGCCAGCAGCACGTTCATGTGGCCGGGCATGCGGCCTGCGACCGGGTGGATGCCGAAGCGCACATTCACGCCTTTCGCGCGCAGGAGCTTGGTGATTTCGAACACTGTGTGCTGCGCCTGCGCCACCGCCATGCCGTAGCCCGGAACGATGATCACGTTCTTCGAATCGCGCAGCAGTTCCGCCGTCTCGGCGGCAAGGATGGGATTGACCTCGCCCGCCGGCTCTGCGCCGGCGGCCGCAGGAGCGCTACCCTCGGCAGTGCCGAAACCGCCCGCGATCACGCTGATGAAGTGGCGGTTCATCGCCTTGCACATGATGTAGGACAGGATTGCGCCGCTGGAACCCACCAGCGCGCCGGTAACGATCAAGAGATCGTTGTTAAGCATGAAGCCCGTTGCGGCGGCCGCCCAACCCGAGTAGCTATTGAGCATGGACACCACCACCGGCATGTCCGCACCGCCGATCGCCATCACCATGTGGATGCCGAAGAGCAGCGCGATCACCGTCATTACGATGAGCGGCGTCATGCCATCGGCCACCGTGTGCGTGTTGATGAAGACGCCGCCGAAGTAGATCACCACCAGCAGGCCGGCAAGGTTGAGCAAGTGGCGCCCGGGGAGGAGGACCGGTTTGCCGGTGATCTTGCCCGAGAGTTTGCCGAACGCAATGATCGAGCCGGAGAACGTCACCGCGCCGATCAGGATGCCGATATAGATTTCCACTTCATGGATGGTCTTCTCCGCACCCTGGAACACGCCCGCTGCCGCCGGGTCGATGTAATTGGCAAAGCCGACGAGCATGGCCGCGAGACCGACCAGGCTGTGCATCAGCGCGACCAGTTCGGGCATCTGCGTCATTTTCACGGTGCGGGCGGCATAGATGCCGATGACGGCGCCGACCGCCATGGCACCGATGATCCAGCCATAGCCTGCTTTCGTGACCTGCGGGCCCATGACCGTCGCCAGCACGGCGATGGTCATGCCTATCATGCCGTACAGGTTGCCGCGTCGCGAGGTCTCAGGATTGGACAATCCTCCGAGACTGAGGATGAAAAGTATGGTCGCTCCGATATAGGAAACGGTCGCCAGAGTTGCGGACATTTTTCGTCTCCCTTATTTGCGGAACATTTCCAGCATGCGCTGGGTGACTGCGAAACCGCCGAACATATTGATGCAGGTCAGCGCGATGCCGGCCACCGCCAGCCCGAGGATCCACGCCTCCGGCCGGTCGCCGGTGGTCGTAATCGGCGGAGCGACCTGCACCAGCGCGCCGATGGCGATAATGCTGCTGATCGCATTGGTCACGCTCATCAGCGGCGTATGCAGCGCCGGCGTTACGTTCCACACCACCATGTAACCGACGAAGACGGCCAGCACGAATACCGTGAAGTGGCCGAGAAACGCTGGCGGCGCGTATGCGCCGATGAACCAGAACAGCACCGCCGCAACGAGGAAGATAATCGCCGTGCTCGACGCGGATCCGGGGGTTTTGTCGCCGCCATGGCCATGGCCGCCCTTCTTGGCTGCAGGAGCCGCGGCGGGCTTGGCTGCCGGCGGGGCCGGCAGCTTGAGGGGTGGCGGCGGCCAGGTGATCCCGCCCTCCTTGATGACCGTCAGGCCGCGGATGGCGTCGTCTTCCATATTGACGTTGATGACGCCGTCCTTGGTCTTGCAAAGTTCCTCGGTGAGGCGGAACAGGTTGGTCGCGTACAGCGTCGAGGACTGCTTGGCCAGGCGCGAGGCCAGGTCGGTGTAGCCGACGATGGTCACGCCGTGCTTCACCACGACCTTGCCCGGCTCGGTGAGCTCGCAGTTGCCGCCCCGCTCCGCCGCCATGTCGACGATGACGCTGCCTGGCTTCATCGACTTCACCATCTCGGCGGTAATCAGCCTGGGCGCGGGCTTGCCGGGGATCAGCGCCGTGGTGATGATAATGTCCACCTCCTTGGCCTGCTTGGCGTACATCTCGCGCTGTGCTTTCTGGAAGCCCTCGCTCATCACCTTGGCGTAGCCGCCGCCGCCGGAACCTTCTTCCTCATAATCGACCTTCACGAATTCACCGCCCAGCGACACCACCTGGTCGGCCACTTCGGCACGGGTGTCGTTGGCGCGCACGATGGCGCCCAGGCCGGCTGCAGTGCCGATCGCGGCCAGGCCGGCTACGCCGGCGCCGGCGATGAAGACCTTGGCCGGCGGCACCTTGCCGGCGGCGGTGATCTGGCCGTTGAAGAAGCGGCCGAAGGCGTTGGCGGCCTCGATGACCGCCCGGTAGCCGGCGACGCCGGCCTGGGAGGTCAGCGCGTCCATCTTCTGGGCACGGGAGAGCATGCGCGGCAGCGAGTCGATGGCCAGCGCGGTGACCTTGCGCGCCGCGAGCTGCTGCATCAATTCGGGGTTCTGCGCCGGCCAGATGAAGGTGATCAGGGTCTGGCCCTCGTGCATCAGGCCGACTTCTTCAGCGGTCGGTACGCATACCTTGAAGAC
>JACQTO010000144.1 GCA_016210745.1 Betaproteobacteria bacterium
GCTCAGTTGGCGCGGCAGCGAGTCGATGGCCAGCACGGTGACCTTGCGCGCCGCGAGCTGCTTCATGAGCTCGGGGTTTTGCGCCGGCCAGATGAAGCTGATCAGGGTCTGGCCCTCGTGCATCAGGCCGACTTCTTCAGCGGTCGGTACGCATACCTTGAAGACGATGTCCGAGTTCGCCCACAACTTGGCCGCCGTGTCGACCACTTCCGCGCCGGCGGCGCGATAGGTCTCATCGCTGAAGTTGGCGGCGTCCCCGGCGCCGGATTCGACGGCGACCTTGAAACCCAGCTTGATGAGCTTTTCAACGACTTCGGGCACGGTAGCAACGCGCTTTTCACCCGCCGCCGTCTCTTTCGGCACCCCTATCACCTGAGGCATGAAACCCCCTTAATTGATTGCTGAATGTTGATAATCGATTTTACCAAGGCTCCCGCGATCCCAGTGGAGCATTGAAGCGAGCACACAATCAACATGAAAACCTTTCCCGCGCGAGCAGGAACGATGATTGGGAATGCGGGACCGAACGCATGTCAGCTTGGAAAAATGATATCGCTTGTAAGTTGCCGCTTGACCCAACCGCTTCACCCCTTATTCAATCGCTCTGCGGCTCTGGTCGGGCCACATCGTCATCACGATCGGAATTCATTACTGAATTCCTGTCGTTAGCATTTTTTGACGGGGCCCCGGTCAAGACTTGCGCACTGTACTGACCCCAGCCGGATAGGGGTTGATGTAAATCAAACCCCGGTCGGACCGCCCTGGGCCTTTCTTCTATCCCCGAAAGCCTTTCCAGGCGCAATTTCGTTGTTTTCCGCGAATTTCGCGCTTATCTGCAGCGAGAAATGCCGAATATATCGGCCGTTCTCGGATAGGGCTTCAGCGTGCTTGCGGCGCGCCCTTCATTCCTTGTCGAAATCAAGGTGAACTAAGACCCGCGCGCCAGCGCCGGCCGAACGCGCGTTCGCCTATTTCGAAAAGCGCTTGGACCAAGATCGCCAGCGCCGCCGCCGGCAAGGCGCCCGCGAGCAGCATGGTGTTGTCGTTCAGCGCCAGGCCCGCGGCGATGCGCTCGCCGTACCCGCCCGCACCGATGAACGCCGCGATGGTCGCCGTGCCGACGTTGATCACCGCCGAGATCTTGACGCCGGCCAGAACCGACGGCATGGCGAGCGGCAGTTCGATCAAGCGCAGCCGGTCCGGCGCGGAAAAGCCAAGCGCAAGCGCGGCTTGACGCATTCCCGGGCCGATGCCGGCAAGGCCGGTGTAGGTGTTGCGCACGATCGGCAGCAGCGCATACAGAAACAGGGCCGCGAGCGCCGGCAGCGTACCGATGGTCCCGAGCAGCGTGATCAGGAACGCAAGCAAAGCGAGCGACGGTATCGTCTGAATCACGCCGACGGCGCCCAGTATCGGCTGCGCGCACATCTTGATTTTTGCCGCAGCCACGCCCAGCGGCACGCCCAGCACGATGGCGGCGGCAAGCGAAGCGAACACCAGAACCAGGTGCTCGCGGGTCAAGCGGCCAAAATCGTCGGCGAACATCACCGCCATCAGGCCGCGCCGCGCGCGCGGTGCGGCAGAATCGGTTTCCTTGAAAAACTCGCTGGCGGCCTGCGCGAAGCTCCTGCCCTCGATTTCCGCCGCTGCATTGAGTCGCATCATGCGCTGCTCGTCGATGCGGCCGGCGAGGCCCTGGAGCGCGCGCCACGCCTGCGGATGCCGCGCCGGCACATCCAGGCGGTAGATGAGCAGCGCATCATAGCGGGGGAAATATCCGCGGTCGTCCTCGAGCACGCGCAACCCGTATCTGCCGATCTTGGCGTCGGTCGTGTAGAGATCCATCACCTCGATTTTTCCGGCGGCGATGGCCTCGTAGGCAAGCCCGTGGTCGAGTCCGAGCGGTGCGTGCGCCAGGGCGTACTTGCGCGCCAGACCGGGCCAGCCGTCAGCGCGGTTGATGAACTCCTGCGACAAACCGAACTTCAACTGCGGATGCCGCGCAAGCTCGGAGATCCGCCGGATGCCGAGCCGCGCAGCCAGATCCTCGCGCATGCCGAGCGCGTAGCCGTTGTTGAACCCCAGGGGCACGGCAACGCCCAGGCTTTGGCGCGCGAGCGCCCGATTCAGCTCATCGATGCTCGGGACTGCCTCCATCCCGAGGATTTCGCGCGCAATGGTGCCGGTGTATTCCGGATAAAGATCGATCGAGCCTGCTTTCAGCGCCGCGAATACGATGCCGGTGTTGCCCAGTCCCGGCTTGTGCACGGCTGCCGCTGTTCCCTCGACGGCCAGGCGCACGATCTCGCCGAGAATGTAGGACTCGGTGAAGCGCTTGGAACCGATGACAAGCTCGTCGGCTGCCGGCGCATGGCCGCAGACAGCGGCGAGCGCGAACGCGAGTATCGCCGCGAATCTCATGCTTTGGCCGCCTCGGGCTCGGCAAGAAACTGCAGCCGCGCCAAATGCGCGTACAGGCCCTCTTGGCGCACCAGCTCGGCGTGCATCCCGGTAGCGACGATGCGGCCGTGGTCCATGACCAGGATGCGATCGGCGTTCTGCACCGTGGCCAGTCGATGGGCGATGATGAGCGTGGCGCGTGCGTGCATGAGCCGCGCCAGCGCCATCTGCACCACGCGCTCGCTCTCGGCATCAAGGGAACTCGTGGCCTCGTCCAGGAGCAGGATCGGCCGGTCGGCAAGAATGCCGCGCGCGATCGAAATCCGCTGGCGCTGGCCGCCGGAGAGCTTGACGCCGCGCTCGCCCAAATCGGTATCCATGCCCCGAGGCAGCCGCTCGATGAATTCCAGCGCATAAGCCGCGGCGCAGGCGGCGCGAATCTGTTCCATCGAGGCATCCGGCCTGCCGTAGCGCACGTTATCGGCCACGCTTGCGGCGAAAATAACCGGATCCTGCGGCACCAGCGCCACCTGCCGGCGCACTTCGCGCGGATCGCAGTGCGCCAGATTCACCCCATCGATAGTGATTGCGCCCGACTGCGGGTCATAGAAGCGCAGCAGCAGCGCGAACAGCGTCGATTTCCCCGCGCCAGACGGACCGACCAGCGCCACATGCTCGCCCGGCGACACCGCAAACGATACCGAAGCAAGCGCGCTCACATCGGGCCGGCCGGGATAGGCGAAGCTGACCGCCTCGAAGCGCACGTACCCCTCCACGCGCGCGGGCAGCGGCAAAGGCGCTGCAGGCGAGGCCACTTGCGGCCGCGTTTCGAGCAGTTCCATCAAGCGCTCGGTCGCGCCGGCGGCGCGCTGGATTTCGCCCCAGACCTCGCTGATCGTCGCCGCACCGGTTGCCACCAGCACGGCATAGAACACGAACGCCGAGAGCTCGCCCTTGGTCATGCGGCCCGCGAGCACGTCCTGGCCTCCGATCCACAGGATCAGTCCGACCGCGCAGAACGCAATCAGCATCACCAGCGCAATCAGCCATGCCTTCACGCGCACTCGCAGCACACCCACATCGAGCGCGGCATCGGTGGCGCGGCCGAAAGTCTCGCGATCGGCCTGCTCGTGCACATAGGCCTGCACGGTGCGGATTTCGTGGATCGATTCGTCCACGTGCGCCGACACGTCGGCCACGCGGTCCTGGTTGTCGCGGGACAGGCGGCGCACCCGGCGGCCGATCAGCAGGATCGGCACCAGCGTCGCGGGTATGCCGAGCACGATCAGCGCGGCCAGTTTGGCGCTCGCCACGAACAGCAGCACGATGGCCCCCGCGGTCATGAGCGCGTTGCGCAGGAACATCGAAATGCCGAATCCGATCACCTGCTGCAGCTGGGTGGTATCGTTGGTGAGCCGGGACACGATCTCACCGGTGCGCGCCGAATCGAAATACGCGGGCGAGAGCGATAATACGTGGTTGTATACCGCGCGCCGCAGATCGGCGATTACCCGTTCGCCTGTGCTCATCATCAGGTAGAAGCGGAACCAGGTCGCCACGGCGAGCACCACGGCGATCAGCACAAAACCGGCCAGCGCGAGGTTGAGGTGCGCCGGATCGCCCGAACCGAACCCGCTGTCGATCACCACGCGCAACCCCTGGCCGAGCGCGAGCACGCAGGCCGAAGCCACCACCAGCGCCGCGAGCGCGCCAATGATGCGCCTGGCGTGGGGTGTCAGGAACCGCGCCAGACGGGCAAGCTGGGCGATGTCGCCCTTAGGGGGCGGGATGAATCCAGGCGGGTTGGCCATGACCGAACTCTAGCAGGGTCACTTCTTTCAGTCGCAGCAAGGGTGTGCAGCGGCAATCAGTCTCGGCGCGGTGCGCCTCGCGCCAGCTGTGCACTGGGAGTGTCCGGACCTTTAGGAACCGCGAACCTTGAGTAGCTGCACTCGTGCGCCCTTGATCCGGGCAGCCCTGCGGTGAAGCTTGCGGTCGAGGGTCACCAGGGCAAGGCCGCCGGCCGAAGCAAGATGCAAGGCATCGGCGAAATCGATACCCCGGCCGGCCGCTCCGAGCGCCCATCGCACCGCTTCCCCATCCTCCAGCGTGACCGATGGGAGCTCCGACAGGTATGCTAAGAACTCCGCAACCTCCGAGAGCGCATAGCCATAACGCGATCTCAGCACCCACTCCGTCTCCAGCAGCACTGTCTTGGGAACCAGCGCTTCGTGCCGCTCCAAGAGCGATGCCACGGCTTCGCGCTCGGCCGGTACATCGTTGGTCGCGAGGCGAACAAGCAAATTCGTGTCAACCGCGATCATCGTCGCGGGGCAGCGTGACCGGCTCGCACAACGCCCCGGCGCTCAGCCGGACTCCGCGGGGATTGAGGCCCGTCCAGTCCGAAACCTTGCGGTCCTTCCTGTGCGGGGTGTCGAGGATGATCCTCGATCCCTCCACTCGCACGGAAAACTCCGTTCCCGGTCTCGCACGAACGGCGTCCCGAATCCGCTTGGGGATCACTATCTGTCCCTTGCTGGTGAGTTTGGCGGTTTCCATGTCGCGTCCCGTCGGTAAGATCAGGTAAGACAATGATAGCTCATCTGGTGTTCCCGGCCAATCGGGTGATCTATGAGGCGAGGGTTCGTTTCTTCTTCGCCCTGTGCATTGGCGCTATGGAAGGCGCTCATCGAGCGCTTCGATCCAGTGCTTGACCGGGACGTCGGCGCCGTTTGCCAAATGCGATTGGCAGGCGATGTTGGAAGACAGAATCATCTCCGGCATGCCAGAGGCGAGGGCCGCGAGCTTGTTGCGCTTGAGCTGCTGCGAGAGCTTGGGCTGAAGGATCGAATAGGTGCCGGCCGAGCCGCAGCACAGATGGGAGTCTGGCACCGGGGCGAGTTCGAAACCTGCCGCCTCGAGCACGCGCTCTGTCACGCCCTTTATCTTCTGGCCGTGCTGCAGCGTGCAGGGCGGATGAAAAGCGACCCGCGGGCCGGGCCCAAGGCTCGGGTCCTTGGGCGCGAGGCGCGCGAGCGCACCCAGTTCTGCCGCGACGACTTCGGCAATGTCCTTGGCGAGCGCGCTGATGCGAGCGGCTTTTGCCGCATAGGCCTTGTCGTGCGCGAGCGCGTGGCCGTAGTCCTTCACCATCGCGCCGCAGCCGCTGGCAGTGATCACGACGGCCTCGGCGCCCCGCTCGATGTGCGGCCACCAGGCATCGATCAGGCGCCGCATGTCATCGAGCCCGGGCTCCTTGAAATCGAGGTGATAACGCAGCGCCCCGCAGCAGCGCGCATCCTGTGCCTCGATGAGCGATATGCCGAGCCGGTCGAGCACGCGTGCCGCGGCAGAGTTGATGTCCGGTCCCAGCGAGGGCTGTACGCAGCCGGCAAGCGCAAGCATTTTTCGCCGGTGCCGCGGCTGCGGCCAGGCTCCCGCTCTCGCGCTTGCCGCGGGGATCTTCACGGCGAGCGCTTGCGGCAACAGCGGCCGCAGGAGCCGGCCGATGCGAAGCAGCAGCGCAAACAGCGCGGGGCGCGGCAGGACCGCGGCCAGAGTACGGCGCAGAAACGCTTGCGCGGGCGGCCGCCCCACGCGCTCGGACACGATCTGCCTGCTGATATCGAGCAGATGGCCGTAGCGCACCCCCGAGGGGCAGGTCGTTTCGCAGGATCGGCAGGTGAGGCAGCGGTCCAAATGCACTCTGGTCTTCGCGCTTGCCTTGCCTGTTTCGAGCAACTGCTTCATGAGGTAGATGCGGCCGCGCGGGCCGTCGAGCTCGTCCCCGAGCAACTGGTAAGTAGGACAGGTCGCAGTGCAAAAACCGCAGTGCACGCACGATCGCAGGATCGCGTCGGCTTCGCGGCCTTCGTGCGTGTTCTTGATGAAATCGGCGAGACTGGTCTGCATGGTATCCGGTCAGAAATCGCGGTACATCCTGCCGCGATTGAAGATGCCCTCGGGATCGAACGCCTGCTTCAGGTTGCGGTGCAGTTTGGCCAACGCAGGCGCGAGCGGCTGGAACACGCCGGCCGACTTGTCGCCGCGGCGAAACAGCGTCGCGTGGCCGCCGGCGCGCTGCACCGCCTCGCGAATGGTGCGCGCATCGGCATTCGATGAAAGCCAGCGCACGGCCCCGCCCCACTCGATCACCTGATGACCGGGAAGATCGAGCGAGGGCGTCGCGGAGGGGACCGAAATTCTCCACAGCGGCGCCTCCCCTGCAAAAGCCGGATGCGTTTGCTCGCGCACGCTCGCCCAGAAATCCTCGGCGTTATCCAGTTGCTCGCCGCCGAGATTTTCGCGCGCGGCGCGCACCGCCGCCTGCGCGCCCGAAAGCCGCAGGCTGAGCTGATCGTTCTCGTGGCAGCTCGCCGATATCGGCAGCGGCCGTCCCGACCAGCGGTTGAGCGCTTCGATCGCGCGCGCCTCCGGCATTTCCAGTCGAATGGACTGCTCCGCGAACGGGACCGGCAGCGTCTTGATCGAGGCCTCGACGATGAGCCCCAGCGTGCCCATCGCGCCCGCCATCAGGCGCGAGACATCGTAGCCGGCGACGTTCTTCATCACCTGCCCGCCGAACCTGAGCAATTGGCCGCGTCCGTCCACGATCTTCACGCCTAGGACGAAATCGCGAACGGCACCGGCCGCCTGGCGCCGCGGCCCGGACAACCCCGCTGCGACCATCCCACCCAGCGTCGCGCCATCGCCGAAGTGCGGCGGCTCGAAGGCAAGCATCTGGCGGCGTTCGGCAAGCGCAGTTTCGATCTCGGCCAGCGGCGTGCCGCAACGCGCGGTGATGAATAGCTCGCTCGGATCGTAATCGACGATGCCCGCATGAGCACGGGTGTCGAGCACTTCGCCCTGCGCCGGCAGGCCATAGAAATCCTTGGTGCCGCCGCCGCGCAGAACGAGAGCCTGCTTTGCCGCGGAGGCCGCGCGCACCGTGTCAGCGAAGCGCTCGGCCGCTTCGCTCATTTCCGAGCCGAACAAGCAGGGGAAACGGGGTCAGAGCAACTTTTCACGATAGCTTCTCGCGTTGTAAGAATTGCAATCGAGGAGAAGTTCTTCCGGTCCCGATTGTGTCGGATACATCGGCGCTGGTCTTGCCTTTATTCAATCTCCACATTTTCGCGCAGTTGCGCGCAACGGCGCGAAAATGTGGAGACCTATTGAAAACAAAATCGCAGCCAAACGCCTGAATAATTGGGGTCAGAGTAACTTTTCATCATGTCTCCTCACATTGTGGGATTACGATTGAGGAAAAGTTACTCTGACCCCAATTATTCCTAGAACCGCGGCAAGTCGGGAAAAGGCACACGGCCGCCGTGCACGTGCATCTTGCCCAGCTCCGCGCAGCGGTGGTTGGTCGGCACGGCTTTGCCCGGATTGAGCAAAGCCTCGCCGTCGAAGGCGTGCTTCACCGCGTGGAACATTTCCAGTTCCTCCGGAGAGAACTGCACGCACATCTGATTGATCTTTTCCACGCCGACGCCGTGCTCGCCGGTGATGGTGCCGCCCAGCTTCACGCACAGTTCCAGGATCTCGCCGCCGAACTCCTCGGCGCGAGCGAGCTCGTCGGCCACGTTGGCGTCGTACATGATGAGCGGATGCAGATTGCCGTCGCCCGCGTGGAACACATTGGCGCAGCGCAGTCCGTATTTCTTTTCCATCGCGGCGATGCCCCCGAGCACCTCGGCCAGCCGCTTTCTCGGAATGGTGCCGTCCATGCAGTAGTAGTCCGGCGAGATGCGTCCGATCGCGGGGAAAGCCGCCTTGCGGCCGGCCCAGAACCGCAGCCGCTCGGCTTCGCTCGCCGAAACGCGCACCTCGGTCGCCCCGGTGGCTTTCATCACGCCGATGATGCGCCCGATCTCCTCGGCCACCTCTTCGGGCGTGCCGTCGGACTCGGCCAGCAGAATGGCCTCGGCATCCAGGGGATAGCCGGCATTCGCGAACGGCTCCACCGCGCGCGTCATGGGCTTGTCCATCATCTCCAGCCCGGCCGGAATGATGCCCTCGCCGATGAGGTTCGCAACCGCGTTGCCGGCCGTGACCACCGAATCGAATGCCGCCAGCACGCACTGCGCGTGCTCTGGTCTGGGCAGGAGCTTTACCGTCACCTCGGTGATCACGGCGAGCATGCCTTCGGACCCGGTGATCAGCGCCAGCAGATCGAACCCCGCGGCATCCAGGCCGCCCGAGCCGAATTCGACCGGTTCGCCCTCGATGGTGAAACCGCGCACTTTGAGCACGTTGTGCACCGTCAATCCGTACTTGAGGCAGTGAACGCCGCCGGAATTTTCCGCGACATTGCCGCCGATGGTGCAAGCAATCTGCGACGAGGGATCGGGTGCGTAATACAGCCCATAGGGCGCGGCGGCCTCGGAGATGGCGAGATTGCGAACGCCCGGCTGCACGCGCGCCGTGCGCGCCAGCGGATCCAGATCGAGAATGCGCTGCATTTTCGCCAGGGACAGGAGTACGCCGTCGGGGAGCGGCAGCGCACCGCCCGAGAGCCCGGTGCCCGCCCCTCGCGCCACCACCGGAACGTTCAGTTCGTGGCAGATCCGCAGCACCTGTCGCACTTCATTTTCGTTCGAGACCAGAACCACCACGCCGGGAATCGCGCGATAGGCCGACAGTCCGTCGCACTCGTAGGGCCGGGTGTCCTCGGGATCGTAAAGCACGCTCGCCTCGGGCAGCACCCCGCGGAGCCGGGCCATCACTTCGGCTTGGCGCGGGAAGCCGGAGCCGATCTCGCGCGCGGTCATATCCGCACGTCCCCTTCAATCGTATCGCCGCCGCCTGCCAGCACGATGTCGGCCGCGGCGCTTTTCTCCTCGAGGTATGGCCTGATCCACGCCAATCCGTCCTCGGTGCCGGCCGCCGGGATGTATTCGCAGCCGATCCACCCCTGGTAACCGATGCGGTCGATCCAATCGAACAGAAACGCGAAGTTGATCTCGCCGGTGCCCGGCTCGTGCCGTTCGGGCACATCGGCGATCTGGATGTGGCCGATGCGCGCCAGGTTCGCCTCGATGGTCTTGGCCAGATCACCTTCCATGATCTGCATGTGAAATACGTCGTACTGCAATTTCACGTTCGGCGATTTCACCTCGTCCATGAGCGCCAGAGCCTGGGCGCTGTAGCGCAGGAAGTTCCCGGGGACCGTGCGCGTATTGAGGGGCTCGGCGAGCAGCAGGATGCCCTCGCGTTCCAGTTCGCCTGCGGCAAAGCGAAGATTGGATACGAAGGTTTCGCGTACCGCCGTATCCGCGGTGCGCGGCGGCTCGATGCCCGAGAGGCAGTTGACTCGTCGGCAACCGAGCGCTTTGGCGTAATCGATCGCCTGCGCAACGCCATCGCGAAATTGCGACACCCGCGCGGGCAAGCAGGCGATACCGCGCTCGCCCTTGTCCCAGTTGCCGCCGGGCAGGTTGAACAGCACCACCTCGACGCCCGCACGCGCGACGCACTCGGCGAGTTGATCCTTGTCGTAGCCATAGGGAAAGTGGAACTCCACCGCCTGAAAACCGGCGCGGGAGGCGGCATCAAACCGATCCAGGAATTCAACCTCGGGAAACAGGCAGCTCAGATTGGCGCAGAATTTGGGCATGGGGCGGCCTAAAGGCTGGGTTGATACGCAATGGTAGGCGCAGCCTCGGGCGCTTTCAACTGCAATCCCGCTTTGCGTCAGCCGTGCAAGCCCGCCCTGCGCTGTTTAATGCTGCCTTAAGCGTGGCGAGCGAAGATTTGGCCAAATTGGTCTCCCCTTTTCGTGCCGTTGCAAGCAACGGCACGAAAAGGGGAGATTGATGAACGGCAAGACCACCTTCTTCGGTTCGGCCATGCTGGCTTAGGATTGGGCAAAGGACACCACCATGCGCTTATTGCTGGTCGAAGACGATGCCATGATCGGCGAGGGCGTGCGCAAGGGCCTGCGCCAGGAGGGCTTTGCGGTCGATTGGGTGCAGGACGGACGGGCTGCCGAACTCGCGCTCGACAATGAGGCCTACGATCTGCTCTTGCTCGACCTTGGCCTGCCGAAAAAGGACGGGCTGGAGGTCCTCGCCGGGCTGAGGCGCAAAGGCAACGCGATCCCCGTTCTCATCCTGACCGCGCGTGACGCGATTTCCGAGCGGGTCAAGGGCCTGGATGCGGGCGCAGATGACTACCTGATCAAGCCGTTCGATCTGGACGAACTCGCCGCGCGCGTGCGGGCGCTGCTTCGCCGGAAGGCCGGCCGCGCCGACCCCATCATCCAGGTCGGAAGCCTGGTCATCAACCCGGCCACGCATGAAGTGTCTCTGGACGGACAGCCGATCGCCCTCTCGGCGCGCGAATTCGCCCTCCTGCGCGCCCTGGCCGAACGACCCGGCGTGGTTCTATCGCGCACCCAACTGGAAGAAAAGCTCTACGGCTGGGGCGAGGAGGTCGAAAGCAACACCGTCGAAGTCTATGTTCATTCGCTGCGCAGGAAACTCGGTACGGATTTCATCCGCAACGTGCGCGGCGTCGGTTACATGGTGGCGAAGAGGCCGTGAGCTCGATTCGACGCCAGTTGCTGCTTTGGCTGCTGTCCGGATTGATGCTCGGCGTAGCAGCGGCAGGCGTGGGCATCTATCAACGGACGCTCGCGGAAGCCAATGCGCTCTTCGACGACCATCTCAAGCAAATGGCCGCCTCGATGCCCAATGAAGCCTTCAGTCCTCTGCCGCCGCTGCAGCTCAAGGACCAGGGAATCGATGATGGGCTGGTGGTTCAGATCTGGGATCGGGACGGACAGCAGCTGTATTTCTCGCATCCCGGATCGCTTCTGCCGCAGCGCGCGGAACTGGGTTTCGCCACCGTCGTGACCGAGCGCGGGCGCTGGCGCGTCTACAGCGCACTGGCACATAACAATGTGGTGCAGGTGGCGCAGCCGATGAGCGTCCGAGAGCGATTGGCCGCCGGCATGGCGCTGCGCACCATTGTCCCGTTGCTGCTCGTGCTGCCGCTGCTGGGCGCGCTGATCTGGTTTACGGTGGGGCGCGGCCTGCGTCCGCTGCGACAGATCGCCTCTGCGCTCGCTCAGCGCACGCCGGCATCGCTGCATGCATTGCCGCAGGAGGGATTGCCGGTCGAAGTCCGGCCGCTCGTCCTGGCATTGAACGATCTGTTGGCGCGCCTCAGGCGGGCATTGGAATCCCAACGGGCCTTTGTCGCGGACGCAGCGCACGAACTGCGCACACCGCTCGCGGCGATTCAGCTTCAGATCCAGCTCGCCGAGCGCGCCAAGACCGAGGAAGAGCGCAGCGCGGCATTCGCCGAGCTCAAGCAGGGATTGACGCGCTCGACCCACCTGGTGCAACAGCTTCTCACGCTTGCGCGCGCGGAGCCCGACATGGCCGAACGGCCGCTTGCTCCGGTGGATCTGGCGGAGCTCGCGCGCCTGGCCGTGATGGAGCATGCCCCGCTGGCGGCGGAAAAGAAGATCGATATCGGCATCAGCCGCCAGGCGCAGGCGCGCGTGCGGGGAGATAGCGAGGCTCTGCGCATCATGTTGGGCAACCTGATCGACAATGCGATCCGATACACCCCGGACGGGGGAAGGATCGACGTAGGCATCATGGCGAACGACGGCGGCGCCGTCGTCGAGGTGGCCGACACCGGGCCGGGCATTCCGCATGAGGACCGCGAGCGGGTGTTCGACCGCTTTTACCGTGGCCAGGGCAGCCGGAAACAGGGGAGCGGATTAGGGTTGGCGATCGTAAAAAATATCGCCGATCGCCACGGTGCCCGGATCACTCTTTCTTCCGGCCCGGGGTTAAGGGTGTCGGTCAAATTTCCCCTACGGTAGGTTGCGCTTTAAGGCTCGTTTAATCCTTCGCTTTTAGGATTTCAGCAAAGCCAGGGATGGCGCCCTGACCGCCGATCATCAACGAAGGAGTGCAAAATGATTTCGAAAACTGCAATTCGGGTTTGGATCGCCGCGGCCCTCCTCGCGGCGTTTGCAGCCGGGATTTTCTCGGCTGACTACGATTTGCTTCCGCCCGCTACCGCGGCCAGCGCGCCGGCAACGACTGTTTCCGCTGCTTCGTCGGGGAGCGTTCTGCTGCCCGATTTCACCAGCATCGTCCGGCGTAACGGCCCCGCCGTCGTCAACATCAGCGTTACGCAAAACGTCAAGACCGGCGCGCTGGTGCCGCAGATTCCCGGACTGGACCCCGACGATCCGTTCTTCGAGTTCTTCCGCCAGTTCCGCGACCGGGTGCCGCGCGGCGGAGCGCCCGTGCGCGGGCTGGGATCAGGATTCATCATCAGCAGCGACGGCGTCATCCTCACCAACGCGCACGTGATCGCCGATGCTCAAGAAGTCACCGTAAAACTCACCGACAAGCGCGAATTCAAGGCCAAAGTCCTTGGCAGCGACAAGCAGACCGATGTCGCGGTACTCAAGATCGCCGCCACCGGCCTGCCCGCGGTGAAGCTGGGCAGCAGCTCGTCGGTCAACGTCGGGGAATGGGTGCTCGCCATTGGATCGCCCTACGGCTTCGAAAACTCCGCGACCTCCGGGATCGTGAGCGCGAAAGCGCGCTCGCTGCCCGACGGCACCTACGTCCCCTTCATTCAAACGGACGTGGCGGTCAATCCCGGAAATTCCGGCGGCCCGCTGTTCAACATGAAGGGAGAAGTAGTCGGCATCAATTCGCAGATCTACAGCCGGACCGGCGGTTACCAGGGCCTGTCGTTCGCCATTCCCATCGAACTGGCGACCAAGGTGAAGGACCAGCTGCAGCAGTACGGCAAGGTCAGGCGCGGCCGACTTGGAGTTGCGATACAAGAAGTCAATCAGCCGCTCGCCGATTCGTTCGGCCTGAAAAGCCCTCACGGCGCTTTGGTCAGCTCGGTCGAAGAAGGCAGCCCCGCGGCGAAAGCCGGTATTGCCGCAGGCGACGTGATCCTGAAGTTCAACGGCAAGGAGATCTCCACATCCTCCGAATTGCCCGCGCTGGTCTCGGATGCAAAGCCCGGTTCAAGCGCAACGCTGGAGGTCTGGCGCAACGGATCGGCCAGGAACTTGACCGTCACGGTGGGCGAGTTCAAGGAATCGACGCTTGCCTCGGGGGATTCCTCCAGCCAGGAACCCGGCCGGCTCGGGCTAGCGCTGCGGCCGCTCAATCCCCAGGAGAGGCAGCTATTCGGGACCAAAGGGTTGATGGTCGAACAAGTGAGCGGTCCGGCTGCACGCGCCGGCATTCAACCCGGCGACGTAGTCCTTTCGCTCAACGGCACGGCGGTCTCCTCGGTGGAACAGTTGCGCACGCTGCTCGCCAAGGCAGGAAAAAACGTCGCTCTGCTGGTGCAACGGAACAACACCAAGATCTTCATTCCCGTCAATCTCGGTTAGAAGCAGCACGGCTCGGAGCAGGTATTCGTAGACGCGGTCTATCCCTAAGCCAGACGAGCCGGAACCATCGACGCTGCTCTCGCCGTTAATCAATCTCCCCCTTTGCGTTCAGTTGCTTGCAGCTGAACGCAAAGGGGGAGACGAAATTAAAGTCCAAATCTTCGCCAAATTTGTCAAGAGTACACTTATAAAGGACTAATGGCTCTCGCCTAGGCCGCCGCCGCATGCCTGCCGACCGGCCGCTCGTCGATCGGCAGGTTGACGAGCGTGGCCGTCACCGAAAGGCCGATGGCGATCATCCATACGACATTGTAGGAACCGGTCGCGTCGAACAGGTAGCCGCCCAGCCAGCCGCCGAAGAATCCGCCGACCTGATGCGACAGGAACACCAGCCCCGAGAGCATGGCGAGATGTTTGACGCCGAACATGCCGGCGACCACGCCGGTCGTGAGCGGCACCGTCGCCAACCATCCGAATCCCAGGACCGCGCCGAATGCGTAGACAGACCATGACGTAAGCGGAAACGACAGAAGCGCAATGATCGCCAAGCCGCGCGAGGCGTAGATCCCCGAGAGCAGGTAGGTTCTCGGAAAACGACTGCCCAGCCAGCCCGCGCCCCAGGAACCGAGGATATTGAACAGGCCGATGAGCGCGAGCGCGATCGTTCCGTCGGCCGCGGTCAGACCGCGATCGAGCAGGAACGCGGGGAAATGCGTGCCGATGAACACGATCTGGAAACCGCAGGTGAAGTAACCGAGCGTAAGCAACCAGAAGCCGCGCTGCGCGAATGCCTCGCGAAGCGCCTCGGAAAGCGAGGTGCCGGGCGCGTGCGGCTGCGAGCCGTAACCCCGATCGTAGATACCGAACGATAGCGGTACCACCAACGCCGCGAGCACAGCCAGCACGAGAAGCGCGGAAAACCATCCCTGCCAGGTGATGATCCCGAGCGCAAGCGGCAGCAGCGCAAACTGTCCCACCGAGCCGGCGGCGCTGCCTACCCCGAGCACCATGCTGTGCTTTTCCGCGGGGAAGTTGCGTCCGAATGCGCCGAAGACGACGCTGAAAGTCGTCGTGCTCATGCCCAGGCCGACCAGCACGCCAACGCCGAGGACGAACATCAGCGGCGTTGCGGCGGTTGCCATGCACACGATCCCGGCCGCGTAAATGATGGCGCCGATGACGAGCACGCGACCGGCGCCGAAGCGGTCCGCGAGCATGCCGGTGAAAGGCTGCGAAAGGCCCCAGAGCAGATTCATCAGCGCCGCGCCCAAGCCGAACACCTCGCGGCCCCAGCCATGGTCCATGCTCATCGGCTGCAGGAACAGGCCGAAGGTGTGGCGGATGCCAAGCGTAAATGTGAGTATCACGCTGCCGCACACTAGGACAACCATCGGCGAGCGCCACCGGGTAGCGGACATTATCGATCCAGAAAAAAGGCGCTAGGATACGGGTGCACTCGAGGGCGGGTCAATGACAGCAAAATGGGGGTCAGAGTAACATTTCCCAAACGCATCGGACTTATTCGGCATTGCTTTGATGAAATGTTACTCTGACCCCATTTTGCGACTGGCGTTGATTTTGTCGCTCGCGCTGGTCGCTGGCTGCGGTGGCTCGGCGCCCAGGCTCGCGCCGCTCGCACCCGATGCCGTGGTGCTCGCATTCGGCGACAGCATAACTTTCGGCACCGGCGCGGGCGCGAACCAGAGCTACCCCGCGGTGCTCGCTTCGCTCATCGGGCGCAAGGTCGAAAGCGCGGGCGTGCCCGGGGAGACCAGCGAAGGCGGACTGGCGCGCCTTCCTCAGGCGCTCGACTACTATCAGCCGCAACTTGTGATCATTTGCGAAGGCGGCAACGACTTCCTGAGAAAGCTCAACGAAAAGCAGACTGCCGCGAACATCCGCGCCATGGTGCGCGCTGCGCGCGGCAAGGGCGCGGCCGTGCTGCTGGTCGCCGTGCCCAAGCCGGGGCTGTTGCCGTCGCCCCCGGATTTCTATGAGGAGATCGCCGGCGATTTCGCCATACCCCTCGAAGCCGCGGCACTGAAAAAGATCCTGCGCGACAACGAACTGAAGTCCGATCTCGTGCATCCCAACGCCAAGGGATACGCCAGCCTGGCACAGGCGCTGGCGGAAGTGCTGAAGAAAAGCGGCGCAATCTGATTTGTCGAGGATTACGTGATTACATGACATATCCCCGCCAGTAGTCACCCCTCAGCGCGAGTCAGCGGAAAACTTCTCCAGCCGCTCGAACACCTCGTGCTCGGCAAGATGCCGGCGCACGCAGAGCACGTCTTCGAGTTTCTGCACCTGCTTGACCATCTGTTCGAGCCGCTCGTCCTCCGCCACCAGCAGCCAGATGCGGCTCGTCTTTCCGCTACCCACCGGCATGCACAGGATACCCTCGACGTTGTAGGCGCGCCGCGAGAACAGTCCCACCACGTGCGACATGACACCGGGGTGGTTGTTGACGTCGAGCTCGAGCACCGCGCGGGCAAGCACCCGGTCCTCCCTTTTTGAATTCGCAATCATGATCACCCTCCGATCATTTCTTTGTTTGCGGCACCCGGCGGCACCATCGGCCATACCTTCTCGTGCACGTCGATGCTGGCGTGGATCAGCGCCGGTCCGCGCTGCATCAACACGCGCGCCAGCGCCGCAGCCGGATCGTTCTCGCGGTCCAGATCCACCGCGCGCAGGCCGAAGCCTTCGGCCACTTTGGCAAAATCAGGCACCGCATTGAATTTCGACGCGTAGATGCGATCGCCGTAGAACAGCGTCTGCTGCTGGAAAACCAGGCCGAGCGAGGAGTTGTCCATCAGCACCACTTTGACGTTGACATCTTCCTCGGCCGCCGTCATGAACTCCTGCATGTTCATCAGGATGCTGCCGTCGCCCGAGAAGCACACGACCGTACGCCGCGGCTCGGCAAGCGCCGCACCGATGGCCGCCGGCAAGCCGAAACCCATCGTTCCCAGGCCGCCCGAAGTCAGCCATTGACGCGGACGGCGCAGCGGATAGGCCTGCGCCACCCACATCTGGTGCTGCCCAACGTCAGTGGTGATGATCGCCTCATCGTCGAGGCAATCGGCCACGGCGCGGATCAGCCCGTAGTGCGTGCGCGGGTCCTCGATGCCGGGCATCTTGAGCGGATGCTGCGCCTTGAGTTCGGCTATCTGCGAGCGCCACGGCTTGCGAAGCCGGGCTTTCACTTCCGGCACGAGCCTATCCAGCACCGCTTTCACGTCGCCTGCGATGCCGATATGCGCAGTCTTGATCTTGTCGAGCTCGGAGGGGTCGATATCGATATGGATGATTCTCGCCTGCGGACAGAAGGCCGTCACCTTGCCCGTAGCGCGATCGTCGAAGCGAGCGCCGATCGCGAGCAACAGGTCGCAGGCCTCGAGCGCGAGATTGGTGCAGCGCGCGCCGTGCATGCCGAGCATGCCCAAAGACAGCGGATGATCGACGGGCATGGAACCGAGCCCCATCAGCGTCATCACCACCGGCAAACCTGCCTTCTCGGCCAGCGCGACAGCCAGATCCGAAGCGCCGGACTGGACCACGCCGCCGCCGAGGTAGAGCATCGGCCGAGCGGCCTCATCGATCATCGCCGCCGCGCGCGAAATCAGCTCCGCGCTCGGCTCGGGAAGAGCGTCTGCCGTCCCCCGCTCGGGCCACGCAGCGACCTCGACCGGCTGGTTCTGCACGTCCTTCGGGATATCGATCAGCACCGGGCCGGGGCGGCCGGAGGCGGCGATGCGAAATGCGTTTGGGATGGCTTCGAGCAGCTCATCGGCCGAATTGATGAGGAAGTTGTGCTTGGTGATCGGGATCGTCAGTCCGTAGGTATCGACCTCCTGGAAGGCATCGGTGCCGATCATCGCAGTCGGCACCTGCCCCGTGATCGCCACCAGCGGGATCGAATCGAGCTTGGCGTCCGCTATAGCCGTGAGCAGGTTGGTCGCGCCGGGACCGGAGGACGCAAGGCACACCGCCGGTACACCGGTGACGCGCGCCATCCCTTGCGCCATGAATCCGGCGCCCTGTTCGTGGCGCGCCAGCACGTGACGGATCGATTTCGATCGCGACAGCGCGTCGTAGATGGGCAGAATCGCGCCGCCGGGAAGCCCCGCCAGCGTGCGTATGCCCTGGCGTTCCAGCAGGCGCACGACGAGCTGAGCTCCGCTGAGGGTTTCGATAGTTTTCTGGGTCACGCCGCTCTCCTTTCAAGAATGTCCGTCCCGGCTTGGCTGAGCGGCGGTCCCAGAAAACGAAACCCCCGCTCGGCTTGCACCGGCGGGGGTTTTTGGAATCTCGTCTGTTACTGCGCTTCGACCTGCTTTCCTCCGACCCTCGACGGTGCGCCGGGTACTACTACACCCAGTACGCGCACTACCGGTACGCCGAGGACGAGCGCAGCCGCGGAAAACGCGTGAAGGTCGTTAAAGTGGCGCATGGCGGTAGAGTCGAAATGAAACAGGTAAGCCGGCATTAAAACCGCGGTCCACGAAAAACGCAAGCCCCGCCCGGGGGGTTGAAACTTCGTGTCGCATAGCCGGCTTGATACTAGAGCCAAGGCCGCGTAGTCTAGCCGAGGAGTTGCGACGGGCCCAATAGGACGTGCGGCCCTGGTTTCAAACGGCGGCAGAAAATAATGCGGTGCGAGGACACCGTCTGCCGTTCAGTTTCGCAATGAGTGGAGGAGACCACATGAAGTTCGCGTCAAAGGCCTTTGGCCTGGTTGCGGCGTTCGCGCTCACCCTGGCTTGCAGTGAATCGATCGCACAAAACTACCCGACCCGGCCGATACACTTCGTCGTGCCCTATGCCCCTGGCGGCACCGACCTCATCGCCCGCGCCATCGGGCAGGCGCTCGGCGAGCGCCTGGGGCAGCCGATCATCTTGGATAACAAGCCCGGCGCGGATTCCGTCATCGGCACCGACTTCGTCGCCAAAGCGGCGCCCGACGGCTATACGCTTTTGGTCGGCAGCGCGGGTCTGGTGGTCAATACCGGTCTGGTCGCGCGCCTGCCCTACGACCCGGTGAAGGACTTTGCCCCGATCACCATATTCGGCCGCTCGCCGCTGGTGCTTTCGGTGAATCAATCGTTTCCGGCCAACTCGATGAAGGATCTGGCTGCGCTAGCCAGGGCGAAACCCGGTGGACTGTTCTACGGCTCCGGCGCCCCGGTGTTTACGATGGCGATGGAAGTGCTCAAGAAAGACGCCGGCCTGGATATCGTCCACGTCCCCTACAAAGGCAGCGCCCCGGCGATGGTTGCCGCCATCTCCGGCGAAGTGCCGATGTCCCTTGCCTCCATCGCGATTTCGATGCCGTATCTGAAAGGCGGCAAATTGCGCCCACTCATGGTCGCGGCTCCCAAGAGATCGGCTTTCCTGCCCGATGTTCCAACCGGCGCGGAATCGGGCGTGAAGTTCGACGCCGCCGTTTTCGCCGGGCTCCTCGCGCCCGCCGCGACGCCGCGCCCGATCATCGACAAGCTCTACAAGGAGCTGAAAGTCGTCCTCGAGCAAGACGCCATCAAGGATCGCGTCGTCACCATGGGCTATGAGACAGGCGACATGGGAATGCCGCCGGATGAGTTTGCCGCCTATGTGAAAACCGCAGTCGAGCAATTCACCCGGATCGGGAAGGAGCTGAACTTGATGCGTTAGGCGGCGCGCGGCGGTCAGACTGCATGCGCTGCTGCCGCTACCGATTCGGCATCGGCCGCCTCTGATTTTTCCACCCGCACGGCGCACACCTTGTATTCGGGGATCTTGGCGATCGGATCGAGCGCGGCGATGGTGAGGTTGTTGACGTTCTGTGTTCCCGGGAAATGAAAGTTGCCGAACACCACGCCGGGGGCGACGCGCTCGGTGAGCACCGCTAGCGCGACCATCTCGCCCCGCCGCGAGAGAACGCGCACGGTGGCGCCGTCGATCAGGCCGAGCTTCTTCGCGTCCTCCGGGTTGATTTCGACCAGGGTGCGCGGGTAGATGGCTAGCAGTCCCTCGGAGCGGCGCGTCATCTCGCCGCCGTGCCAGTGATAGAGCACGCGGCCCGTCGTCAACAGCAGCGGGTATTCGCGGTCGGGCAGCTCCTGGGGGGGCAGATGCTCGCAGGCGTGGAACTTGCCTTTGCCGCGGCTGAACTGGCCGACATGCAATATCGGCGTTCCGGGATGGGCGCGGTCTTTGACCGGCCAGTGAAGCTGCTCGCCTTGTTCGAGCCGCTCGTGGTCTACTCCGGCGTACTGCGGCACGAGCGCGGCGATTTCATCGAGGATATCCCAGGGGGTCGTGTAGTCCCACGCGGCTTGCGGCCCGCGCGGCGCGAGATGCTCCAGCGCGAGCATCCGCCGCGCCAGGTCGGTCACGATCACCCAGTCGGGACGCGACTCGCCGAGCGGTTCGATCGCCTCGCGAACGAGCTGGATGCGCCGCTCGGTGTTGGTGAAAGTGCCGTCTTTTTCCGCCCACGAGGTCGCAGGCAGCAGCACGTCGGCGAACGCCGCCGTATCCGACGGGAAGATTTCCTGGAGCACGACGAATTCGGCGCGCGCAAGGCATTCCTTGACGTGGTTGGAGTCGGGGTCGCTGGTGGTCGGGTTCTCGCCGAGCAGGTAGAGCGCGCGGATGGCGCCACTGCCGGCCGCGTCGATCATCTCGGTGACGGTCAGGCCGGGCTTGTCGCCCCAACCGGGAGTTGGCGCGCCGCCCTCCGACTCGAGCGCCCAGGCGGCGGCGAATTTCGCTCTGGCCCCCGGATCGATCACGGTCTGGTAGCCGGGAAAGAAATTGGCGAGCGCGCCCATGTCGCAGGCGCCTTGCACATTGTTCTGTCCGCGCAGCGGATTGACGCCGCCGCCGGGCACGCCCATGTTGCCGAGCAGCATCTGCAGATTGCCAAGCGAGAGCACGTTCAGTACGCCGGTGGTGTGCTGTGTGATGCCCATCGCCCACACCACGGCCATCGGCCGGTTGAGCGCGAGCAGTTCCGCGCAACGGTGCAACTGTTCCGGCGAAACTCCGGTGATCTCGGCCACCCGCTGCGGCGTGCAGCCGGCAACGGTCGCCCGAAGCTCCTCGAAGCCTTCGGTGCGTGCGTTGATGAATGCGCGGTCGTGCCAGCCTTGCTCGATGATGATATGCATCAGGCCGTTCACCAATGCGACGTCGGTGCCCGGCCGCTGGCGGATGTGGAGCGTGGCGAATTCTGCGAGATCGATCCGGCGCGGGTCTGCGATCACGAGTTTCGCGCCGCGCGTGCGCGCGGCCTGACGCAGCATCGAGCCGAAGACCGGATGCTGCTCCGTGGTATTGGAGCCGATGACCAATATCGCCGCGGCCTGCTCGGCGACGTCGCGCAGGGTGTTGCTCATCGCGCCGGAACCGAAGCACATCGCCAGCCCCGCGACGGTCGACGCATGGCACAGCCGCGCGCAGTGATCGACGTTGTGCGTGCCCAGAACCTGGCGCGCGAACTTCTGCATCAGGTAGTTCTCTTCGTTCGTGCATTTGGCCGAAGCGAGCACGCCGATCGCCGAACCCGAAGATTCGCGTTTCACCGCGGCGAGCTTGCGCGCGACGATGTCGAGCGCCGTGTCCCAGTCAGTCTCGACCCATGGACCGCGCTCGGCGCCGTGTTCGCCGCCTTCGAGCAGATAGCGCCTCACGCGCGGCCGCAACAGGCGCTCGGCGTGATGCACGAAGTCGTAGCCGTAGCGCCCCTTCACGCACAGATGCATGCCGTTGACCGGCGCATACGGGTTCGAGGTCACCCGCAGGAGCTTGCCGCCACGCACGTTGAGGTCGAAATTGCATCCCACCCCGCAATAAGGGCAAGTGGTCGTGACGAGATGCTCGGCACTGCCAGAGTCGAATGACATCCGGTTGTCCAGGGCACCGGTCGGGCAAAACGCGACGCATGCGCCGCAGGATTCGCAGCGCGCCTCGATCATGTTCGCCTTGGAGCCCGCGGTGAGCCGCGAGTTTTCACCGCGACCTGCAACGCCCCAGACGAAGCGCCCCTGGACGTCGGCGCAGGCGCGCACGCAGCGGGTGCACAGGATGCATTTGTTGAGATCGACCCTGATCACCGGATGCGGATCGCTGTCGATCTCGCACCGGGGCCGACCCGCGGCCTTGTCGGGCAGACGCGCGCCGTAGAACTCGACCCAATGCATGAACTCGGTGTCGGGGGCGGCTCCGGCTTCGAGCTGCCGGTCGAAATAGTTCACGAGAAGCAGTTCCAGCACGAACTTGCGCGTCTTCGCAAGGCGCGGGGTCTCGGTGCGCACCACCATGCCTTGCGCGACTTTCAGCGTGCAGGCGGGGGCTTCGCTGCGCAAGCCGTCGACTTCGACTAGGCAGAGCCGGCAGGAACCCACCGGCGAGAGGTCCTTGTGGTGGCACAGGCTCGGCACCGCGATGCCGTTCTCGTTCGCGGCGTCGAACACGCTCTGGCCCTGGCGCGCGGTGATCCGCGCGCCATCGATGCTGAGCGTTACCTTCCCCTCGGTCCCGGCATTAGTCACTTGCAAGTCTACTGTTGACAAATTTGGCGAAGATTTGGTTTCTA
>JACQTO010000162.1 GCA_016210745.1 Betaproteobacteria bacterium
AGCAGGGCGAGGAGCTGCGCATGGAGTTTGCCTACGAGGACTTGCGCGGGTGGATCGAGCAGGCCGAGAAGCTGGGGGAGCTGCGGCGGGTGAAGGGGGCCAGCTGGCAGGAGGATATCGGCATGGCAGCGGAGCTGGTGCAGCACTCGGATGCGGCCCCGTGCCTGTTGTTTGACGAGGTGCCCGGGTGCCGGAAAGGGGACCGCATACTCACCAATTTTTTCGGTGGCAGGCGCAAGAACATGACGCTGGGGTTTCCGCTGGAGTTGAGCAAGCTGGAGCTCTCCGAGGCGTTTTTGAAGACGTACCTGCGGGAGTTGAAGACCATTGCCTACGAGTTTGTCGATGACGGTCCGGTGTTCGAGAACGTGCTCACGGGCGATGCGATCGACGTGACCAAGTTTCCGGTGCCGCTCTGGCATGAAGGCGACGGGGGCCGCTACATCGGCACCGGCAGCTACAACGTGACCATCGATCCGGAGGAGCGCTGGGTGAACGTGGGCACCTACCGGGTGATGATTCACGACAAGAACACGCTGGGTTTTTACATGTCCCCGGGCAAGCACGGGCGCATCCACCGCGACAAGTACCAGGCGCGCAACGAACCGATGCCGGTGGCGGTGGTGCTGGGGGGCGATCCGCTGACCTTTTTGGTGACCAGCACCGAGATGCCCTACGGGGTGTGCGAGTTCGACATTGTGGGGGGGTTACGGGGCAAGCCGCTGAAGATGGTGCGCGGCAAGGTGACCGGGCTGCCGATCCCGATCAATGCCGAGATGGTGCTGGAGGGATTTGTGCAGCCGGGCAAGCGCAAGCTCGAGGGGCCCTTTGGCGAGTGGACCGGCTATTACGGCAGCGACGTGCGCGAGGAGCCGGTGATGGATATCAAGGCCGTCTATCACCGCAACGATCCGATCATTCTGGGGTGCCCGCCGCAGCGCCCGCCGGAGGAGCAGGCGCGCTACCGCGCGGTGATGCGCTCGGCGCTGATCCGCCAGTACCTGCACAAGGCGGGGGTACCCGACGTGAAGGCGGTCTGGGCCCACGAGGTGGGCGGTTCGCGCCTGCTGCTGGGGGTGTCGATCACGCAGCGCTACGGGGGTCACGCCAAGCAGGCCGGGCACATCGCCTCGCAGTGCCATGCCGGGGCCTATACCGGCAAATACGTGATCGTGGTCGACGACGATATCGACGTTTCGGACCTGGAGGAGCTGATGTGGGCGATGCTCACGCGCTCGGACCCTGCGACCTCGATCGACATCATCACCAACGCCTGGGCTACGCCGCTGGATCCGCGCATTCCGCCGGAAGAAAAAGCCAAAGGCAACAACACCAACTCGCGCGCGATCATCGATGCCTGCCGGCCGTTCCATTGGCGCGACCAGTTCGCCAAAGTGAACATGCCCACGCCGGAGAAATCACGCGAGGCCTGGGCCAAGTTCGGCTATCTGATGAAATAAGCGGGCAGCCGCCGCGCCGCCGCGGAAAATGGGGTCAGAGTAACTTTTCCGCAAGGGCAATTTCGGAAAGATTGGGGTCAGAGGAAAAGTTACTCTGACCCCATTTTCCCGTTTTGCCTTTAATCGATCTCGTGTCTTTGCGCCGTTGCGAAGTTTGCAACGGCGCAAAAACACGAGACCTAGTCAACACCAAATCCTTCACCGGAATCGTGAACCATAAGCCATATGGGTAAGTGGGCTATTTCCCATGCTTCATCCCACGTTGATCGTGGGACAAGAGTTGGTTGACTTTCGGCATCGCGGTTTCTAGATTGATGGGCAGGAGGAGGCGATGGATGCTGCAACGCTCTTGCAGGACATCTCGGACTACTGCCGGCGCGCAGGCGTGTCGCTGTCGACCTTCGGCCGCCTGGCTGTGAACGATGGCAAATTCGTGGGCCGCTTGCGTGACGGCGGACGCATCACCACGGCAACGCTGGAGCGCGTGCGCTCCTACATCTCGTCCAACCCCGTAGCTGAGATGAACGGCAGGCGCCCACTGCTGGTTCGCGCGGACTTGCGCCACGGATCCAAGCCCGTCGGCGATACGAATGCAGAAGCCGGCGGCCCGGCTGCTGCGGACAGAAATTTCCGCTTCTACGACAACCGGCAGAAATATCTTTTGTTCGTCAACACCTGCTCGGAAAAATGGGTGGTCGCGGACCGCGTGGCAATGGAACTGGCCCACATTCACCCCAGGCCGCCGGCGGTGCGCCTGTTCGATGCCGGCGTCGGCGACGGCACCGTTCTCACGCGCGCGATGCGCGCGATGCACCGGCGCTTTCCGACCATGCCCTTCTACATCGTCGGCAAGGAGATCAGCCTCGAAGACGTGCGCCTGGCCCTGGAGAAAATGTCCGATCGTTTCTTCGAGCATCCGGCGACGGTGCTGGTGATGACAAATCTGTTTTATTCCGAGGCGCCTTGGCTGGTGCCGAACTCGATCGGCGCGGCGACCAGCCTTGCATGGCATGAGGTTGGGTTGAAGGGGTCGACTTCGAGCGAGTTCGACGAGCAGATCACCGGACTGCAGCGGTTCCTCGCAGCCAACTGGCGCGCGCGCGCCAGCGCCGAAACCGGCAACCCGGTGTACGAGCGGCCCGCAGTCCTGGTGATCTACCGCGACGATCATCGATTCATGCTCGACCAGGTGATTCCGAAACGCGGCGGCGCCCGAGCCGATTACGATCTGGTTATCGCTTCGCAACCCTACCGGGCCCGCACCTCGCTCGAGTTCAAGGCATCGCGGGTGCTCGCCCCGCTGGCGAGAAGCATCGGCGCGGGCGGTCGCCTGCTTGGAATCCATTCGCATGGCAACGATCCGGGCTTGGAGATCATTCAACGCGTATGGCCGGGGGAAAACCCGTTCCGGCACGACCGCAACCAGATCTTGAAGGCGGTCAAGGACCATGTCGGCGCGAGCACGACCGGCCTGAACTACAACTCCTACGCCGATGCGCGTTCGATTTTCCGTTACGACATGCACACGCTGCCGACGGAGATATCGGCGACGATCGGCACCTCGACGCTGCTTGCCGCCTGGAATGCCGCGATCTATGTCGGCCAGATCGAAGATGCGCGCCTCGAAGAGGTCATCGGCAATCGGCGTTACCTGGAAGCGACGCGGGAGGTGCTGCGCGAGCGCGGCGGCTTATGGTTTCTGGACGAATCGTATGTCATCTCGCGACGGCGCGATTGAGCACCGATACGGCCCAATGACCACCACGGTTCCCGATTTGAACGCCCAATGACCCACTCCCCATCGCTTGAATGCCCAATGACCAACTCACCGCCGCTTGAGCACCCAATGACCGACTCACCACTGAAAGCCGCGATTACGTCGCTCGCGCGCGAGGCATCGATCGAAACGTCGACGCGCAATATCGCCGAAGTCGCCAGCTACTCCGATTTCCTCCGGCGCGGCACGGATGTCTACATTACCTGGCTTCCCGGAGCGACCCGCCAGCACCTGGTGAGCATGGCGACGCGACTGCGTGCCGCGGGTTTCAATCCGGTTCCGCACATCGCCGTGCGCGAACTCGCCGGTGAAGCGTATGCGGCGGAACTGCTGGTGCGCCTCGCGGGCGAAGCGGCCGTCGATCAGGTGCTCGTGATCGCCGGCGACACGCCGGTGCCTGTCGGGCCCTACGCCTGTTCATCGGATTTCATCGCGACCGGTTTGTTGCAGCGCCACGGTGTTCGGCGCATCGGGCTCGCGGGGTACCCGGAGGGCAACCCCCGGCTGCCCGTGGGCAACGCCGATGAGGTCCTAGCCCAGAAGCTCTCGCTTGCGGTGCAAAGCGGGCTGGATGCTTGGATCGTGTCGCAGTTCTGTTTCGATGGCGAGACTATTCTCGCTTGGCTTGACCGCCTGCGCTTGCGCGGCGTGAACGCCCAAGTTCGAGTGGGACTGACAGGCATCGCAAGCTTGAAGACCTTGCTCGCCTACGCGATGCGCTGCGGCGTCGTCGCATCGACACGCGCACTGCGGACGAACGCGATTTCGCTGACAAGGCTGGTGACGAAAATCGGGCCCGACCAGCCCCTTGCCGCGCTTGCCGCAGGTCTCACCGATCCGGATCTCCTGGCGCGAGTGCGCCTGCACTTCTACCCATTCGGTGGAGTCGTGGCGACGGCAAGATGGCTAAACGCCGTGAAGGAAGGGCGGTTTGTCCTCGCCGCGGATGGCTCGGGATTTGTCACCGCCGAGGTTTAACTACTCGGAATGCTCGGGTGCTCAACCGTCTACCTGTCCCGAAATCCGCTGAGAAGGAGAGAACTCTGCAAGTTCGAGTTGGCTCCCCGACGCCGGGCAAAACTAAGAACTCGTAGATGATCATGGTGCAGCGAAAATAATAGGTGTAGGATGACCTTGCAGTCATTTGTGCCACCCACAGGGAGGGTCACATGATTCGCTTCTTAGTTGCTCTTGCAATCTCTTCAGCAGCATTTATCCCGACCGCTTCCGCCAGCAAACTCGATTCGCTGCTGTCAGCCACTCCGGGATATTTCGCCGTTCCCGAGGCCGCTAATCGCAGGGGCAGCAAGCGTGTAGGTGGATACAGTTCCAGCGGTAAGGGTTCGCGCTATGTGGGTGGCCAAAAAAGATCGACGAGGAAGAAATAGTCCTCTGCTTTCCATTCCAACGATACCTGAAGATCGTGACGCTCAGACATTCCAGGAGGTGACCACGCGCAGGTTTGTCATGCAATTGACCCTGCCTCCCTTGAAAGATGTGCTATGCCCGCTTGGAACGCGCCTTCACCATACATAGTGGCTGTGATGTTTGTCGGTCACGCAACCTATGGCCATCCTCTGCAATTGCTCACGGCAGCATCAAAGATCGCGTGCGTTGATTCGAGACGCAAGTTGCCGAGGTGTTCGGAAATCCCAAGGGCACTCTTGGCCAGATTTTTGCGGTCCTGCAAGAATGCGTCGCGTGCGATGCGACTTACTGAGTCAAGGTTCTCGCAAATCAACTAGGGAACCCCCGCTGCTAGTCTTCGAACGGCTCTATTGACTTGAACGCGCCGGTTTTGGACATGGAACGTCGCAGCTCGAATCGTACTAACGCCTCTACCACGTCCAGAGCTCGCAGGTTTTCGAAGCTAATGGTTTCCCAGTCCTTGCGGGATACACGGACAGAGTATAGATATTGGTCCTCTATTTGGCCGGTCTGCTTATTAGCGCGCTGCGAGTAGGCGGACAAGCTAAGCATTTCAATGGTTGGTAGTGCCGCAAATGCCTCGCCGATGATACGAAATCCGACGGCGTGTACGTGCCGCATATACAGCTTTTGCACCTGCGTTGCTCCCATCTCCTTGATGGAAAGCCGATAGCCTCTTTGCGGCACCGATGCAGTCCTGTGAGGAATGTCCTCGATTTCTGGCAGGTCTACGGCAAGGGCGATTCGCTTACCGTCGTCGGCGATGGCAAAGGAAACATCGGTTTCCCTGGGCCAGACAATGTCCTGAAGGGTTGCCTCCAGGTGCTTTTCCATGGCCGATACGTCGCCCGCCTTTACCTCTTCGAAGAACTGTTTCTTCTCCAGTTCTCTCGAATCAAATCTTGATTTTTCGCCAGTCCACACGGCGACTCTGAGATTGTGCTCGGCCGCTGCGGCAGCGTTCTCCGCTTCAACCTTCGCGACCACGCCTTTGAAGAATTTCGCAAAGAAGCTGGGTGTCTTCGGTGTTGGCGGCAACGGGGCGCGCTCAGCATATGACTGGGGCTTGTACATGCTGAAAAATCGACAACTCGGCGTATCGAAATGGATTTCTCCCAGCGCTTCGATTTGCGCATTGATTTTGTCGCACGCGCCTTGGATGAGATCCCTTACTCTGTCCCTACCCTGCTTCTTTACCTCAGCAATGACTTTCTCCGAAAGCAGGTTGCCAGTTCCATCGCGGAACGTGACTATACCTTCATCATCAACGTGCACACTAACGGTCACCTGCACAGTGGCGCTTGGAGGCGCAGCACGTGCGGGGCTTGGGCCACTACCAATGCGCTCACGCGCGTACAGGCCTGTGCCAGGTACCCCAGAATTCAGAAAAGTACCACGCCTGCCCAGGCCAATCGATGCACCGCGCGGTCCCAGTGTCCAACTGACCCCGCTGCCGCTTAGGTTCATGCGTATGCCGGGTGCCAGCTTGATGGACCGTCGAAATCGTAGGGCCACGGACGGCAGCCTAGTTCATTTGCATGCTGCGGCCTAACCACCTAATGTGCGGCAGGCTGGCACGTCGCACAATGAGTGTAGCGGTGGGCTCATTAGTCTCCCTCAGCGGCACGCTTGCACTCCAATACGCCTTTCTTGCCTTCTTCTTCGTTCATTTCCTGTAACTGGGACCGCGGTTGCCACATTCCCATTTTCACTTCTTGCCACACGTAGTGATTGCGCCCTTCCTTGGCTTGAACGGTGATCCTTGCGGTGTTTTCCGTGTGTGACGCGATTTCGTGCTTGCCCGGCGTGACCTCCCACATAAGGTAGGTTTGCGGGCCTGTCTTGCCGATCACTTTCCCATCCAGGCTGACTGTCATCGCAAACGCCCCTCCAAGGGTCTCATGTCGGTAAAGATAGATATGCGAGTATCCCTTCCTCGGAAGAAAGCGCTTCGCGGTAGAGTCGGCTTCCATCGAGGACATCGGGACGGAGGCACAGCCAGCGAGGGCGCCCGCCATTAATGCGCATAGAACTATCAGTCTTCGCATGTTGGTTCTCCTTCTAGGAACAGGTCAGGGCGTGCAGAGGCGGTGGGTCTCGATCTTTGTCCCCCGTTGCAGTAACACGCGGGCCTACGGATACATGGTCTCCCTTTCGGATAATCCTACTCGCTTCGGAACCGGCTTGCCAAAATCGTCGCGGATCGACGATCAGGGCCGCTTGCCAACACACTACAATGTAACTACACTCGCCATGTGAGCGCATTGCACTTCGAGTGGGATGAACGCAAGGCCGCTGCCAACCTCAGAAGCACGGCGTGGGGTTCGACGAGGCGAAGTCTGTCTTCTACGACGAGCGCGCCAGGCTTATCGGCGATCCCGACCATTCCGAAGACGAAGACCGTTTTATCCTGCTTGGCTTGAGTTCTGCGCTGAGGGGTCTGCCACTGTTACCGAAGCGACAGCGGCGCGATCCGCGTTATCTCGGTCCGCAAAGCGACCGCCAGGGAAGCAAAGTCCTATCCGTAAAGGTGTCCCATGCGCAAGGAATACGAGTTTCCCGCCGCCAGAAAGAACCCCTACGCCTCACGGCTGAAGAAGCAAGTCACTATTCGGCTGGACGAGGAATCTATCAACTATTTCAAGGCCATCTCGCAAGAGGTTGGCATTCCGTATCAGAGTCTCATCAATATGTACTTGCGCGACTGTGCCGCGTCGCAGCGCAAGCTGAATATCAATTGGAAATAGGCCTTCGTCACGCGTACTGGAGCGGTGGTTCGTCCATCAGCGCGATCTGTTCGCGCAGCTCGAGCACGCGGTCCTGCCAATAACGCTGGGTGTTGAACCAGGGAAACGCGGCCGGGAACGCCGGATCATCCCAGCGCCGGGCGATCCATGCCGAGTAGTGGATCAGACGCAGCGTGCGCAGCGCCTCGATCAGATGAAGTTCCCGGGGCTCGAACCGGTGGAAATCCTCGTAGCCGGCGAGCAAGTCGGCGAGCTGGCGCGTCATCGATGAGCGCTCTCCCGAGAGCAGCATCCACAAGTCCTGCACCGCCGGACCCATGCGCGCATCGTCGAAGTCGACGAAATGCGGGCCGCGCATCTCGCCGGCCTCGGTCCACAGCACGTTGCCCGGGTGGCAGTCGCCGTGCAGCCGCAGACTGCGCACTTCGCCCGCGCGCTCGAAACAGCGCCGCACGCCTGCCAGAGCCTGCTCGGCCACGCTGCGCCAGGCTTCGAGGAGATCCGCGGGAATGAAGTGATGCGACAGCAGCCACTCGCGCGGCTCTTCGCCAAAGCTCGCTATGTCGAGAGCCGGCCGTTCCGCGAAGGCTCGCGTCTCGCCTATGGCGTGAATGCGTCCGATGAAGCGGCCCATCCATTCGAGCGTGTCGCGGTCCTCGGTTTCCAACGTGCGGCCGCCGCGCCGCGGATAAACCGTGAAACGGAAGCCGCCATGCTCGTGCAGCGTTCTCGCGTTTGCAGCGAGCGGCGCGACGACCGGCAGTTCGCGCTCGGCCAGTTCCAGCACGAATGCGTGCTCTTCGAGAATCTGCGCATCCGACCAGCGCGCGGGACGGTAGAACTTCGCCACGACCGGCTCGCCTTCCTCCAGCCAGATCTGATAGACCCGGTTTTCGTAGCTGTTGAGCGCGAGCAGACGACCGTCCCCGCGCAGCCCCACGCTTTCGAGTGCGTCCAGGACTAGATCAGGCGTAAGTCCCGCGTAGGGCGGTGTGGTCGTTGACTCCATGGCGCCATTGTACGGGGCGCCGCGGAGAACTGAAGGTTTTGCTGTTTATCGATCTCGTGTTTTCGTGCAGTTGCGAAGTTTGCAACTGCACGAAAGCACGAGACCTATACGACGCCGATCGCTTCGCCGAAATCCCGGATTCCAGAATTCTGCCTCATCACGCCTTGCCGGTCTTCGGAATGAACCTCAGCGCGACACCGTTGTTGCAGTAGCGCAGTCCTGTCGGAGCCGGGCCGTCGTCGAACAGATGGCCGTGATGGCCGCCGCAGCGCACGCAGTGATATTCGGTGCGCGGCAGGATAATCTTGAAGTCGCGTTTAGTGCCCAGTACCCCGGGAATCGCGGTGAAAAAACTCGGCCAGCCGGTGCCGCTGTCAAATTTCATCGCCGAGGTGAAAAGCGGCAGGCTGCAGCCGGCACAGACGAACACACCGGGGCGCTTCTCGCGGTCGAGTGGACTGGAACCTGCCCGCTCGGTGCCTTCCTTGCGCAGCACGTCGTACTGTGCCGGCGCGAGAATCTTGCGCCATTCCTCGTCCGAGCGCTTGAGCGGCTCGGCGCTTGGTGCCACCTCCGCGCCATCGGCGAGCAGCGCCTTCCAGTTCTTTTGCAGCTCTTCCACGGATTTTTCTCCTCTTACGGCGGGAGATTGCGCCAACACCCACGCCGCCCCCGCCCCTATCAGCGGGACCCCCGTCAAACCTTTGAGCAGTGTGCGCCTATCCATCGGTGTCTCCCCCGTCTGTCCATAGGAGACCGGCACCGGGCGGAAAGTTCCGCTTGCGCCCCGCCCCGGGCCGGGGCCGAGCCCTCCGGGTTACTGCGCGTCCAAGCCGAATCGGGCGACAAAAGCACGGGCGTCGAGTGCCGGGCCCTTGTAGTCGCCCTGCATGTAATCGCAGCCCAGCTCCTTGAGCCGCGTCGCTGTCGCCTCATCGGGAACGCCGAGCGCAACCACGGCCAACTTCAGGTGGCGGGCAAGCTCGATGATCGATTGCATGATGCGCTCGGAATGGGCCGCGCTCCCCGGCGCATGCGCCGGTGAAACATCGATCTTGATTTCCTGAAACGGCAACGACGCGAGCCAGAACAAGGACGAAAGCGCGAGATTCGCATCGTCGATCGAAAGCTTCAAGCCGATCTTCTTCAACCGCCCGAGCGTTTCCCGCGCCACGGGATCGGTTCCCAGCACCGAGGTCTGGCCGACCTCGACGACGAGCCTGCCCGGGCGCAGGCCCCAGGTGCCCAAGGCGCGCTCGACGACGTCCGGAATCTCGGTGTGTCTCAGCGAGCACCCGGGAAGGTTGACCGCAATGCGCAGATCCAGCCCCGCGCTGTACCGGAACTCCGAGCAGTTTCGCAGGGCTCGATTCAGCAGGGAGGAAACCAGCTCGGCGACCTTGCCCGCGGCTTCGGCTGCGGCAAATGCGTCGACGGGCGGAATCACGTCGAGCGCAGGATCGCGCCAGCGCAGCAGACTCTCGGCTCCCATGATCTGGCCGAGGCGCAGATCGTACTGCGGCTGGAACACCAGTTCGAGCGCGTCCTCCGAAACCGCTGTGCGCAGCCGGTTTTCGTTGAGAAGCCGCAATGCTTCCGAATTCTGTCGGTCTTCGGCGTACTCGGCGATGCGCTGCGCCATACCGCCCGCAACCATGCAGGCGCTCTTGGCTCGCTGCAGCAGGGATTCCGCGCTGTCGCCGTGCTGCGGGAACATCGCGATCCCGATGGCCGGACAGGCAAAGATTTCGTCCTCGCCGATCCAAAACGGGCTGCCGAGCGCGCGCAGAGATTTTTCCGCAGCGAGCACCGCCACCGCCGAATCCTCCACTGTCGAGAGAACGCAAGCAAAGTCATCTCGCCCGATGCAGCCAAAGAGGTCGTCGGCGCGCAGTACATCGGTGCGCAGCGCCGCGGCGATACGCTCGCGCACCGCGTCGCCGACCTGATATCCCCACACGCCGTCGATGCGCCCGATCACCGCGCATTCGATGAGCAGCAGGGCCAATTTGCGGCCATCGGTGCGCCGCTTCTCGACCAGAGGTCGCAGTGCCTCCAGAAGCGGCGTGACGTCGGCCTCCGGCGAATCGGGCGACGCCGGCGCGGGCTCGGCGCGTTGCGCCGAGCTCAAAGAAAGAGTTCCTTAGGATCGATCCTCACCGAGTCGAATTCGAGGGTGCGGTGAATCCGGTAAGGCTCGTCGACGGTAGCCATGGGATCCTTCATCAGGTCGAGCATCTTGTAAGGAATCATCGGATTGCCCTTCGCGTCCTTGACGACCATGACGCGAGGTTGCAGACGGCGCACCAGATTTTGCGCGATGACGATGGCGATCTCGCCGCTGTTGAGCTCGACCACGCTCCCGACGGGATAAACGCCGATGCATTGTATGAACTGTTCGACCAAGGCGGGATGAAACTGCGTGCCGCGTCCTCTATAGATAACGCTGAGGGCGTTCGCAGGCGACATGTTTTCGCCGTTCGGAGGCGGGGCGGTGAGCGTGTCGTAAGTATCGACGATTCCCGCGATCAATCCGAGAAGCGCGATCGCGTCGCCGCGCAAGCCGCGAGGATAGCCGCTGCCGTCAATGCGCTCGTGGTGCAGCGACGCGAGCCCAGCAAGCTCTGCCGGCATTCCGGGCGTATTGCCCAGGATCTCGACCGAGTGGTTGACATGGGTGCGGTAGAGGTCGATTTCGGCAGCGTTGATGGGGCCGTGCGTGGCGAGTTCGGTGGGCAGCTTCAGCTTGCCTACGTCCTGGAGCAGACCGAGCATGCCCAGGAGTTCCAGGCGCTCCTGCGGCAACTGGAGAAAGCGTCCGAAAATGGCCATCAGAACCGAAACCTCGACTGCTCGGCTGAGGGTTGTGCCGCTTTTCTCCTGTATCTTGACCAGCAGCGCCATGGCGTCCGGATTGCGAACGACGCTGTCGGCGATCTGCGATGCCGCTTCTCGCGCCCGGCCACTGTCGATGGCGTTCCCCATCTCCAGGGCGCGTGAGAGCTCCCTTACGACCATGGTGGAGTTCGTGTAAGCCGTATTTGCTTGCGGCAACTCGGCCTCGACGCTCGCGAGCTCCTTGTACACGGTGCTGCCGCGGATTTTCGCGATGTCCTCCGCGCTGGGTTTTCCCTGCTCTTCTTTTTCGGGGTCGACGAAGACGTGCTTGCAGAATTTCTTCAGGATCTCGATCTGCTTTTCCGTCTTCAGCACGAAGCCTTGGAACACGAACGGCGTCTCCGTCCATGGCCGGTCCAGCCTGGAGACATACAGTCCAAGGCGCAGTTCCTCGACCGGGATTTCTCTGAGTTCCATGCTTGTTGCCTGAGCGTTGAACCGGATACGCGGGTTTTCGGTCCCATTCCAAGGATGGCAAGCGAGATTCGCCGCAGTCCTCTTCATGACCCCAATTTAACTATTCTACCGCCGCACACAGGACGCGCGATATTCGCCGCGGCTGCCCCGCACCGAGTAGATCATTCGCCGCGCCAAGAGCAACGCTGATCAGACGGATCGGAAGCCGAAATGGCAGTGGTGGCGAAGATGAGCTGGCACTATGCCTGTGCCTCGCCCGGCTTTACTCTAGCCGCCAGCCAACGGCGAACCGGCCGAACGAGTCCGACCACTCCCAACAGCAAGCCCAGAGGGGTGCTGCCCGGAATAGGCAGCAGCAAGGTAACTGCAGCCGCGAAGAGCACAGCCCGCTCGGCGTACTCGGCCTTGTCTTTCGCCGGTCCGACCAGTGCGATGCTGAGGAGCGAGACTCCCAGCAATCCGTTGAAGATGGCAAAAAGAATGCCTTCGATCGGCCCCATCATGAGCATCCCGTGGTCGAATACGAAAATGAAGGGAAGGAAATAGGCCGAAAGGGAGAATATGCAAGCCTGGACCCCGGTGCGCCAGAAGTCGGTTTCGGCAATCGTCGCTCCGGCATATGCGGCCAGGGCTACCGGCGGCGTGACCATGGACATCAACCCGCCGTAGAAAATGAACAGGTGCGCCGCAATGGGCAGAATGCCCAGCTTCTCGAGCGCCGGGCCCAGAACCAGCGCCAGGAGAATGTAGATGACCGTCGTAGGCATGCCGGCACCCATGCCCACGGCCGCGATCATGGTGAGGATCAGGATCAGGACCACGTTGGCGCCGCCGAAATCCAGGATCAGGGTCGCGAACCGGCCCGCCAGTCCGGTGAGAAGCAGCACCGCCACGATAATGCCCACGCCGGCGGCAGCCGACCCCATGCCTGCGAACCCGGCCGGCGCGGTGGAGACCATGTTGACGAATGAGCGGATCCTCAATGGTTTCCGCTGGAACAGCACGATCACGACGTAGCACGCCACCGTGGCGGCGATGGCGTATAGCACGGCGAAAGCGGCCGAATAGCGCAGCAGCAGCAGCGCGACCAGCATGGAAAACGAAATCAGAAACGTGAAGCCTGAACCGCCGCTGAACACTTTGCGCCAAGACGGGATATCCTCGGCCGGAACCGGGCTCATCTTAGTTCGCACGGCATAGGTGTACACACCCACCAGCACGGCGATGAAGTAGAGCACGGCCGGGATCAGCGCCGCCTTGCACACCTCCAGGTAAGAAATCCCCAAGAACTGCGCTATGAGGAAGGCAGTCGCCCCCATCACCGGCGGCATGAACTGGCCGCCTGACGAGGCTGCAGCCTCTATGCCTCCGGCCACATGCGGCTGGAAGCCCACGCGCTTCATCAGGGGAATGGTCACGGTGCCGGTGACCATCACGTTGGCAACGGCGCTGCCGCTGATGCTGCCCACCAGGCCGCTGGAGACAACGGCCACCATGGCCGGGCCGCCGCGGTAGCGGCCCACCAGAGCAAGGGCCAGGTTCATGATGAATTCCAGGGCACCGGTCCACTCAAGGAACTTGCCGAACAAATAAAACAGGAAGACGTACTTGAGCATGACGTACGCGATGATGCCGAACATGCCGCTGGTGGACAGGTACAGGTTCCCCATGATGCGCTCGGCGCCGAAGCCGGTGTGACCGCCCAGCCAGCCGGGAAGATGCTGGCCAAAATAGATATAGACGATGAAGACAGCCACCAGCAGCGTAAGCGCCCAGCCCATGGAACGCCGGGTGGCCTCGAGTATCACTACGATCGCCACGATACCCAGCACCAGCGCTTCGGTCGGCATGAAGAGACTCAGATCCTCCATGAGGTCTGCGTTCCAGATGATGTATCCGTACGAGACTGCGGTAGCCAAGACCAGCACCAGATCCAGAGACCATAGAAGGGGCGAACGCTCGGGTTTCATCATCGACTGCAGGTAAACGATGAGAATCAGAAGCCCTACGAACAGAGGGCGTTCGATCAAGGGATCCAGGGGATTCACCACGTTCCAGAGCGCGAACGCGGTTAGGAACAGGCCGGCGGCGCGGAAAACCATCTCCGGACCAAGAATCGAAAGTCGTGCCATCTTTGGCTAGCGCTCCTGAGTCCTAGCTACATCCTGTGAAGAAAATACACGGGCCCGCGATATCCCCGTGCTCCCCGCCGGAGAAGCCATCGTCGGGAGCATCGGGGTATGCGGGCGTTATTTTTCAAATTCGGGCGCGGGCGCGCTTACTTGCCCTGCCAAAGACCTGCTTCCTTCCAGTATCTAACGGCGCCGGGGTGCCACTCGACATTCCGCAGCGGCATGGTGGCGATCTTCTGGTCATCCACCAGCCAGCGATACAGGTTCATGCTCTTATTCAGATCCTTGATGTGCTGATGGAACGACTTGGTCAGGGCATACACCAGGTCATCGGGCAGATCTTTCTTCGCGATCATGTAGGGGCCCATCCATCCCACGGTCTGGTAATCGCCGCCCTTGTAACCCTTGGGCATGGAGTTCGCCTTGATCTTGCCCTTGAAATAGTACCAATAGTCCTTTACCGCCTTGTCCAGCGCTGCCGGACTCATCGTCAGCGCCTTCACGCCTCTTTCTTCTCCCAGTTGGTACGCAGCGGGGGTGGTTTCCAGCGCGCTTGCCGCATCCAGGGTGCCGTCACCCACCTGGGTAGCCAGATCAGTCCAGTCGGCATAGACGGGCGTGTACTCCTTGCCTTTGTTCAAGCCATGGGCCGAAAGAATGCGGCCCATATAGAAATCCCATACGACGGCGCCCGGCCCCATGCCTACCCGCTTGCCCTTCAAATCGGTCACGCTGTTCAAGGGGCTGTCGGCTCGGGTGAAGAAGATCGCATACGAGGGATAGAAGGCGAACATCAATCGGCCGTTGCGATACTGTTTCTTGAAACTGCCCTCGCCGTTCCAGGCCTCTGCCTGGGAAGCGCCGGTGACCATGCCCAGGGCCACTTCGCCACGCTCGAGCAAAGCAACGTTCTCGTTACTGCCCCGGGAGGTGGAAACCACGACCGGCAGGCCCACGTCTTTTTCCCAGAACGGAGCCAGCGGTGTTGCCAGCGCGTGAAATCCGCCCCCCTGGGCGGCTGAGGCGATTTGCAGCGTTTGAATTCCCCAGGCCTTCTTGGCAGCCGGACCCTTTGCGGTCTGAGCCTGAACACCCGAGAAGAATATCAACGAGCCCAAAAGCGCCAGCGGCAATAGCCAATTCCGGTTTCGTACAGCCTTCATAAGGGTTACCTCCATTAGTAGCGGTCGTGTTGCCCGCCAGAAACTATATGGAAGACCAGCCGGTGTCAATAAAACCCGGACGTACGGACAGCGAACTCGACAGCCGCAACACGAAGTCCGGACTGAGCGCTGCGTTGCGCATTTACGAGCCGATCTCGCCGACCTTCGCAGTTTGACTGGCGGCATCGGCCAATCGGCGCGTGCACTACGTCGCGACGATTCATGCGGCGCTCAGACGCTCCAGCGACCCTTGTCCTCTGTCACCCGCCCCTCGGCTTTCAACTTGATCAGATGGGCAAGCAGCGAGCGGCTCGCCACCGAATGCACGCGTGCAGGAACGTCGTTGTAGACGCTCGGCAGCAATTCCTCGAGGCTCGCCGCGCCCAGATCGCGGAGCGATTTGAGCACCTTGTTCTCCCGATCCCGGCGATGAATGAGCAAGCGCTCGACCACTTCCTGCGCGTTTGTCATCAGAAAACCGTGGCCCGGCGCCAGGCACTCTATATCTTCACGCTGGAGCATGCGCAGCGACGCGAGATAAACCGCCATGTCGCCGTCGGGCGGGTTGATCACTACGGTCGAGCCCTGCATGATGTGGTCGCCGGTGAAAAGCAGTTTCTCTTCCTCGAGCATATAGCACAGGTGGTTGGAGGCGTGCCCGGGCGTATGGATCACCCGCAGCCTGCACCCCGCGATATCGAGCAGGTCCCCGTTGGCCAATACGCGGTCCGGCCTGAAGCCTTGGTCCTGGCGTCCTTCCGGGGGCGGCGGCATGCCGAGCAGTTCGGCGCCGGTTCTCTCTTTCAGCAGTTGCGCAGCCGGCGAATGATCCATATGCGTGTGCGTTACCAGGATCCAGCGAATTCGGCCCGGGGCTTGCGTGATCAGTGCCTGCACGTGCGCTTCGATTGCAGGTCCCGGATCGATCACCGCGATCTCATCCTTTGTCCCGACGAGATAAGAATTGGTCCCCGGACCGGTCATGAACCCCGGATTGGGGGCGGTGACTCGCTTGACCTTGGCCGAAAGGTGCGTCGCTATCCCCGGCAGGATTTCATAGGACGGAATGCGCTTGCCTTCGGGATCGATCCAGCCGACCTCGGCAAAAGCATAATCGCCGGGCACAAGGAACCGCAGACCGTCGCGGCCGGTTGCCGTGCGCGGCGCCATCGGCGCGATGTGGCGGGGCGTGCGCAGGTACTCCATGAGCGTGTCTGTATGGGTGAAGCGTGCCAGCGCTTCCAGGGTCTTGATGGTCGGAAACACCAGTTTGAGGTCTCCCCTGCGGTGGCGCTCCAACGCCACAGAAGGGCGAATCCAGATCTGGTCCACGGTCTCGCCGCTGTCGTGCGAGGGTGTCTGCGACGCCGGCGCGAGGGCGATCAAGAAACGAGTATCGAAGCGACGCGGACGGCCTTGACCGGTGATCCAATGGCTGAAATAGAAGACGCGGTCAACGGCAAGCCGCAATCGGTTGGAACGGCAGAGTTCCGTGAAGCTCAACTCCCCGGAAATCAGCTTCCGGCGCTGCGCGGCGAATCGATCGGCGACTCCGGGATGGTCCAAGCGGATCAATTCGCCGCTTTGATCGTAGGCAAGCAGCAGTCCCGACTCTTCGAAGCACTCTCTGATCGCGGCGATCCAGAAGGCCAGCCCACCGCGTTCCAGCCCGAGCGACCTGCTCGCCGCCGCATCGTCCAATCCGACACAATGAGTGAGCAAATACTCGTCCTCGTCACTCGGATCGACCGCGCCGCCGGGAAATACGTACGCACCGCCGACAAAAGCGGCATGCGGCGCCCTTCCCAGCAGGAATACCTCGATGCCATCGGATGCATCGCGCGAGAGAATCAGGGTTGCAGCCGGCCGTGGAACAAGGGGTGGCTGATGCATCTTGCGCCCTACGGATATTGCGTCATCGCGGCGGCAAGTGTAACAGGCCCGATTGCAAATACCCGCGATTCACGGTGCGCCGAATTTCCTGGAAAACGCCGGTACTTCAGCCACGACCGTCAAAGTACCGGCTCAGCGATAGGGCACCGGTGAGGTCGGCGTCGCCACCGTCACCGGCAGTTTCTATTTCGGTGGCTGCTTGGACTTCTTCTCTTGTCTCCAAATCATCCAAATGAATCCGATGCAAAAGGCGAGGAAAACAATGCCGAAAATAATGGTTCCGAGCGAGCCGGAGCCTTCGGCTGGCGGATTCTCTGCAACAGCGAATGCGCTGCAGAGCGGCAGGAAAAGCAATAGTCCGGAAAGGATTTTGACCATTAGAGCACTCCAGTTTCCAAATAGTGGACAAATCGAGCGTACCAAACCAGCCTTACGGATCGCTGACGGCAGCGTGTAATCAGGATTGGTCGCAGTTGCTAAGTCATTGCCAATCCAAGGCTCGCGCAATCGCCATCGGCGCCCGACAGCCGATCGTCCGCACGTGGTTCCCCTGGACGATAAGCCCTTCTCGTAGCATAATTTCGCCTGGTCAAATTCCACTACTGTGGTCCGAGAGGAGGGAAATCCCCATGTTTTTGTTCCGAACCGCGATCGGCGCGACGGCTTTTTTGTGCGCCGCAACAACAGTGAGCGCCCAGGTGGTCGGCGTTGCAACCAATCCCCAAGGCACGCTTTACTATTCGGCCGGGTCCGCCGTTGCCGGCGTATTGCAGCAGAAAGGCGGAATGACCGCCCGCGTCCAGCCGATGTCGGGTTCATCGGCGTACGCGCCGCTGCTCAATCGCGGAGAGGTCGAATTCGGCCTGATGAATGCGATCGACGTGGGCAACGCCTTCGAGGGCATTCTCAATTTCAAGGGCCGGAAGAATCCTGAACTGCGTCTTGTCGGGGTCCTGTTCCCGATAACGGTAGGCATGGCCGTGCCTAATGATTCGCCCGCCAAATCGATCAAGGACTTGAAGGGCTACCGTGTGCCCAGCCAATTTACGTCGCAAAGCACGATCGTTTTCGTGCAGGACGCGCTTCTGGCTACCGGCGGCCTGTCCATCGCCGACATGAAACCATTCCCGGTTCCCGATTACAGCAAGGGGATGTTGGCGCTCGGCGACGGCAAAGTGGACGCGGCCATGTTTGGCCTCGGCACCGGAGCTTCGCAGGAGACGCACGTGGCACTTTCCTCGCGCGGCGGCCTGCGCTATTTGTCGACGAGCGATGCGCCGGATGCGGTGGCAGCGATGCGCAAGGTGTTTTCCGCCACCTATACCAAGGTTTTCAATCCCGCTCCCGGATATCCCGGCATTGTGGCTCCCACTCGCCTGATGCTCTATCCCGCGTTCATCGTCACCAGTTCGCATGTTTCGCCGGACGTGGTCTACAAGGCGACCAAGGCGGTCTACGAGAACAAGGCGACACTGGAAGCGGCCTCGGCGATATTGAAGGCTTTCGACCCCAAAGACATGGCCCAGGCCAACGCAGTCCCGTACCACCCCGGCGCGGAGCGGTTTTACAAAGAGGTCAAGGAATGGCCTCCCAAGAAGCCGTAAGCTCGACTGTGAGCGATGCTTCGGTGGACTATGCGTGAGCGGCCCGGACTAGCCGCCTCGCAGCCCGTGGTAGCAGCGATACTGCAGTAAATCGAACGAAAAGGCCCCGGCACGGGGCCTTTTTTTGAATATTGAGGAGCATTTTTTTCCATGAACGAGCAGCCGATCCACCAATCGTCGCCGGCAGGAGCAAAACCCTTGCACCCGTTTCTGCGGGTCAGCATCGGCGTTTTCGCTGCAACACTCACCGCGGCCTGCCTCGCTTGGTCATTGGATGCGCCTAGCCATCTGGGCGTTGCCTTCTACACCCAGCAGCTTTTGGCGCTAGTCCTGGGGCTGGGTCTCGCCATCATCTATTTCTCCGTCTCCTGGCGCGGCAAGCCGCACCAGGGCAGATTCCCCTGGTTCGACGTCCTGCTCGGATTGGTCGGGCTGGGTATGAACCTCTGGATCTGCTCGGAATATGAGCGTCTGCTCAACGACGTTTCCTATTACACGCCCGAGATCATCTGGCTCAGCGCCATCCTTATTCCCTTGGTGCTCGAGGCCTTGAGGCGCTGCACCGGTTGGGCTCTGATGACCGTAGTCCTGGTCTTCATCGGCTACGCCCTTGTCGCCGAATATGCGCCGATGGTCATCCGGGGAAAGCCGGCAAGTTTCTCCCAGGTCGTGACCTATCTGGCCTTCGATACCAATGGCTTGTTCGGCTCGCCGCTGAAAGTCGGCGCGGAGGTGGTGATCCTGTTTCTGTTCATGGGCGATATGCTGATCCGAAGCGGAGGCGGTGAATTCTTCATCGACCTGGCAAAGGCGCTGTTCGGCCACAAGCGCGGCGGGCCCGCCAAGATCTGTGTCGTGGGGTCGGGGTTTTTCGGGATGATCTCGGGCAGCGCCGTCTCGAACGTGGCCTCGGTGGGGCCGCTTACCATTCCGATGATGATACGCACCGGCTACACCAAGAGGGATGCCGGGGCGATCGAAGCCGTGGGTTCGACTGGCGGGCAGCTCATGCCGCCGGTGATGGGTGCGGCAGCCTTCCTCATGGCCGAATTCCTCGAAATTCCCTATGCGAAGATCGCACTTGCCGCCGCCATCCCGGCGGGGCTCTATTACATGGCGCTCTACTGGCAGGTTGACTTGATAGCGGCGAAAGACCGCATCGCGCTGTTGACGGAAGAACTGCCGAAACCGGGTGACGTGATGAAAGCGGGATGGCATTTCATCGTGCCCTTCGCTGTTCTCGTCTATATGCTTTTTTACTACGATTCCACGCCGGAGCTCGCCGCCATTGTTGCGGCCGCGGCAATCTACGGGACCGGAATGATCCGGGGATATCGCCGGCCGCGCCTTACCATTGCGGACCTGTTCCGCTCCCTGGCGGCAACCGGGCGCACTACGACCGACCTGGTGACGACCCTCGCTGCCGCCGGCTTTGTGATCGGCGTCCTCAACAGCTCGGGTCTCGGTTTTGCGCTCACCCTTTGGCTGATCAGCCTCGCCGGCAACAGCCTGTTCGTGCTTCTCGTGATTACAGCCATGGTAGCTCTGATTCTGGGAATGGGCATGCCGACATCCGGGGTCTACGTTCTGCTCGCTGTGCTCGCCGGCCCGGCGCTGGTGCAGGCGGGGGTCATGAAAATCGCCGCGCACATGTTCGTACTTTATTTCGGCATGCTCTCGATGCTCACGCCGCCGGTGGCGCTTGCGGCCTACGCGGCTTCCACCATCAGCAAAGCCGGGCCGATGGAAACGGCTTGGGCGGCCTGCCGCATCGGCTGGGCGAAATTCGTTCTTCCCTTCATGTTTGTGCTCTCGCCCACCCTGCTGATGCAAGGTGCCGTCCCGAGTATCGTGTTCGACAGCGTTACCGCGATGGCCGGTATCTACATTGCGACTTGCGGTTTGGTCGGCTACTTTACGCGCCCGCTGTCGCTCCCGCTGCGCGTGGTTCTTTGCGCAACCGGTCTTGCAGCGATTTTCCCCGACTCGCAGATTAGCCTTTTCTTCCCGGGATTTGTCAGTCTCTCGGGGATCGGGATCGCCGGTGCGTTGCTGCTTTTCGAGTATTTCGCGGCGCGGCGCCAGCCCAGCGTAGCGTAGCTTCGCAGCGCTGCGAGGTTTACCGAGCGATTTCTTCAAGGGGGGCGGGTCTGCCCCCCAAGACGCGGTAATACACATACCGGACGGTAGAAGGTCAATTCGTTGGACGCTGACTCGGAAAATATCGTCGAGGTCATCGACCTCCACCACGCTTACGGCGCCAATCGGGTTTTCCGTGGCCTGTCCCTGAGGATTCCGCGGGGGAAAGTCGTCGCCATCCTGGGCGCCAGCGGATGCGGCAAGACGACCTTGTTGCGTCTGATCGGCGGACAGATCAAGCCGGACAAGGGCCAAGTCAAGGTCAACGGCCAGGTCGTGCACGAACTGGACGCGGAGCGGCTCTATGAAATGCGGCGCAAGATGGGCATGATGTTTCAGGTCAGCGGGCTATTCAGCGATCTTTCGGTGTATGAAAACATCGCGTTTCCCATGCGCGAGCACACCGAGCTGCCCGAGGCGATCATCCGCCGGCTCGTGCTCATGAAGTTGCACGCGGTCGGACTGCGCGGGGCCAACGCCATGATGACGGGGGATCTCTCGGGCGGCATGACACGCCGCGTGGCGCTTGCCAGAGCCATCGCCATGGATCCGATGCTTGCGATGTACGACGAGCCTTTCGCCGGCTTGGATCCGATCTCGCTCAACGTCATCGCCGGCCTGATCCGACAATTGAACGACGCGCTGGGCACCACCTCCATCGTGGTGACCTACGACGTGAGCGAGTCGCTGAAGCTGGTGGACTACGTCTACGTCATCGCCGACGGCGTTCTCGCCGGAGCGGGAACGCCGGAGGAGATGATCGCCTCCGAGGATCCTTTTGTGCACCAGTTCCTTCACTCGCTGCCCGACGGACCGATCCGGTTCCATTACCCGAGCCGGCCGATCACAGAGGAGCTGGGACTGGCGCGGCGTTCGGCATGAAGCCGGAGATAGCGTCCTGGGCCAGAGCGCTGCTCTGGGTCGGGTTCACAGTGGCGATCGTCTCGGCGGCTGCACTGGCAGCCTCGGGACCGGGCAACCGCCTTGGCTGGTGGGACTACCGCCTTGCGTTTTCCATCATGCGCACGGCGGCGTGGGGCGGCGCAGCAGGAGCGGTGCTTTGTGTGCCGGCGGCGATCATGGCCGCTGCCGGCGGTGTTCGCCGCGCGCTTGTCCTGGCGATCGTGGGCCTTGTGGCCGGCGCGCTGACCGCTGCATTGCCCTGGCAGTTCCGCCAGCGTGCACAGAAGGTGCCTCCGATCCACGATATCAGCACCGACACCGAGCACCCGCCGCGTTTTGTCGCGGTTGTGCCGCTGCGAAAGGGCGCGCCGAATACCGTCGAATACGGTGGAGCCGACCTCGCCCGCGCGCAGAAGCAGGGCTATCCGGATATCACGCCGCTCATCCTGGCGGTTGAGCCGGCCACGGCGTTCGACCAATGCTTGCGCGCGGCGCGCTCGCAAGGCTGGGAGATCGTCGCTGCCGTACCTGCGGAACTGCGCATCGAGGCGACCGATACCACCCCGTTTTTCGGCTTCAAGGACGACGTCGTCGTTCGGATCACTCCTGCCGGTGGCGGCAGCCGCGTCGACGTGCGCTCGGTCTCGCGCGTGGGGCGCAGCGACCTGGGCAAAAACGCCGAGCGCATCCGTGCTTTCCTTCGTGCTTTGGCAAGGCACGCATGAAGGATTCAGGATTCGTGGGAAGTTGGCGGGGCTCCGCGTGCTCCCTAAATCCTAAACCGGACGAGCCGGAACCAAGGAAGCTGGTTTTGCCGTTCATCAATCTCCCCTTTTCGTGCAGTTGCACGCAACTGCACGGAAAGGGGAGACGAATTTGAAAGCCAAATCTTCCACTGGATCCTAAACCCTGTCTCCCGAATCCCCAATCCTGAATCCTAGTACTTCTTGATGTCGGCGTGGGTGATCATGAGCATGTACACGAGCAGGAAGGAGAACAGCGCCGTCGACCATGCCGAGAAGTAGGAGAACTGGGCGCGCAGGTCGAGCATCGAGACCACGGCAAAGAAAAGAAAAGCGTCTATCAGGGTGACATCGAGCACCAGCACCACGAGCTTGGCGGGCCGGGTGTTGAGCAGGCCGCTGATTACCGAAACGGTCGCGCTCTTGGGGAATTTGTCTACCATGAACCGCGTTGCCCACCAGCACGCCGAGAGCACGAATTTTGCCAGCGCGGCGTTGATGATCGCCTCCTTGAACGCCTGCGGCGTGAAGCTCCATTGGCTGATGATGAAATTGAAAATGACTGCAAGATCCGATTTCACGGTTGATACCTCGTGTTGGTGTATGCTGAGCGCAAGCTTGCAGAGAATCGCGCATGACTCATCCGCATCAGCATCGAGCCGTCGACATCCACGCGCATTACTACCCTCAGGCGTTTCTCGATTTGATCGCCGAGCACGCCCCCGCCTATGGCGTCGAGTATCGCATGATCGAGGGCAAGGGACCGCAGTTCAGGATCGGCCACCTGCTTACCGGTCCGGTGGGAAGCACCTTCATCGACGATGACGCGCGGCTTGCGGCCATGGACAGGCAGGGCGTCGAAATTCACCTGCTGTCCTTGTCTCAGCCGATGGTGTATTGGGCGGAGCGCGATCTTGCGCAGCGGCTGTCGGTGACGTACAACGACGCGATCGCTGCGGCGCATCTGCGCCACCCCGCGCGCCTGTACGGACTGGCCACCCTGCCGATGCACGAGCCCGACCTTGCGCTGCGCGAAGTCGAAAGGGCGGCGGCGCTTCCCGGGGTGCGCGGCTTCTACATGGCAACGCATGTGCGCGAACGCGAGCTGTCCGATCCGGCCTTTTTCCCCGTCTATGAGCGCATCGAAGCCCTGGGGATGCCCGTCTTCCTGCATCCGGTTCAAGTGATCGGCCACCAGCGGCTCTCGGCGCACTATCTGACCAATCTGCTTGGCAATCCTTTCGAGTCGGCGATCGCGGCGGCGCATCTGATTTTCGGCGGCGTGCTGGACCGATTCGCGCGGCTCACGTTCTGCCTCCCGCACGCGGGCGGAGCTTTCCCCTGGCTGGTGGGCAGGCTGCACCGCGGCTGGGAAAAGCGCTCCGAGCTCCGACACTTGCAGCTCGAAGGGCCCGTGGCCTACCTGCGGCGCTTCTACTACGACACGGTCGGTTATTCCGAGCATGTGCTCGAATACCTGAGCAACGTGATCGGCGCCGACCGTGTGCTGATGGGCAGCGACTATTGCTTCCCTATCGCCTATGAACAACCGGTCGAAGTGGTCATATCGCATCCGCGGCTAAGCGAACAGACCAAGCAGGATATCGTCGCCGGCAATGCGCGCAGGCTCCTGAATCTCTGAACGCTGGTTTTTCCCGCTCGCGCTTCGCGTGCCGCGAGACTGGTCCCACGATGATCAACAAGCAGACAAACTCACTTGAAGAAGCGGTTTCGGTAATCAAGAGCGGGAGCGTGATCCTGGTCGGAGGTTTTGGAGAAGTCGGCATGCCGCTTCGCCTGGTTGAAGCGCTGTCGCGAGCGGCGGTGCGCGACCTTACGCTCGTTTCCAACAACGCCGGAACCGGCAAGAACGGCCTTTCGCTCCTGTTCAGGCACGCGCTGGTGAGCAAGGTCATAACGGCATATCCGGCTCAGGCCGGCGCCGATGAGTTTCTTGCCGCCTATCGGCGAGGCGAGGTCCAGGTCGAACTCGTGCCGCAGGGCACGCTTTCGGAGCGGCTGCGCGCCGGGGGTTCCGGGCTTGCCGGTTTCTTCACACCGACCGGCTATGGAACCGAGCTTGCACAGGGCAAGGAAACGCGGGTTATCAACGGAAAGGGATACGTGTACGAATCGGCGATCACCGGAGATTTTGCGCTCGTAAAGGCACACGCGGCGGATCGATACGGGAACCTGCGCTACCGCCTGGCGAGCCGCAATTTCAACCCGCTGATGGCGATGGCGGCGAAACACACGATTGTCGAGGTTGATAGCATTGTGCCGCTGGGTGATATCGCGCCCGATGACGTTCATACGCCGGGTGTATGGGTCGATCAGATCGTGGAGTGCAGAACATGAGCGGGGGCTGGACCGAAGACGAATTGGCGCATCGCGTGGCGCAAGCGCTACCCGACGGGGCTTATGTGAATCTGGGGATCGGGTTGCCGACCAAGGTCGCTCGCCACGTGCCCGCGCATCGCGAAATCATGTTCCATAGCGAGAACGGAATCATCGGCATGGGCCCCGATGCGCAGCCCGGCATGGAGGATCCGGACGTAGTGAATGCGGGAAAGAAGCACGTCACGCTGGTGAGAGGGGCTTCGATCGTTCATCAGGCGGATTCCTTCTCCCTCATCCGCGGCGGGCGGCTCGACATCACCGTCCTGGGCGGACTGCAGGTCTCGGTGCACGGTGACCTCGCCAACTGGAAGGTGCCTTCGGTCGATGTCGGCGGCGTCGGCGGGGCGATGGATCTCGCGGCAGGGGCGCGCAAGGTCTACATCATGATGCGCCATGTCGACAAGCATGGCCGGCCAAAACTCGTCACCGTCTGCACCTACCCTCTTACCGCATCCCGGTGCGTGGCAACCGTATTCACCGACCTGGGTGTGTTCGACTGCAGGGAAGGGGTCTTCTTGGCGCGGGAGCTGGCGCCGGGCGTGTCCAAGGAACACATAACCCGGAGCACCGAAGGACGTCTTGAATTTGAGTGATGCTGCCGGTCACTGCCCCAGGTCTCGGGGCAGTGCGGTCAATCCTGCGCTGATGGTTGGGCGGCGCTATCAGTCCTAGAAATACTGATGATTACGCTCGAGATTGCGTTGGCGGCGCTCCAGGTCGGCAAGATCAGTGGATTGGGACAGATAGCCTTCGATCTGACGGTAGCGCGCATCTCTGGCGCTGCGATCGATCCAATCGAAGAACGACTGGAATGCTGCGACGATCGGGCTTGCAAGCTTCCATGGGTTCTCGGCGCCCGCGTCAGCGTCAGAACTCTCGCTGCGCATAGGCATCTTGTGAATTAAGCTGTCGCCCTCGTAAAGTGTACCGGTATAGCTCATTTCCGACTCCTTGTTGGCCCTGTGCCGGGGCCTAAAATATTGCTTCGCACAGTACCTATATACGGAGCCTGCTACAAGAATTCAAATCGTTAAATCAGAAGCTTGCGATTGCATTTGGTTATCGCGCGCTAAGTGCCTGCTGCAATGCAATATATCGGTTTTCCACGTTCGTAACATGGATGTAAAAGGAAGCAGATCGGCGGCGGTAGCGCGCGGGAGCCGTGGCCGGGGATGGCTTCGGCGGGCAATAACCCTAACTAGCGCCGGAGTAAATGTTCCTGCAGTGAGTCTCGCGGATCAGGAAGGTGCACGCGAAGCCGGCGAAAGTGAAAAGCGACATCGCGCCGAGCGCGAGTTGCCAATCCCCGGTCGAATGCGCCGCGCCCCGGCTCGATAAATCGAGTACCCATCCCACCAGCGGTTGGTAGATCGCAGGACCCAAAAATCCGCCCGTATTCACGACGCTGGTCGCGGTCCCGGATAGCTCCGGGGGGTTTACCTCCTTGGCGCAACTCCAACTGAGCGTCGCCCCGGCAATCGCGATGCCCATCAGCGCGCAGAGCGCGAAGCTGGCGCCAAGCGGCAGCGCCCAGCCGCCGAGAAACGGCAGCCAGCAGGCAGCATAGAGGGCGCCGAGCGCGCGCATGAGCGGCAGGCGGCGTCGCATGCGGTCCGACAGCGCCCCCACTACGAGCGAGCCGGTGGCAAAGCCGAGAACCATTACGCTGGTGTGGTAGGTCGCGAGGGTGCGCTCCATGCCGTGCACCTCGCGCAAATAGGGCACGGCCCACAAGCCGGCGAAAGTGAGAAAGGACCCCACCAGCCCGAGGTTCATGAAAAATCCGGGCCAGGTTAGACGGTTGCGCAGCACGACGCCGAGCCCCTCCAGCCAGTGGCTTGTATGCGGAGGTGGTTCCGGCCTGCCTTCGATTTCATTCAAGGTCGGCAGGCCGAGATTGCGCGGGTTGTCGCGCAGCAGTGCCCAGATGAGCGCGGCAAGCCCGAGCGACAGCGCACCGGCTGCCACGAACACGTTGCGCCACGAGGTGAAACCGACGATCCAGGCAAGCGGCGCCGCCGACAGCAACCCGCCCATATTGCCGATGAACATGAGCAGTCCGGTTACGGTCGCGAATTGGCGCTCTGAAAACCAGGCGGCCGTCAGCTTCAGCACCGAGATGAAGGCGACCGACACGCCTAGGCCCACGAGCAGCCGCCCGGCGATCGCCACCTCGAGCGTCCCGGCCAGGCCGAAGATGATCGAGCCGGCGCCGGCGACCAGCGCCCCCGCGGTGAAAAGCCGGCGCGGACCCCAGGTGTCGGCGAGAACCCCCGAGGGCACCTGCATGGCGAAGTACACGTAGAAATAGGCGGCAGCCAACACGCCGAGGGTAGTGCCCGAGGTGTCGAAAGCGCGCTGTAGCTCGCCGGCGATAGCGGCGGGAGCAAGGCGATGGAAGTACGCCAGCACGAAGGCCGTCGCGCCGAGCACGTAAGCGGTCCAGCGCAGGCGCCGAATGCGCCGGAGAACGGCTTGGCTAGGATTCAATGTTTGGCAACGGTTTTGCTGTTACGCCGGGATTCTACAGAGGGATTTCATGGTGAAGGTTTGTCCTTGCGTTTTCGTGTGGCGTGTTCAGGGATACAGTCCGCGGATCCGGCGCTGGTCGAGCACGCGCTCGCAGGCGACGACGTACGCTGCGGTGCGCAGCGACACGCGCTTTTGCTGCGCGACGTCCCAGATGCGACTGAACGCACCGACCAGGATGCGCTCCAAGCGTTTATTCACCTGGTCTTCGCTCCAGAAGAAGCTGGAGAAATCCTGCACCCACTCGAAATAGCTTACGGTGACACCCCCGGCATTGGCTACCACATCGGGTATCACGCTGATGCCGCGCTCGGCGAGCGCGTCGTCGGCTTCGGGTGAAGTCGGGCCGTTTGCGCCTTCGATCACGGCGCGCGTCTTGATCCTGTTGGCGCGCTCCAGGGTCACCTGGCCTTCGATCGCCGCGGGAATGAGGAAATCGGTGGGTATATCCCAGAACGCTTCCATGCCGATTTTCTCCCCGATACCTGCGGCGGCGACGCCGCCGGAGGCCTTGGCTGCGGCCGAAAGCGCGGCGATATCCAAACCCTGGTCCGAGTAGACGGTGCCGCTGTCGTCCTGCACTGCGACCACGCGCGAGCGGTTCGCGGCGAATAGCTCGGCGGCCACCCCGCCCACGTTGCCGAAGCCCTGGATGGCGACGCGGGCCCCTTCGATCGGGATGCCAAGCCGCTGGCCGGCCTCGCGGGCGATGAAAAATACGCCCTGGCCGGTAGCCCGGTGGCGGCCCACGCTGCCGCCGAGCGCAAGCGGCTTTCCGGTCACCACACCGGTAGCGGTGTGCCCGACGTTCATCGAGTAGGTATCCATCATCCACGCCATGATCTGCTCGTTGGTGTTGACGTCGGGTGCGGGGATGTCCTTGTCCGGGCCGATGATCATGTTGATCTCGCTGGTGAATCGGCGCGTGAGTCGTTCGAGCTCCTTGAAGGAAAGTTTTTTCGGGTCGACGCGAACGCCGCCCTTGGCGCCACCGAAGGGAAGATTGACCGCTGCGGTCTTGATGGTCATCCACGCCGAAAGCGCCATGACCTCGTCCAGGCCCACGTTCGGGTGGTAGCGGATGCCGCCTTTGCCGGGGCCGCGGGAGAGGTTATGCTGAACGCGGTAGCCCTCGAAGTGGACCCTGGTTCCGTCGTCCATGTGGATCGGGACATCCACGACCAATACGCGTTTGCACCGTCTCAGCGTTTCGGCCTGCGAGGCAAGCTCGCCCAGATGCGGCACTACCCGATCGATTTGCTCCAGGTAGACGCGCCAGGGGGATTCGGGGTTCGACGACGAATACGACAGGCCGGGTGGGGCGGTTTCAGGCTTCATTACTATGCACCTCCGTATTTGAGTGCTCGCGGATACACTAGGACCTGGGCCGGACGAGCCGGAACCAAGGAAGCTGGTTTTGCCGTTTATCAATCTCCCCTTTTTCGCGCAGTTGCCTGCAACTGCGCGAAAAGGGGGAGACGAATTCAGAAACCAAATCTTCGCTGCAACTGCGCGAAAACACGAGACCTGTACAAAACCAAATTCTTCACCGGAATTGTCGACAGTTAACCCGCAAGTGACTAACGCATGTCCGCAATTATCCTCGCCACACTGAACGCCCGCTACGTCCATGCATCGCTAGGGCTGCGCTACCTTGCCGCGAATCTGGGAGAACTTCAGCCCAATGCGCACATCATGGAGTTCGTGCTCGGCGCGCGTCCCGCCGATGTGGTCGAGGCGCTGCTCAAAGAGCAACCGCGCATCGTCGGACTGGGCGTCTATGTCTGGAACGCCGAGGAGATCACACGCGTCGCGGCGATGTTGAAGGCGGTCGCACCCTCGGTGGCGCTGGTGGTGGGCGGCCCCGAAGTGAGCCACGAATTCGCCGACCAGCGCATTGAGCGGTACGCCGACTACGCGATCAGCGGCTGGGGCGAGGTGTCGTTTGCCAGGTTGTGCCGGGAAATTCTCGGCGGGAAGCGGCCGCCGGGAAAAGTGATCGCGGGCGAACAGGCACCGCTGGATGAAATCGCCTTGCCCTATAACCTCTACACCGAAGAGGATATCGCCAAGCGATTTCTTTATGTCGAGGCGTCGCGCGGCTGCCCGTTCAAGTGCGAATTCTGCCTGTCGTCGCTCGACAAGACCGCGTGGCCGTTCAACCTGGAGCGCTTCCTCGCTGAGATGCGCGCGCTCTACGATCGCGGCGCGCGGCACTTTCGTTTTGTCGACCGCACCTTCAATCTGAACGTCAGTTCGGGCGTGCGCATCCTGGAGTTCTTCCTCGAGCGCATGGACGAGCGCCTGTTCCTACATTTCGAGGTGGTGCCCGATCACCTGCCGCAGAGACTGCGCGAGTCGATCGCGCGCTTTCCGAAGGGATCGCTGCAGTTGGAGATCGGCATCCAGACATTCAATCCAAGGGTCCAGGCGCTGATCAGCCGGCGGCAGGACGACGCGAAGGCCGCGGAGAATTTTCAGTGGCTGCGCGAGCATTCCGATGCGCTCATCCATGCCGACCTGATCGCGGGTTTGCCTGAAGAGGACTTGGAGAGCTTCGGCAGCGGTTTTGACCGGCTGTATCGGCTGCGCCCGCACGAGATTCAGGTGGGCATCCTCAAGCGCTTGCGCGGCGCGCCTGTCGCCCGCCACAGCGAAGCGCACGGGATGATCTACAACCCCGATGCGCCGTACAACGTACTTGCCACGGCCCGCATCGACTTTCCGGCCATGCAGCGGGTCGCGCGCTTTGCGCGTTACTGGGAAATGCTGGGCAACTCGGGGCGGTTCCCCCGCTCGCTGCCGTTGCTATTGGGCGATGCCAGCGGCGATTCGGCGTTCCGGCGCTTCATGAATTTTTCCGACTGGCTGTTCGAGGCCACGGGCAAGACGCACGAGTTTGCCCTGGAGCGCCTGTTCGAGCTGCTCCACCGGTATCTCACGGAAAGACTCGGGATGGCGAGCGAGGCCGTGGCCGACGCGCTCATTTCGGACTACAGCGCGAGCGGGGCGCGCGGTCGGCTTGCCTTTATGCCGATGGGAACCTCCGTGGGCGATGTCCGGGAAAAAACCGCCAGCCGAACGCATCGCAATTCGGTGCGCCAAGCCCGGCACTAGCCCTGGCAAGGGAAAATGGGGTCAGGAAAATTGGGGTCAGAGTAACTTTTCCTCAACCGACCACACGCAACGGAAGGACAAGTAGTGAAAAGTTACTCTGACCCCATTTTTCCCACGAGCAGCTCGCGCAGTTCGGCCGCTCTTTCGGCGCTGAGCGAACCGCGTTCGACTGCGAGCGCCACGGTGCGCAGTGCGAGCATGCGGTACAAGTCCAGTGACTCGATATCGAGCGCTGCCAGTGCCGCAAGGTGTCTTTCCACTGTTCCGAGGTCTCCGCGCGAGGCCGGACCGGCCATGCCGCGCGCGGGCCCGAGCCGCTCGATCGAATCGGCGGTGCCGCGCAGCAGCGGCAGCAGCGCGCGCAGCGCCTCGGGTTCGGACAGGCCGAGCGGCCCCCAGATTCCGAGGGCTTCCTTGACCAGCGCATTGACGAAGGCGGCGACATAGCCGGCGCCGGCATGGTAGAGCACGCGTGTCCCCGGGGGCAGGCGCAGCGTGTGGCATTCGAGGGCACGGGCCATTTCCGCCAACGCATCGAAGAGCGGCGGCGGCGCCTCGATGGCGACTGCGCAGCCGGGCAGCCCGCGCAGCGCGGTCTCCGGCTCGGTAAACATCTGCAGCGGATGAAATCCGCCCACCTGCGCGCCGCTTGCGGCGGCGGGACCGAGCGCCGCAAGATCCGTGGCGCCGCTGCAATGAACCACCGATTGAGTCTCGCGCCAGCGAATCCGCGCGCAGGCCTCGGCAATAGCATCGTCCGGAACGGTCACGAAAACGAGGTCTGAACCATCGGCCAGTGCCTGGGCGCTTGCGTGGACTTTGCAGTCCGTTATGGCTGATGCCAGCTTTTGCGCTCCGGCTTGGCTGCGGCTTGCGATTCCCGTGATTCTGAAACCCTTGCGCGCCAAGCCCCAGGCGAGGGCCGTGCCGACGCGGCCGGCGCCGAGGAAGCCGATGGAAAGGGTAAGGGCAGGGTGCATGGACGAAGTTTAGCAGCCGCAGCGCTTGCGCCGCGCATCGGCTGCCTGCCTCGTTCCTCTTATGTCATTAGCCAAAGTGTACTGTTGACCAACATGGCGAAGATTTGGTTTCTAAATTCGTCTCCCCCTTTCGTGCAGTTGCAAGCAACTGCACGAAAGGGGGAGATTGATAAACGGCAAAATCAGCTTCCTTGGTTCCGGCTCGTCCGGCTTAGGAAGACCCGTACGATGGCGCGCCGGCGCTATCGGACTCTGACGCGCGCGGGCGGTTTGCTTGCGCGTGAGGCCGGAGTAACATGAATCAGGTCGTATCGTCTATCCAGGAGGGCGCAATGCAGACCAAGGAAATCCTGCGCATCAAGGGAAGCGTGCTCTACACGGGTGCCCCTGATGCGTTGCTTACCGATGCTCTGGCGACCATGGTCAAGCACGATATCGGTTCGCTGGTAGTGGTCGAAGGCGGCAAGCTGGCCGGCATGCTGACCTTTCGCGAACTGCTCAAGGCGATCGATGCCAACAAAGGTTCGATTCATGGGCTCATGGTCCGCGATCTGATGGTGCGGGATCCGCAGACAGTGGGGCCCGATGTGGATGTCGATGATTTGCGCCGGGTGATGCTCGATTCGCACGTGCGTTACATACCGGTGACCGACGGGGACAAGCTGCTCGGTGTGCTGTCGTTCCACGACGTCGCCAAGGCCAGGCTCGAGGAACAGGTGTTCGAAAACCGCATGCTCAAGGGATACATAAGAAACTCCAGGGAGTGAATTCTTCGCGACGGAGAAACCTGGCGGCGCTCGCCGCGCTCGGCGCGCTCGGAGCCGGTGCCGCGCTGCTGCGTTATTGGCCCGAGCATGGCTTGGTCAATCCCTGCCGCGCACTGCTGCCGCCGGAACTCGCGCGCCACGAGCTGGTGCGCGCAGCCTGGGACGGGCTCGATCCGCGCAACGTGTGGGACTGCCACGTGCATCTGGTCGGGACCGGCGACTCGGGCAGCGGGATCCGCCTTGACCCGGCGATGGAGAGTGTGGCCAATCCGCTGCAATACGCGCAGCGCCTGTTCTATCTCAACGCAGGCTGCGCCCACGACGCCCCCGGCCGCGTCGATCAGAGTTACCTCGAGCGCATGCGCAATCTCGTCGACGGCATGGCCAAGGGGACGAAACTGCTGCTGTTCGCGTTCGATTGCGTCGTCGACGAGGCAGGCGCGGAGCGCCTGCAAGAAACGTCTATCTACGTTCCCAACCGTTACGCAGCCGAGGTCGCACGCAGGTTTCCGCAGGATTTCGAGTGGGCGGCATCGATTCACCCTTACCGGCGCGATTGGTTCGAGCGGCTCGCGCAGGCGTGCAACGAAGGCGCACGCGCGGTGAAGTGGCTGCCGAGCGCCATGGGAATCGATCCGGCCTCGAAGCGCTGCGACGGTTTCTACGAGGAACTTTCGCGGCGCGGCCTGCCGCTCATCACCCACGCCGGGCGCGAGTTGGCGATCGGCTCGGCCCCGCTTCAGAATCTCGGCAATCCGCTCAGGCTGCGCCGCGCGCTCGAACACGGCGTACGGGTGGTGGTCGCGCACTGCGCTTCGCTTGGCTCGGACATCGATTTAGACCGGGGCGCGAATGGGCCGGAGGCCGAGAGCTTCTCGCTTTTCGCGCGCCTGATGGAAGAGCCGCACGGGGAGAAGCTGCTGTTCGGCGATCTCTCGGCGCTGACCCAGGTGCACCGGGCCGTGCCGGGCCTGGTGCGCGTGCTCGAGCGCAGCCATTGGCACCCGCGGCTGCTGAACGGCTCCGATTATCCGCTGCCCGGCGTGATGCCGATCTACTCGGTCGAGCGCCTGGCCGAACTGGGATTGGTCGAACGCTCGGCGGCGCCCCCGCTCAGGCAGATCCGCGAGCACAATCCGATCCTGTTCGACTTCGTGCTCAAGCGCAGCCTGCGGCTGGGCGGTCGCGCGTTTCCGGCGTCGGTTTTCGAGACACGGGGATTTTTCCAGCCCGGCTAACCGGGAAGCTTGATTCGCGAGCGCACGCGCCGAGCGGCCGATCCGTCGGCATCCTCCGGTTCCAGCGATCCGGCCACCTTGCCCAACACCACGCGCATCAAAGTGTCGCGCAGGCGAGCGGCCATCATGGCGGCGACATTGCGGTAGAGCTTGAGCGAAACCTGCGGAATCTTGACCAGGAACCGGCGCTCGAAACGCAGCAGCATCGACTGCGTCATGGCGATCACCGAGGCGGAGCGCTCACCGCTGTCGACGAGCGCGATTTCGCCGAACGAGTCCCCAGGGGTCAAGAGCGCGAGTTCTTCCTCCACCAGGCCGCTCGATTTCACCACCTTGAGCGAGCCCGATGCGACGATGTACATGTCACGCCCGGGTTCCCCTTGCTCGATGACGCGCTCGCCGGGTTTCACGTCGAGGCGCCTGGCCCAGAGGAGAAAGTCGCGCGCATCCTCCTCCGAGAAGCCTTCGAACAGCTTCACGAGCTTGAGCGTCTTGCGGATCAGGTGATTGTCGTCCAGCATTGCCGGGGTGCGCATCTGCACGATCGACTTATCGGCCGCGCTGCGGAAAACCTGATAGGTATAGGTGGACTCGGCGAGTCGCAGCGGGAAAAGCCTCCCGGAGCCTGTGCTAAACTCGATACGAACTTCGCACGAGCCGCACCATGTCGGGAAACACCTTCGGAGAGTTGTACTGCGTCACCTCGTTCGGCGAGTCCCATGGGCCCGCCTATGGCGGCGTGATCGACGGCTGTCCGCCGGGCCTGGATCTCAGCGAGGCCGACATACAGAAGGACCTCGATCGGCGCAAGCCGGGCACTTCGCGCCACGTGACCCAGCGCCGCGAGACCGATCGGGTCGAGATTCTTTCCGGCGTATTCGAGGGCAGGACCACCGGCACCGCGATCGGATTCCTCATCCGCAACGAGGACCAGCGCAGCAAGGACTACCGCGAGATTGCCGAGACCTTCCGTCCCGGGCACGCCGATTACACCTACTGGCAGAAATACGGCATCCGCGACTATCGCGGCGGCGGCCGGGCGTCGGCGCGCGAGACCATGATCCGCGTCGTAGCCGGCGCGATCGCAAAGAAATGGCTGCGCGAGAAATTCGGCGTAGTGGTGCGCGGCTACATGGCGCAGATCGGGCCGCATCGCATGGCCTTGAAGTCCTGGGACACCGTGAACTCGAATCCCTTCTTTTCGGCCGATCCCGATGCCGTGCCCGTGCTCGAAGCGTTTCTCGATGAACTGCGCGCGGCAGGCGACTCCTGTGGCGCGCGGGTCAACGTGATCGCCTCGGGCGTGCCGGTGGGCTGGGGCGAGCCGGTCTACGGGCGCCTGGACTCCGACATCGCCAGCGCCATGATGGGGATCAACGCCGTGAAGGGGGTCGAGATCGGCGCCGGATTCGCCTCCGTCGAACAGCGCGGCAGCGAGCATGGCGATGAGCTGACACCCGAAGGCTTCGCATCCAACAACGCCGGCGGAATGCTGGGCGGCATCTCAACCGGGCAGGATGTCGTGGTCAGCATCGCGCTGAAGCCGACTTCCTCGATTCGTATTCCTCGGCGCTCGATCGACAAGCGCGGTGACGCGACGATCGTGCAGACCACCGGTCGCCACGATCCCTGCGTCGGTATCCGCGCAACGCCGATCGCCGAGGCGATGCTCGCCTGCGTGCTGATGGATCACGCATTGCGCCACCGGGCGCAGTGCGGGGATGTGACGCCGCCCACACCGCCCATCGCCGGCCAGGCACCGCGCTAGCCACCTGCAAGCCTGCTGCTGACGGATTTGGCGCAGATTTGGCTTCTAAATTCGTCTCCCCTTTTTTGCACAGTTGCTCGCAACTGCGCAAAAAAGGGGAGATTGATAAACGGCAAAATAACTTCCTTGGTCCGGCTTGGGGTTCTCGGCGCTTTCCGTACCGCGCCGATTACTTCGCCGGACGGTTCCTTGCGCGCCCAATGCGCGGCAGCAGCTTCGCGAGCTCGGCGCCTTGCATCAGGCGGATGTTTTTCTCGGCCGCGAATGCGAGCGCGGTGTCGGTGATTTCGCCGGCGGCGACGTGGATGCACTCATGCGCGTCGCGCGCCAGCCTGGCGGCATGGAGTTCGCGCAGCGGCTCGATGCCGGTGCGCGCGACCTTCCAGCGCTTGCAGCCGACAAGCGAAACGCGACCCGCCTTGGTCAGCTCGAAATCTGCCTGCGCTCCGCCGAGCCGGCTGACGCTGTAGCCCTCACGGCGGAAGGCCTCCTCGATCGCGCCGGAAAAATCATTCCACGACATGGCGCGGATTGTCTCTAGGGTGTCGGTGATCCGCGCGGCGCTAGGCTGTCGAATCTGCTGCCAGCCGACGTAACAGGCTATGACCGTGAACGGCAAGGCGATAAAGAACGCATAAAGCCCAGGCAGCCAGAGGCTCGCCGCCGCGAAAAGCCCCGCTGCAATGGCGAAACTTATCCACCACGGCGAGCGCAGCAGGATTGCGAATAGAGAATTCTTGGCCATCTGAAACTTCATGTCTTGCGCCGCATCGAGTGGGTGCAGACATTATATGTTCTCGCCGGGAGAACAATCCCGCGCAGCCCGCTATCGCGTCTCGCGTACCGGCTAATGCCGCGCCGACCTAGCCAGCATGCGGTCGATTTCGGCCTCGGCTTCGAACCAGTCCTCTTCCGCAGTCCCACCTGCAAAGCCGCGGCGCTCGGCGCGCAGGTACGCTTCGAGTTCGATCATGTGGCGGCGCTCGCCCGGGGTGAGCACGCCCTGGCCGTTCGGCGCCCCGCGCACCGTTGATCTTGCGCCGGATCGAACCTTGCGCTTTCCTGGTTCAACACTGGGCTCTGCCTGTTTCTGTCTCGGAATCGTTTTCCCGCTCTTCATGGTTTTCTCCTTCAGAGAGAGGTAAGGAGTTGGGCACGCAATTCCCCATACAACAAATGGTAATCGCGCATCACTGGAACGACCTGGTACCCCGCGTACCGGCTATGCATGAAACCCTCCACGCGGTGCTGCATTCTGGGAATGCTTGGGACCCCCTGCCCATTTCTCATGTTGCGCCCCGCCGCGATATTTGCCTTGACCTGGATCACAGAGGCGGGATTCGGGGAGCGAGCGGATGGAACTACGGGAGTTGGCGCGAGTCGATCTACAAGGGGCGGCCGAAAAAAGCGTAAGACCGATACATTTTCGGCGACGAAACAGTTTCCTGAGCGCCGGGCGCCAGTGCCCGGCCCATATCGACCAAGACTATCGCGGCCAATGTGCCGTAGGAGGAAAACATGGCCAAACATGCAAGCAAGTCGTTCATCCAGGAGGCGGCTCACCACCCGGCCGCGCGGCAGTCTGCTCCCGTGCGGGGCCCGAGTGCGGACAGCAGAGCGCCCTCAATCGGCGCCGAGGAGCGCCTGCGCATGATTCGAGAGGTCGCCTACTCTTTTTACGAGCGGCGCGGGTTTGTCCAGGGTCGCGATCTGGAGGACTGGCTCGAAGCCGAGGCCCACGTCGACCGGATGCTTTTTAGGCGGCAGACTCCCGAGTCGATCGAGGCGATGGAACCAGATTTGCAACAGAGCACCGGCCGAAGCATCATCCGCGACGAAAAGCTGAAGCGAATCCTCAAGCAGCATCCGCAGCGGGACGTCCCGAAGTTCTAGAACCTCTTGAGACAGCTGCTTCCAACAGAACCGCGGCCGCGCTCTCAGCCACTCTGCGAATCGAATGCTATTTGACGGCGCAGTGTGCGATAACGCGCTTCGATGTCATCCCCCAAGAGCGGATCCGGTCCAGCCGGAACGGCTGCCGCCACGGCTGCCCAATCCTGCGCTGTAAGCAACTGCACTGCCCGGGGGATGACTTCTTTGTCCTCGGTGGCCATGTGCTGGCGAAAATAGGTAAGGTAGGTGGCGGCAGCCGCTTCTACGATTGAACGCGGTTCCAAAGCACCGGCGACGACCGCATCGAGATGTTCGAGGAGTTTCGAGCCGGCTGCGGCGATCACACGATGTTCCTGCAGGAGCCGGTCTATTTGCGGCTTCAAGGTCGAATCGCGTTCGAGCAGACGGGCAAACGCCACGTTTTCCTGCGGATGATGAACCCGATCGGGGTAGTTCCGCAGGTAATGAATGATGTCGAGCATCAGATCGTAGTTTGGCTGCTCCCCTGCCTGGAAAGCGGCTACCTGCCGCTCGAGAAGGTCAAGAAGTCGGGCGAAATTGGCGTGCTCGGCATGCCACGTGGCGGATAGATCACTCATCATAAATCGTCCGATACCCTCGGGATGCTTTCCTCGGCTGGTTCGCCGGTTTCGGGGTCGATCCAATCGGCGATCCCGATATCGGCTTCGGCCTCCTCGAGCGATTCGCCCGGTTCAATTTCAGGGTTGTCGCGATACTGCATGTCTTGAGTCGCTTCGAGCAAAGTCGGGAAAGGGCCGAATTCCTTGCCGCCGGATTTGGACTGCCAGTAAAACCCGTCGGGGCGCTCGATTATGCGCGTTTCATCGTAATCGGGTGGCGTTTCCGGAATCACGTGGGTCATGGTTCAATTTCCAATTGGGTCAGCAGCATTCGGGATCCGGCGGCGGACCCGTACCAATTTGCCCGCTGTGCGGCTGATGCGATTTGATCTCGATCAAGCGCTCGGCGTGCCTGCATCGCCGTGCTGCCTTAAATCGCCGACGAAATGCACATACGGATTCGGCCGACGTGGTTCGTTTCGGTCGCCGCCTCGGTGCGGTGGGCGCCCGGCATCGCCAAATCGGTGTTAGCGGTTACGATTCGGATTTGAAAGCATATATATTGTCGGCTTCGAGCGACAGGTAGGAGTTGATCGAAGCTGGCCTGTCGTTCGTGGAATCGGCGCCGCCGCCCAATTGCGCAAATGGGCGGACGGCGCTTTCGGGGGTTCGTGCATCATGACGCGCTACGCCAGCGTAGTTGCACTCGTTCGCCAATTCGTCAATTTCACCGGGGTCGGTTTTGTTTCCGCGATCGGCCACTACGGCTTGCTGATCGCTTTGGTTCAGATTGCGAGTGCTCCGGCCGTACCGGCCTCGGCCGCGGGGGCTTTACTGGGCGCTTGGATCAACTACACCCTCAACTACCACTACACATTTCGCAGCAGCAAACGCCACCGCGAGGCGGTCGTAAAATTCGCAGTGGTTGCCACAGTCGGCCTTGTGCTGAATACATTCTTCATGTGGGTAGGCGTCGAAGTGATCGGGGCACACTATCTGCTCAGTCAAATTGTCACTACCGGCCTGGTCCTGATTTGGAGCTTTGCCGGCAACCGCTTCTGGACATTTCACTCGAGGAATCCGCGCGATTAAGAAATCTGGTGGCCGGCGCTATGGGCGCGAGTCGTTGCCAGGCGCTGTCGGCTGAGGTAGATTGTGTGGAACCTATTTCCATGCATCTTCTGGATTGGAGAAGCGGGTAAGAGATGCAAAACACTTCATGGGCTGTCCGGATTTTCATCGCACGCCAGCCCTTCGCTCATCAATCCGCCGATGTTGGTTGCACGTCAGACTGATTTTTCGATCGTTTCAGGGAGATAAGATCATGTGTCGGTTGTCAACTGTAGCGCCACTGCCGGCCCTGGCAGCGGCACTGTTCGCTTTTTCATCGCTCGCGCTTGCCCAGTCCTGGCCCTCGCGCCCGATCACAATAGTCGTATCGCAGGCGGTATCCACCGCCCCGGACTTCGTTGCGCGGACGCTGTCGGTGCACTTGGCCGAAAACCTCAAGGTCGCAGTCGTGGTGGACAACAAAGGGGGCGCAAGCGGCAACATCGGCGCGGAGTACGTTGCCAAGGCAGCCCCCGATGGCTACACGCTGTTTGTCGCCCCGTCCTCGCTGAGCACCAATGCCGCGGTCAACCGAAAGCTGCGCTTCGATGCGGTCAAGAGCTTCACTCCCATTCTGCCGCTGGCTGAGGGCCTGCAGTCCCTGGTGGTGAGCACCAATTCGCCGGTCAAGTCGGTCAAGGAACTGGTGGCGCTCGTCAAGGCACAGCCGGGTAAGCTCTTCTATGCCACGCCTGGCAACGGCACGATCCATCACCTCATCATGGAGCAGTTCAAGCTGGAAGCGGGCATGGATCTGGTGCATGTTCCGTACAAGGGGCTCACCGGCGGGGTGACCGATTTGATTGGAGGCAGGGTGAACGTGATGTTCATCACCGTTGCAGCAGCAGTGCCGTTCGTGCAGCAAGGGAAAATGAGAATGTTGGCGGTGATCATGCCTAAGCGCAGCCGGTTGTTGCCCGACATGCCGACGCTGGCCGAGCAGGGTTATCCCAAAGTCCTTGCAGGAAGCTGGTATGGAATGCTGGCCCCCGCGGGCGTACCCGCCGAAATCGTCTCCCGGCTCAACTCCGAGCTGAATGCAATTCTTGCGGAGAAAGAGGTGAAGGACTCGTTTGCGAAGCAGAGCCTCGAGGCGACTGGCGGAACGCCAGCGCGTATGGCGGCAATCCTGCAAACAGAGCTTGACCGCTGGCGCAAGATAGCCGATGCGGCCAGGATTACTGCCGACTGAGCCGTCATCAACTCGGGGAGATACGCATGAAGATCCGCGCCGCCGTGCTCGATCGTGCGCAGCAACCGCAGCCTTATGCGAAATCCCGGCCGCTCAGCGTCGAGACTGTCGAGCTCGATATTCCCGGCCCGGGCGAGGTGCTGGTGAAAATCGCCGCTGCGGGGCTTTGCCATTCCGATCTTTCCATCATCAATGGCGACCGGCCGCGTGCGCTGCCGATGGCATTGGGCCACGAGGCCGCAGGCATCGTCGAGGAGATCGGGCCGGGCATCGCGGATCTGGCGCGCGGCGACCATGTGGCGCTGGTTTTCGTGCCCAGTTGCGGCCACTGCCGGCCCTGCATGGAAGGCAGGCCGGCGCTGTGCGAGCCCGGCGCTGCGGCCGCCGCCGAGGGCACGCTGGTGAGCGGCCATCGCCGCCTGCGCCGCGCGGACAAGAGTCCGATCAATCACCAGGTCGGCGTTTCATGCTTTGCCGAATACGCTGTGGTGGCGCGCGGCACGCTGGTGAAGATCGATCAGGATCTGCCGCTCGATATCGCCGCGCTGTTCGGCTGCGCCGTGCTCACCGGCGTCGGCGCGGCAATCAACGCAGCGCAACTGAAGCTCGGCGGCTCGGCGGCCGTGGTGGGTTTGGGCGGGGTCGGATTATCGGCGCTGCTCGGCGCCACGGCCGCCGGCGCGCGGCAAGTCGTCGCCATCGACAAGCTCGATTCGAAACTGGAATTGGCTCGATCGCTCGGGGCTACGCACACGTTTCGCGCCGACGATCCGGATCTGGTCGCGCGCGTCAAGGCGGCGAGCGCCGGCGGCGTGGACGTGGCCATCGAGGCGGCAAGCGCTGTAGCGGCACTGGCGACGGCCTATCAGATCACCCGGCGCGGCGGCACCACGGTCACGGTCAGCCTGCCCCCGCCGACGCATACCTTCAACGTGCCGGCGGTCAATCTGGTGGTCGAGGAACGCACGCTGAAAGGCAGCTACCTGGGCTCGGCAGTGCCGGCGCGCGACATCCCGAATTTCATAGCGCTGTACCGGGCGGGACGACTGCCCGTCGACCGTCTGGTGACCCATCGCATCGGACTCGACGAAATCAATCTGGGCTTCGACCGACTCGCGAACGGCGAAGCGGTAAGGCAGGTGATCGTTTTCTAGGCGCGGGTCGAAGGGGACGCAGCCCTTGCCGTGCCTAGGCCATGTCGGCCCACCATAATTGGCGTAAGCTAGGATCATCGACACCTCCGGAGGGGGCAGATGAACCGCAAACTTATCGTCGCGCTTGGCGCGGCTTTGCTCACGGCGCCGTTTGGCTCATTCGCGCAGGAATATCCCGTACAGGATATCCGTGCGCTGTGTAACTTCGGTCCCGGCTCCGGCGGCGACATCATCGTGCGCTTCTACAGCGACCGGCTCGCCAAGCTCACCGGCAAACCGGTGATCGTCGAGAACAAGGTCGGCGCGAACGGCGCCATCGCGACCGACGCGCTGGCGAAATCGAAACCCGACGGCTACACGATCCTGATCACGCCGGTGAGTTCGACCATCGTGTCCGCGCCGTACATGTTCAAGAACCTGCCGTTCGATTCGACCAAGGATTTCACGGCGGTGACCACGATCGCCGCGCTCTCGTTTACGATCCTGGTCGATGCGGCCTCTCCGATCAGGACGGTGGAC